>CAZXXH010000006.1:27813-38411 GCA_964644645.1 uncultured Dehalococcoidales bacterium
CCAAGAACGGGGCGTTGTCACAAGTGATTTAGTTAAAGAAGTCCGTGCGCGTCTTGATCAAGCCGGATTCTCCTATGTGGATATTATTGTGACGGGTGGTATGACGCCTGAGCGAATCAAAAGCTTCGTAGGGGCCAAGGCGCCAGTAGATGTATTTGGTGTGGGACACTATATAGCGGCAGCATCTCCAATTGCTTTCACAGGTGATATACGTGCAATTGAGGGCCGTCCGGTTGCAAAGAGAGGGAGAATACCTGGTCGTCCCGACAGCCCAAGACTTACTAGAGTGCTTTAGCGAGCGTTGGACATTTCAATCGATCGCGTGCGTGTGGACTTGTGGGCCAACCATTTCTAAGCGTAAGGTGTTCCTACTTAGATTGTGGAGCTTGCCCCACTCCGCCGGTCGGCATCCGGCCACCCACAGGATGCCCCGTTTTGTTTCTACAAGAGGCACACGGTCTCTCCACGCTCTCGGAATTTGTGAGTCGGTAAAGAAGTCATTTAATTTTTTGGGGTGGGACAATCCCAGTGGATGAAATACGTCTCCATTCCGTCTACTACGTACTCTCAACCAACGGTCAACAGCAGACGCATCCACAAAAGATACCCAGGGAGCGCCCGCAGAGAGGTCAGTTGGTCTCTTAACTTCTGCAACGTCGATCCAAAAACCGCGCTCTATTCGGAATTGACATGGTGGCTCAAGTTCAGATTGTTTAACCAAGGATGGATACGGACACCCATCATCCAGTAGTGAACTTTGACCTATGGCCACAATATTTCTTTCCACCGAAAATTGTATGCCTAAGGGTAGATCTAGAGTGGAGCCCGTGCTCCCTTTCACGAGTTGTGCCATGGATGTTACGTGCGTTGCTTGCAACTCCTTCATGGTACCGGATACTTTGAAGAACGCCGCTCTCAATACGTGATGGACTAGCGACGCATTCAGTGAATTGAGGCCGTCTCTTCTTATTTCAACCGTATTTGCAGTCTCTTTTTCGATTATTAGCGCTAATACGGTCTCAGCCTCTCCCGCACGGACTTGCGCATCTACCCGTGCGATGGAAGCTGTTCTGCCAAGTGCACGGATCACGCTTGAATTGATCTTCCTTAACTCTGGAATAACGATAGCTCTTATGCGATTTCGAGGCACAGATAGATCATAATTACTTGAGTCTTGTCTGGGAGACACCTTCATTTCAGCGCAGAAAGCTTCGGTGTCAACCCGACGAAGGCTCAGCAACGGTCGTATCAAAGAGACGTTGGCGCTGTCACCGATATCGCGTTTGGAGAATGGGGCAATTCCACCTAATCCTTTGAGACCTGTTCCTCGTGCCAAGTGAAGCAAAATAGTTTCCGCTTGATCATCCGCTGTGTGTCCAGTGGTAATTGCTTCTGCTCCAGCTTCACGGGCCGTTTTCTCTAGGAACCGATATCTGATCTCCCGAGCCCTATCTTCTGGAGAACGACTGCTGTCACCCTGAAGACCTGAATCATTGGTGGAGCCCATCACGCATCGTATGTTGTATTTTCGACTAAGCGTTTTTACGAAACATGCGTCCGCTGCTGACTCTGTCCCTCGCAATCCGTGATCTAGATGAGCTGCTGTGATATCGAAACCGCGGCTCGATGCCAACTCAGACAGGGCAAGCAATAGAGCGGTAGAGTCGGCTCCACCCGAGACGGCAACAAGTAATGGTTGCTTGAATGAGAATTCAGCCTTGTTTAGCGCACGTTCGACTGTGGTTACGAAGAGGCGAGCCTCGCGGGCAAATCTGACCCTGGACCTTTTCCCACCACGGAACTTTTCAGATTTCCGGGATCGCAACAGCTAATTTGTATCCTTCTGGTCTGCTACCGATGCCACTATGTGTTGCGGACGTCGGACACGTACCTTTACCACTCTGTTTCCATCCAATTTCGTCACGACGATCCTGACAAGTCCATGAAGGAAAACATCTCCACCTAAGGGGATCCGTTGCGCGAGTTCAGTAACAAAACCCGCAACTGTCTCATATTCTCCTTCTGGAATGTCAAGGTCTAATCGTTCATTGGCTTCGTCCACTGTCATTGCTCCGTCAATATCGTAAGTGTTCTCATCGATGGTTATAAACGGTTCCTTCGGTCGAGTTCCCTCTTCCCCAGTGCGTCCAACAATTTGTTCAAGAGTCCGGGTTAGTGTCACTAGACCTGCTATACCTCCAAATTCGTCCACTACCAGAGTGATCTTGTGCCCTGACTGCTGCATCATCGAGAACAGGTCATCCAGGCGTTTGGTTTCGGGTACGAATAAAGCGGCTCGCATAAGCCGAGTTATCGGCTGGTTTGGTTCGGCTGTACCTTCTGCAAGCGATCGTATTACGTCCTTAGTTGAAAGCACACCTACAACGTCATCGAAGTCATCTACATACACAGGAAAACGGCTATGGGGATGGCGGAGATAAACGTCCAGATATTGTCTTAAAGTGGTGCTAGTGTTCATACACTGCATCTCATTCCGAGGGGTCATCACTTCCCTTACCTCTGTTTCGCCAAAGCGGAATACGTTCTCTAACATCTCACCCTGAGTGGATTCAACCGTTCCTTCGGCCTCACCCATGTCGATTAACATTCTGAGTTCGCCCTCTGTCACACTTGGCGCTTGTATTGCCACGTTGCCCCCTAGGAGAGTTGTGATCGTACGTGGGATTAGTGCGAACGCGTAGAGAATAGGGGTTTCGACCCTCATTAGCATACGTGTTGGTCTTGCGACAACTAGGGACCATTTTTCCGCTGCGATGGCGGCAAGGGATTTGGGGGTGATCTCCCCAAACATAACGACGACTAATGTTGTGACAACGGTAGCCACGATCACACCCGGACCTGACTCTCCTACATCACCCAGCAATTCAATTGCCAGCCGGTCACCCAACGTAGCAACTAGGATAATCAGGGCGTTTCCAGTCAGTGAAATAGCTGCGAATAATTTCTCGTGACTGTTAGCGACGTCCAGTACGGCGCGTGCACCCCTGTCGCCGGCTTCCGCTCTGTGACGGACCCGGATTTTGTTTACCGATATCAGACTCGCTTCTGATGAATTAAGTAATGCAACCAGTACAAGACCGATAATGATAAAAACGATAATCGTGATAACCACGATTTAGAGCCTCCGCTTCCCTGCATTTTAAGTCAAATTTTGACAATAGCGGCATCGAGTCTATCTCACTATAAGTCATTGACTGTGGAAAATAGCTGAGAGGGTATCGGAAAACAGGACGACCTTCTGATATGGCGGGTCCCTAATCGTTATTTCTGAGTTATTGAGTAGCTATTGCTTCGCTTTGTTCATTGGTGAGCCCCTTCGGGGATGGTCTCGAGGTCTGTTGCGTTTGCAGCTCTCAGAACTTGTTCGATCTCATCACGGATTTTGGTGTTCCCCTTGAGGAATTCTCGTGCAGCCTCCCGGCCCTGTCCCATTCGGGTCTCGCCAACGGAGAAGAACGATCCATTTTTCTTGATGATTCCGTGGGCAACGCCAAGATCGATCAGTGCCCCTTCTTTGCTGATCCCGCCGCGAAATAACATTTCAATTTCGGCTGTACGGAATGGCGGTGCCACCTTATTTTTTACGACCCTAGCTCTGACACGATTACCTACGATTACATTTCCGCTTTTTATCGCCTCTATTCGACGTAAATCTATACGAACTGAACTGTAGAATTTTAAAGCTCTTCCACCAGGAGTAACTTCAGGGCTGCCGAAGATCACCCCTACTTTTTCCCTAAGCTGGTTGATGAAGATCGCAACTGTATTTGTACGGCTGATTGTGCCAGTTAATTTTCTTAATGCTTGGGACATCAGGCGGGCTTGGAGGCCGATGTGCGTATCTCCCATTTCACCTTCGAGTTCAACTAAAGGGACCAATGCAGCAACACTATCCATTACTACTACATCTACAGCGCCACTTTTCACCAAGTGATCTGTGATCTCAAGAGCTTGCTCGGCAGAGTCCGGTTGGGAAATAAGGAGATCGTTAATGTTGATCCCGCATACTTTGGCATACGTTGGATCCATCGCGTGCTCGACATCTACGTATGCTGCGGTGCCACCTTGGGCTTGGGCTTCGGCAATAATGTGCATTGCAAGAGTTGATTTGCCGGCTGATTCCGCGCCAAATATTTCGACAATACGTCCTCTCGGCACGCCACCTATGCCTAGGGCAAAGTCTAGGGCTAAAGAACCTGTAGGGATGCTTTTTATCTTGGATGCTGCTCCACTTTCGTTCATTCTCATAACGGACCCGCGCCCGAACATCTTCTCTATTTGAGCAATTGCCAGTTCAAGAATTTCGCCTTGGTCGTTAACGTTCCCGTTCACCGAACGGACCTAGACGATCACATATTTCGCCATTGAGATCCTAACTAGATAATCTCTGCAGCCTACCACCCCAGATGTCTCGCTTCGTCTAAATCAACCACTATTAAAGTTGGTTGTTCGGTAGGTAGGCTCGCTATTTGGTTGGCCCGAAACCCCGGCTATTAAGGTCGTCTGGCCGGAGGGCGAGAGTAACACAACACCCGCGCAAGAGAAGAGTAGCACAAACGTTCTAGAACTCAAAAAGATCTGTCTGCATAGGAAGGGTTTTAGGGTGAACACTCTGCGATTTGTGATTTTGGTATTGGGCGTGGCAATGCTATAAAGCGATCTTGTTTCTGGGAAACGAAAGATTTTGAGATTCATTTCCATAGCTCCAATTGCAGATAATCCCCTCAAGAATAATCACTGTGAAGGTCGAGCTGCGAGCGTTACGTGGACATCCTCTACGATGGCCTCTCCCCGAAGTACACCGAGTCGCACTTGGTCACCTGGTTTTGTGTTTTCCTCTAGGTAATTGATTAGGTCGTCCATGTCTCTTACCGGTTCGTGTCCAATGGAGATGATTGTGTCGCCACTGACTCGGTAATTTGTACCACCGATGATTGCCGTCTCGTTTCCTGCGGTGAGTCCGGCCTTGTCGGCTGGACTGTCTGGTATAACACGTTGGATCATCACACCCTTAGTGTCGGTATCGATATCCGCTGCAGTTCTTAAGCCCGGGAATAATTTTGTGGCACTTATACCCAACCATGGGTGCCTGTAGTGGCCGTCGCTGATGATAGATGGAACCACTTTGGCAGCCCTATTCACTGGCACAGCGAAACCGATCCCAGTGCTGCCACCACTTTGGCTAATGATTTGAGTATTGACACCTATAAGTGTGCCTCGACGATCGAACAACGGCCCCCCTGAGCTTCCAGGGTTGATGGAAGCGGCATGTTGGATAACTAGTGGTATGGCAAAGGCGGTCAGGCCGCTCGGCCTGATCCGTCCCACAGCGCTGACTATGCCAACTGTCATCGTGAAATCTTGGCTAAAAGGGCTACCAATCGCGATCGCCGTCTGGCCCACTCTAACGGCTGCACTGTCACCAATAGTAATTGGCACCAAATCTACGAGGGCAGGATCTACTTTGAGGACAGCCAGATCCGAATCTGGATCCGTTCCTATAACCTCGGCTTTCAATTCTGTACCGTCGAAAAATTCGATAGTTACTTGATCGGCACCTGCCACGACGTGATGGTTGGTGACAAGGTGCCCACTGGCATCCCAAACGAATCCAGAGCCTTCCCCATTACCGAATGGGGCCTGATTTCCACGACTGCTTTGAACTTCTAGTGTGGTGATTATGTGTACCACCGAAGCAACCAAGCGCTCGTATGTCTCGACAAGCGTCGCCTCCTGTGCGTCAAGTAGAGTTTCGATGTTTAGGTTGGGCGTTAATATGGTTGTGGGTTCAGATTCAGTGTCGTTTGTCCTGATTGGAACCGAATCACTAGAGCATGACAATATTGAAATACATATAGCGCCTGTCAGTATCAATACGAAATAGATGTCAAAGCAGTACCTTCTCATTAAATTCCTCATGATTAATTACGTCGCAATGACAATCATATTCGGTGGAATGGATATTGCCATCCATGGTAGATATCAAATATGTGATTCTTGTTAAGACTTCTACAGACGTTCGATCTGCTCAAGCCACGGTCACTGATCTACCTACTCACTTTTGTACCGAGAGGCGATTGGCAGCCGCCTATCTCGACCGAATGCTAGGCCGGTCACCTTGATTCCAGGTGGAGATTGCCTGCGCTTATATTCATTCCGATCAACTAAGTCTAGTACGTGGCGGATAGTGTTTTGGTTGGTGTCTTGGGGATTAACCCCTATCTTGGCAGAGCAAATTTCCTCGAACGAATAATTTCGCTCTATATAAAGGTCAAGAATGTGATCCAATATCTCATAGGGCGGTAGCGAATCCTGATCTAATTGGTTCGGCCTCAGTTCAGCGCTAGGAGGCTTCTCTATCACCGTTGATGGAATCGGTGTTCCGTGCCCAGTTGTATTGCGAAATTTGGCGAGTCTGTAAACGAGCGTTTTGGGCACGTCTTTCAACACAGAGAATCCCCCAGCCATATCGCCGTAGAGTGTTGCGTAGCCGGTTGCCATCTCAGATTTATTACCAGTCGTAAGTACCAGCCATCCGAACTTGTTGGATAAGGCCATGATGATATTGCCACGGATGCGAGATTGGATGTTTTCTTCTGCTATGTTCGGTCTTGTTCCTGAGAAATGTTCGTCCAGCATTCCCTCAAAGGCACTGTGAGCAGGTTCTATGGGAATGTGCCAGAGTTCGATGCTCAGCCTTTTGGCCAATTCGGCGGCATCTACGACGCTGCCTTTCGACGAATGGCGAGAAGGCATGGATACCCCTACCACGTTTTCGGCACTTAACGCGTCTACCGCGATTGCGGCGGTTAGCGTGGAGTCGATGCCGCCCGATAAACCGATAATTGCCTTATTAAAACCGGTTTTAGAGGCGTAGTCGCGTGTACCGAGCACAAGAGCTCGGTACACTTCCTCCTCAACTGTCAGGTCCGCTGTTTTTGCTGCAGTCGCTATGATCGGCCGGAATCTGTTATTAATGGGTGGAAGCTGTATATTTAAAGGGGCTTCCGTACGTGTGAATTTCTGTTTGGCCTCCAGGGTGTTATGTGTTTCGGAGCGCGCTCTGTCAATGGTCTCACGATCGAGATCTACGATCAGTAGGTCTTCTCTAAATCGCTTGGCTTGTGCGACTAACTTACCGTCTGGCGCGATGACTAGGCTGGTGCCGTCAAATACGAGTTCGTCTTGACCACCTACCTGGTTCGTATAAATGGCGAAGACGCCGTTACGGATAGCAAGATTTCGGATAATGTCCATTCGCGTTTGATGTTTGCCAGCCTCAAACGGTGATGCATTTATGTTCACTATGATCTGTGCACCATTTGCACTCTGAACTTCTGATGGTCCTTGGTCGGTCCATATGTCTTCGCAAATGTTTATCCCTAACTTGAAACCATTGAGATCCAGCACAGCGCACTGTTCACCTGGCGTGAAGTATCTTTGCTCATCAAACACGCCATAATTGGGGAGGTGGATCTTGTGGTAAACGTGTGCGAGGCGCCTGTTGGCCAGTACGGCGGCGGCGTTGTAAACGGGAACCCCCGTATTTCCGATGCAGTCGACGAATCCAACGACCATTGCGATACGTTCGGATTCGCTCGCTAATGACTTGAGCCTATCTATGCTTTCAAGTACGAACGATTTGCGTAGCACAAGATCCTCTGTGGGGTATCCGGTTACTGCGAGTTCCGGAAAAGCGATTAGGTGAGCTCCCATTTCACGAGCCCGTGCGGTGTATGCTGCAATCACGTTGCAGTTACCGTCAAAATCACCGACGGTTGTATTGATCTGTGCTAGGGCGATACGGAGTGGGTTCATGTTGGTTCAGTGACTCTTGCTGACCGTACCTGGTTACCGGTCACTGACAGCCATAGTGGGTCGGTCTCAATTGCAGTTATTTTGTCAGGCTTTGATGCCTGTTTATTGGTATTGTTGTGATTACTCAGCACTCTTGCTTTGTGCTGTGCCACTACACCACGATAGCGTTCGTGTCCGGTTTCGGAAATTTTGATGATGTCGACAAGATGTTTCACTATTGCTGATCACGTCCGTCGATAGCGAGCTTAGCCTGTTACTTTAGGAAGAGACGACTGGCCCATGAGCCATTCATCAATCGCCCGCGCGCAGGATCGCCCCCCTGCAATTGCATGAACTACTAAAGACTGACCTCGCTGCGCGTCCCCGCACACAAAGACGCTGTTCACATTAGTCATCATTCGTGTATCACCGATAACGTTGCCACGACTGTCAAACCGGACTCCTAATTCAGCTAGGAATCCCGTTTGTTTAGGATGTGAAAAACCAAGAGCGAGCAGAATTAGATCTGCTTCCACAGTGAAGGCGGTGCCTGGTACCGGTTCCATATTTATCCTGTTAAAGTTACCACTCGGCTGCCACTGCACACGCTTCGCATTGAGTCGCTTAACTCGACCGTTACGTCCTTCGAATGAGGTGGTCGCTATGCCGTAGTCTCTTCTTCCGCCCTCGTCGTGCGCGGAAGAAGACCGCAATATTAGGGGCCACTCAGGCCAGGGATTTGCCTTTTCCCTCTCAAATGGTGGGGCCGGCATGATCTCGAATTGGAGAACGCTACTTGCTCCCTGGCGATGAACTGTCCCTAGGCAGTCCGCTCCGGTATCACCTCCGCCGAGGATGACTACCATCTTGCCTTCAGCGCTAATCAACTTGTCGGGTTTGTATCCAGGGATTTGGCTTAATCGATTCTGTTGTGTCAGGTATTCCATAGCGAAGTGCACGCCTTTGAGTTCTCGCCCTGGAACTGGCAGGTCTCGAGCAACTGTAGAGCCCACAGCTAAGCATATGGCATCATGCTCCTGGAGCAGGCGATCCGTAGAATATTCAATGCCAATTTCAGTTTTGGTACTGAAAAGGACCCCCTCCTTTTCCATCAAATCCAAACGACGGGAAACCACCCACTTTTCCAACTTGAAGTCAGGGATTCCAAGCGAGAGAAGTCCACCAGCAACTTCATTTCGTTCAAAGACAGTAACCGTGTGACCAGCCCTGTTCAGTTGCTGGGCAGCAGCTAAGCCTGCAGGCCCTGACCCTACTACGGCCACGTGCTTGCCAGTGCGCTCAGTAGGGGGTTCGGGTTTGATCCACTCTTCCGCAAAAGCGCGCTCTACGATGGCTTTCTCTATCATCTCGATTGTTACAGGTTCTTGGTTGATGCTCAGAGTGCATGCCGGCTCACAGGGTGCAGGGCAAATTCGGCCAGTGAATTCAGGGAAGTTATTAGTAGCGTGGAGTCGTGCATTGGCTACCTTCCAATCGCCGTGGTACACGAGGTCGTTCCATTCGGGGATCAGATTTCCTAAAGGGCAACCGCGATTACAGAATGGCACGCCGCAGTCCATACATCGTGCCGCCTGAGCACGTGCGTCTTTTTCAGGCCAAGGTTCGTAAACTTCATTCCAGTCAAATATTCGGCTACCCGTTGGCCTTTTTTTAGGTGGCTTTCGGCCGAATTCTAGAAATCCGGTGGTTTTAGCCATGTCGAACCGGTTCGCCGTTATCTGCGACAACACGAGTCTTTCGTTGGACTAATTGCTTCGCGTATTCACGGGGCATAATCTTGCGGAATTTGGCACACATGTTGTCCCAGTCCATAAGAATCATTTTGGCAAGAGGGCTACTTGTGTGGCGGTGATGGCGCCTTATTAAATCGATTAACTCTGCCTCATCTCCACTGCCCCGCTCAACGATTTCGAGATCGGCCATGTCACCGTTGAATCGATCTGAGAAACTACCGTCAGCATCCAGAGCGTATGCAATTCCTCCGGTCATTCCAGCGCCAAAATTGCGACCGGCTGGGCCTAAAACCACCACACACCCACCGGTCATATATTCACATCCATGATCTCCGATTCCTTCTACCACTGCATTGGCTGCACTGTTGCGTACGCAGAAGCGCTCCCCAGCCATGCCGTTTATATACGCCTCACCGCCTGTAGCACCGTAGAGAGCCACATTTCCTATTATGACGTTTTCGTCCGGACGAAAACGGGAATCTTCCGGAGGCAATACGACTATAAGACCGCCTGAAAGCCCCTTTCCGAGGTAATCGTTCGCGTCCCCCTGAAGTCTGAAACTGATCCCTTTGGTGATGAATGCGCCGAAACTCTGTCCTGCTGATCCAATGAAAGTAAAATCAACTGTGCCGTCTGGGAGTGGTTGACCGGCAGAGTTCGCTGTTATCTTGCCGCTGAGCATGGCGCCGACGGCTCGATCAGAATTTCGGATCCGGAATTTAGCACTTACTTTCTTACCGTGCTCAATGGCGGGTAAGGCTTGTTGGATGAGGTTATGGTCTAGCGCCGTTTCGAGTCCATGGTCTTGAGCTTTAGAGTGGTGCAGTGTGTCGCCCCAAAAAGGCTCGGGAGTCTCTAATATCGGACGTAAATCCAATAGGCGCGCTTTCCTGTGCTTAATGTCCTGCCTAGGACGTAGCTTGTCACAACGCCCTATCATCTCGTCCACGGTACGGAAGCCCAATTTAGCCATATATGTCCTTAAATTTTCTGCGAGGAAAATAAAGTAATTTCTTAACGCATCTG
>CAZXXH010000007.1:0-23240 GCA_964644645.1 uncultured Dehalococcoidales bacterium
ATGGGTTAGAGCCATCCCCAAAGCTTCGGCAATCACTTGGGAAGTGCCAGCTGTTCCTAGAAACTGGCAACCGCCACCTGGGCTAGCACACGCCCTGCACCCTAGGTCCTGAGCCTCTTCGAGGGTTAACTCTCCCTGCGAATATCTAGCTCCTATTGACTGAACTTTGCCTGCGTCTTCACCGTCTTCCGGAGCCAGTGCTACACCCCCTGGTACGAGAACGCTGGCAGTGCTGGGCAGACCTGCCAGAGCCATCATCATCGCAGGTAGTCCTTTGTCGCAAGTGGCGATGCCCACAATTCCGCGTGCTGTGGGCAAAGAACGCGCCTGACGCCTTAGTACGATAGCGGCATCGTTTCTGAATGGCAGGCTATCAAGCATGCCTGATGTTCCCTGTGTACGCCCGTCGCATGGGTCTGAGCAGTAGGCAGCAAAAGGCATGGTTTCCAGTGCGTCCAGTTCCTGCGCGGCTTGTTCTACCAGTAATCCCAATTCGTAGTGCCCTGTGTGGAAGCCGAGTGCAGCAGGAGATCCATCTGTGTTTCTGAGCCCACCCATGGTGCTTAGCACTAAGAACTGTTTGCGTAATAATTGTGAAGGAGGCCAACCCATACCGGCACTCTGGGTCAGGCCAAATATATTGCCACTTGGTTCATCAATCAGCATCTTGCCGGTGATCGGGAGTGATCCCTTGGGGCCAGGAGCGTGAGTCTTAATGTTCCATATGCTGCTATCGTCGCTGTCTCCCATGATCGTGTTAATTGAAGGACCGACACGGCTTTTGGATTCTGTCACTGCTGAAAGTCCTTTCACGTTGTGAAGTGCCCACAATCTACTATGTGACAAATTGTATTAGGTTAACGAAGTTCCATAGTCGTTAAAGTGACCGATGTAGCGTCATTTTGTATTTGGAATCAACTAGCTACTCCCAAAATCTTTTTGCTTTTAGACCCTCAGTACTCCCCCCACACAAAATTGTCGCGCTAATCCCGACAAAATGGGAACGGCTGCTAAAATAAATGGCAGCACCACAATATGCAGACTTGATTCGGCGGGAAGAGACGACTATGCCACCAAGAGTGATCATTTTGTGCTCTGGTACACCCCAGCCTGATACCACGCGTTGGGGTTCTTCGTTTTTGGTTGGCATTGGTGGTGAATGGCTGATGTTCGATTGTGGCCCTGCGGCAACGTACAGGCTTTACCAAGCGGGCTTTACCGCAACACAGGTAGACCATTTGTTCTTTACACATCACCATTCAGACCATGATGTTGATTACCCCTGTTTTCTGCTCACCAGATTTGATATGTCCATAGGTAATGAAAACGCACTCCGTGTTTACGGTCCGAAACCAACCGAACAGTTGACAAAAAGACTAGTGGGTGAGGACGTGGGTGCCTTTTGGCACGATATAGTGGCTCGTACCAAACACCCATTAAGTCTAGACGCGTATCAGCGACGGGGTGGCAAGCTGCCACGACGAAAACCTCTCATACATGCTCATGATGTAGGTCCTGGTAAAGTCGCTGTCGGCAAACATTGGGAGATAACCGCGGCGCCAGTTGAACATGTACAGCCTTACCTTGATTCGCTCGCGTATCGTTTAGACAGTGACGAAGGTTCGATTGTGTTCTCTGGCGATACCCGACCATGTGCAAACCTAACGAAATTAGCACATGGCGTTGATCTGTTGGTGATGGAATGTATCCGTATACAAGATGACATGGACGGCAACCCTTCAGGGGCGTCCGAAACGGGTACTATCGGAGCAGCATTCACTGCTAGTGAAGCAGGCGTAAAGCGATTGGCGCTTGTTCATCAGTCCCCAGAGTTGAATGACCCTGTCTTGAAGATGGAGGCAATTGGCCAGGTTAAAGCTGTTTACACAGGACCAACTGTTTGGGGAGACGAACTATTGGAGATTCCTTGGTAGGCATGGCTGCTAACTTGGTTGTAACGCGAAACCATCATCCTTAATAACGGGTTAGGTTGCTGCAGCTCGCCTCAAGGTAGCTGCAAGCGTTTATGAGTTTGGAATTGACCGCGTCATGGACAGCAATCGTTATGTTTGCCTCAGTTCTATAACCGCCTTTAAACGGTTCTCGTGATTTCCTCACAGTGTGCAGTACTGATCCGGCCCTAAGACAGTCCACTGGCCCTTTCAGCGCGGTCGATAGTATGGCAGTGTGCAGAGAGACGTTCAGCGTCCGCGTATTATCTCCACTCCGACGTTGTCTGAATCTGTTAGTGCTCCTGGTTTGCTAATGGATACAGCCGCTTGCACCACGCTGGGTTCCATGAGGCAAACGTCCGCCACACCCTGAGCGAGGGCCTCAATGAGCATGTATTTAGACTTCTTAACGTGCTCGACTACGTTCTTGGTGATTGTCCGATAGTTTGCCGTTGCGGTAATGTCGTCGGTTCGGCCAGCCTCTCGTAAGTCCGCGTAGAGTGCAAGGTCTATGACAACTTCCTGCTCAACTAATCGTTCCCAGTCGTTTACACCAATAATGCAGCTGAGTCGTATCCCCTTGATGGAAATATGATCCAATTGCTCGTCGCTTAGGCTTTCAGTCATACGAATCCTTTTGATTGTTACGCATGGATAACCATTTGACGGGAGCGTCAATGTATTGTGAATAACGCTCCCATGCGGATAATCGAGTTATACGAACCACGGTCATCCTGATTATTGAGAAATGTACTATATGAATGTACACGCTGATTGTTTCATTTGACCTACAATGCGCCGTCTACGTTAAGCCTTACCCCTGTGATGTAGTCGCTTCTTATGAGTGCAGTGACCGTAGCTACTACATCACCCACCGATCTGGACACCTGAGGCTGGCCGTCCATACTTCCCCGGGTCTCCATTTGCAATGAATCGGATGGTGCAAGTATCGCGCCAAGAGCTAATTCGTTGACCTGTATATTTGGAGCCAGCGCTACCGCGAGAGATTGCGTTAATCCCGAAAGAGCCGCCATGCTGGCTCCGTACGCGAATCGTTCTGGACGGTTTTGCATCAAGTCGTTCATGTTAACGATCTTTCCTTGGGTGCCCGGTGGAAGGGCTGAACTCATTGATTGGGCAAGCAGAAATGGTGCACGTACATGTACCGCGAAGTGGCGCTCCCAATCCTCGACTGATGTATCAACGACGCTAGTTTTTTCGAACACAGAGGCATTGTTAATCAATATTTGAACGGGTCCGAGATGTGAAGCAGCGGTTTCGACTAGCAGTGATGTTTGCCAAATAGAAGTCAGATCGGTTTTCAGTGTGATCGCTTCACTACCGGAGGATTTGATTAACTCCGCAACATCGTTGGCCTGTGCTTCCGATGTGTGGTAGTGAACTGCTACACGTGCCCCTGCCTTGCCTAGGCCAAGGGCAACTGCGCGCCCAATCCTCCGTCCACCTCCGGTCACAATAGCCACCGCTCCATTAATTTCCAATTTGACCTCCGTGCCCACTCTAGATGCTAATGGTGGAACGGACCGCATACGGTTACAGCATGGGGCGAGATTTAGCGCGAACATGAGCCAAAATTTCTTCTCGTGTAGCGGCATTATCTCGGATTCCACCCAGCATACTTCTCGTCACCATTTTGGCATGCCTCTTCTGGACCCCCCTCATCCCTGTGCAGAGATGATCAGCCTCTAATATCACTCCAACCCCCCGCGGTTTCACTAAGTCGGACAAAAAAACAGCGATTTGTTTGGTCATGCGCTCCTGTATCTGTAGCCGTCGGGCAAACATGTCCACGATCCGTGGAATTTTGGATAATCCTATGACCTGAGTGTCTGGCAAATATCCTATGTGGCATCGACCTAAAATAGGGAGCAAATGGTGTTCGCACAGGCTATAAAATTCGATGTCTTTCACCACTACCATCTCATCATATTCAACATCGAATAACGCGTTGTTAAGTAACTTGTCAGGGTCAATCTTGTAGCCTGCTAATAACTCATCGTACATTCGCGCGACGCGCCTTGGCGTACCGGTTAGGCCTTCACGGTTTGGGTTTTCACCAACGGCGTTCAGGAGTACTTTTATCGCGTTCGCTACTTCGTTCTTGCAGTCCGCGCTTAGTACCGGGCCGTCTTCAAGCGCGGTACTAGGCTTGCTAAGCTCGCTAATCATTTTGTCTATGGTCATTTTTACTTCCTCTACGATTGGGCTTAACAAGTGATGTGATTCCAACACGGACGGGAAATTGCGAGACAAATCTAAGAATATCAGTGGACTTTGCCCAATGGGTGAACAGACCAAGTCGCAAACGAGCAGCTTCGTCAATGAAAGAATAGAAACCGCAGGGCAAATTGTTTTTGGTGTTCAATTACGAGAATACTGACTGTGTGTGCTGATTGTTTAGGTCCGCGTGAGGCTTAATGGATACAAATCTACGAGCGATCTACCTGAGCGAACAAAATGCACCCATACTGATTAACTAAACAGAATTTACTAATCGGTGTTATTCAAAGGTCGTTTTGGTACGACTATCTCCATCGTAACGGAATGGTGCAGGCAGCATACGCTTGTACCCATGGTGATTTACATGAAATTTGAGATATTGTGACGGGCCCCTGTCGCCCTAACCAGGCTTGCCTGGGGTGCGTGGTGACTGATCTACCAAGTCCACGATTAGCGTTGCTTCGCTAACAGACCCTTATATAGCCTCAATTATGGTTCGTAGTTAAGGGTGCTTTATCGCGGCGGCTGGTGACTTTGCCGGACCCTCTGGTAACCCAAGCCCCAGATTCGGCTCCAAGCCCCTCGGTCTTTTCGACGACACGCTTGACTAGGCCGGCAGCAAGAGCCAGTCGCTGCCTGAGGGTTTGTGGTCTAGGATACTCATGTTCTGGGGCAGTATTTGCCCGGTGTTTATTACTCATTTGATGAAATCGTTTCTTAGTGAATGTGTTGATGTGCAAAAAAAAACCCCGGCGGTGTCCGTCCGGGGTGATCCAACTTGCTCGTATTTGCGTTTAACTAATAGCGCCGATCGCGAGCATACCTCCCCGGAGGGTTCGTACAGCAGCAATACATGCAGTTGGACACGGGTGAAGATTTCATCGTGAGCAGAAATGCTACCCGTAATAGCCAGATAACGCAACGACCGCTTTTTAAAGTCGTATAGCAGTCCGCGCCCCAACGGTCTTGCAATTTTTCAGTCCTAAGAGTGCAGCTGCATTTCCTCCCTGAACGAGTTTTGCGCGTTTGGAACCCAATCCTGCGGCTCTCAGCTCTGATAGCGCGTGTGACTGGCTAACAAGCGGATAATCACTTCCGAAGAGTAGGCGCTGCGGGCTGGCTGATCGTGACGCCACGTCGAAAATTTCTTTCTTATATACATATGGGCTAGCTGCCGAGTCAAACCAAGTATTATTGATAGCATCATCAACTTCGGGCATTAACGCGTAGAAAGGCAGGCCGCCGCCCCAATGTGCGAAGACGAACTTGACCCGCGGGAAGGTTTGCGCCAGAGATAGCAGCCGATCCGGTGTCATTCTGCCTTTACCTGGATAAATGTGCCCAAGTGGCTCCGAGCCATGTATTAGTACGACTAGGTCCAGATCTGCAGCGGCTTCCATGAATGGTCTCAAGGCATCCTCCTGCGTCGATGTGAATCCCTGAGTGTCAGCATGTAGTTCGCCTACGCCGTAAGCTCCCAGCACAGCACAGCGCTCAATCTCTGCGATTGCGCTATCACCCCAAAGAGGATTCACGCTGCAAAAGGCCTTGATTCGTTCCGGGTAGGTGGTTGCTGCCTCGATTAAGTAGTCATTCGCTGTTCGGGCAACTCCTTGATCTGTCCAGCCGTAACCAAGTACAACAGCTACATCCACCCCACTTTTGTCCATTTCCGAAATCAGATCTTGGCCTGACACTGTTTTGGCTGACTTGTGTCCGAACATCGAATTAAACGTTTTGTCAATTTTCAGAATCCGGTGTTTTTCTAATCTGAACTCATCTGGCAATATATGGGTGTGGAAATCGATGATCATGGGGCCAAGCTTATCCTGAAATATGGGTCCAGCATGCTGTTAGGTAGCTCTGATCTGAGACTATACTGGATCCAACACTCATTTGGATTTGCTATCCCTTAGGGTAGGACGTTTCGCTGGTGGACATTAAGTTAATGAGCCGAGAGAATCCTTAATTTGAATTCGTCAGGCTAAAGTTATGACTATTTCGGAGACTTCGCTACAAGCTGGACCCATTCCCGAGCAAACTCGCATACGGCCTCCACCCGGCAAGGTCGCAGTGCTCTACACGAAGCCTGAGAGCATAGTTGAAGACTACGGACGATTGATGAGGCTGGCAGGCTTAGAGGGGGCACTGCCGAAATCCGCGTCGACATTACTTAAGGTCAACATCTCTTGGCAACACTACTACCCGGCTTGTTCAACGTCGCCGTGGCAGCTGGATGCCGTTATTAAATATCTCAAGACCGCTGGATACCGAGACGTAATTGCTGCACATAACGGCACGGTGGTAGTAGACCCCGTCCAGGGTCGCGTTAATAACAAGCACAAGGAAGTTGAAGAAGCAAGTAATATTCCGCACGTAACGTTGGATCAACCTCCGGTTAAGTGGGTTAGATATCAGCCGGCATCTAAGATGCTTGTCCTAGATAAAATATATGAGGACGGTATTTACATCCCAGAGATGTTACTCGGGAGGAATGTATTGCATCTGCCTACGGTGAAGACACATGTGTTCACAACTATGACAGGAGCAATGAAAAATGCCTTCGGAGGGTTATTACATAGACATCGTCACTGGACTCATTCACTAATACACGAAACACTCGTTGACTTATTACAGATTCAACATGAAATCCACACAGGTATCTTTGCAGTTATGGATGGCACATTTGCGGGTGATGGCCCGGGGCCTCGTGCAATGCGAATCCATTCGAAGAACATAATTTTGGCTAGTTCTGACCAAGTCGCTATAGATTCCACGGCTGCCAGACTAATGGGTTTTGACCCAATGAGCCTTAAGAAGATTCGCCTATCTCACGAAATGGGGTTGGGGGTTGGAAATCCTACTGAAATCGAACTTGTGGGCGATGATGTAGCTGACGTGAATTGGCATTTCAGCGGGTCTGAAAACACGATAGCCAGCCGTGGTCAGAAGCTAATATATTGGGGCCCTTTGAAGCCTCTTGAGAGTTTTCTATTACGTAGTCCTATCGCCCCGTGGGCATATTGGGCATCAAATGTTTACCACAATGACTTTTGGCTGCGGGTTGTAGGTCGCAAACGAATTCGCGAGGCAATGAAAACTCCTTGGGGTCGCTTGTTCCAGTCGTATTGACCTGGATCTGACTTGGCATTGTTACCGCTTGTGGCACATTTAAGACGCACATAGCGAAGTGGTGGTCAGTTTAGGCGCCACGAGGTGGGTGCTCATTCCCGCCTTGAGCGGACACATCGGGATTTGTGTACACACCGATGTCCCGACCTTGGTGGACATGTACGACGAACTCGTCTCGTTCGATTCCGACAGCGTCAATAACGTCTTCATCTACCATGGTTATAAGTTCCTGAATAGACTCTTGAGTGAGGCTCTCGGCAACCGCGAGCGTCGCATGCACTATAGAGTTGGTGAAGTGCATGTCCAGCCGTCCGACGGGCATACCCCCCTCCAAGACCATGTAGCACTCAGAGCTGGGTGTTCGGCACTCACGCTCGAAATAGAAGTGCGGCGCCTCGAAACTACGCTTGCCTTCACTCATTTGGTGTTGTTACCCCTAGTCTCGTATCTGTCCGTTTCCACGTACCACCCATTTATAGCTGGTGATTTCCCGTAGTCCAATCGGTCCACGCGCGTGCATCTTGTCCGTGCTGATAGCGAGTTCGGCTCCAAGACCGAACTCGCCCCCATCGTTATATCGGGTCGAAGTGTTCGCGAATACAGCCGACGCATCCACTTCTCGTAAAAAGCGTTCTCTGGCTAGGTTGTCACTGGTCACGATAGCTTCAGAGTGGCCTGAACCATGCACAGCTATATGGGTTATTGCCTGATCCATAGATTCCACAATTGCGACCGACGCGATCAGGCCGAGGAACTCGCGCCCCCAATCACTGTCGTTTGCTGCTTGCACAGTCTTGTTATATTTATTTCGGCCAATCATTGAAAGCGCACGACGGTCACAACGTAGTTCGACGCCTTGGGCCATAAAATCATTCGCTATGGTTGGGAGGAATTCACCAGCGACGTCAATGTGCACTAGTATCGTATCAAGCGCATTGCACACGTATGGTCTCTGTGTCTTGGCGTTAACAACAATTTTCCGTGCCATCTCGATGTCGGCTGTCGAGTCCACATAGGTGTGACATACACCAACACCTCCGGTTACGGCAGGCATGGTCGCTTCCTCTGCTACTCGCTTTACTAGCGCTGCACTGCCACGTGGTATCAGAAGATCGATATAGTCGTCCATTGCGAGCATATTTCTTACGATGTCTCGATTTGTGTCTTGAACGAACTGGACTATGTTTTTGGGCAGGCCTGCTGCGTCGGCTGCATTCGACACGATTCGCGCCAATATTGCGTTTGAATTGAATGCTTCTGTACCTCCGCGCAGGATTACCGCGTTACCGGCCTTCAGACATAGTGATCCAATGTCGACGGTGATGTTTGGTCTGCTCTCGTAAATCACTCCGATCACGCCCAGCGGTACGCGGCGTCGCTCTATCTCCAAGCCGCTCGGCCCTGTCGATCGATCGATCAACTCGCCTACCGGATCTGGAAGATTAGCGATCACGTGAACGGCATCTTTAATATCCGATAAACGTTTCGAATTTAGAACCAACCGATCTTGGATATGCTCATTTACACCAGCAGACATTGCAGCTTCAACGTCTATAGAGTTCGCATCCAAAATCTCATCTTGGCAATCGGTGATACCTGTTGCGACGTGATCTAAAGCGGAGTTTTTCTGTGCAGTAGAAGCCAACGCTAGGCTCTTCGAGGCTGCTCTCGCAGCTTGCCCCATCTCTCTAATATTCTTGTGTTCATTACTCATAGTGGCCAGTGGTCATATAGAGAACATTATGTACTTGCATGCCCCACATTGCTCTATTTATTCGGTGAGGGTTGTTTTTGCAGGGCCAGATTGTTGCGGTGAATCACCTCAGGACCATATTTGTTTACCAACAATTCGCTTGCACCCGATGAACTATGTTTCTTGATGGCGTCAATTTCGTGGGACGCATAGTTGGCCAAGCCCCACCCAAGCACTTCACCGGCACGTGCGTTCACTGCAATGATATCGCCTCGTGAGAAATCCCCTATAACGGAAACCACACCGGCTAGAAGCAGGCTTTTACCATGATTACGTAAAGCATTGACAGCACCTCCGTCAACTACAATCGAGCCTCGGCTTTCGGATACACCCGTCATAATCCAACGTTTTTTAGCCTCTAGCCTTGAGACGGACGAAAAAAAAGTCGTTCCCAATCGCTCTCCTTGGCAGAGCCGTAACACTACGTTTTCCTCATGTCCGGAGGCAATTACCACTTCAGTGCCTGTACTTGTTGCTAATCGTGCTGCATCAACTTTGCTGGCCATAC
The DNA here is from genome assembly GCA_964644645.1 of uncultured Dehalococcoidales bacterium. Classification (GTDB taxonomy): domain Bacteria; phylum Chloroflexota; class Dehalococcoidia; order Lucifugimonadales; family Lucifugimonadaceae; genus CAZXXH01. The sequence goes on from CAZXXH010000007.1 coordinate 9,587, forward strand.
CACCGCGCCCGCGACCATCCCGGGCCTGTCCAGCAGACTTCATCACCCCAAGATCGATGTGCTTAACGTCGCGTATGAGTTGAGCTTTGGGATCAACATATGGATCTGCTGTATAAAGGCCACTCATTTCTCCGAGTAATATCAGCAGGTCGGCATCTACGACATTGGCAACCATTGCAGAGAGCCTATCGTTGTCACCGAACACCTCGTTCTCTAGCTCTTCTACGGCTACGACATCGTTTTCATTGATGATTGGTATCGCTTTTATGTCTAGCAATGTCTCAAGGGTATTTCGAACGTTTAGATAACCGAGTCGGCTCTGGAGATCACTTCTTGAAACAAGTGCTTGTCCAACTATTATGCCGTGATTAGCGAACAACTCCTCGTAGAGGTGCATCAATTGAGTCTGGCCAAGAGACGCCATCACCTGCCGGAACGACGTTATTCTGCTGAGGTGTTCAAATGGGTGTCCTGATCTGTCAAGTATTTCTTTCCCCGCAGCTACCGCTCCCGACGTTACGATCAGAGTTGATACACCACCGCTGTGCACACGAGTGATTTGCCTGACTATGTTGCTTATGGTGGCTTTATCGAGAGATCCTCCGTCGGTAGTCAGAAGGGCGGTGCCAAGCTTGATCTCGACCCGAGAGGGTCTTGGCCCCACTTCAGTTGCTGAATTTGTTGTGGAGAGTCTCATATTGATTGGCCTTCCCCTCGCGGTGGGTCTAACGGATGAACTGGCGCGTCTCAATGATCCTTTAGCCCAGGCGAACTCGCGAATTATATGCTTCCAAACTTGAATGGATTCCTTAACGGATAAAAAAAGATCTTAAACCGAGAGACCCGCTGGATAAATCAGCGTGCTAACATCAGTGTGAGGCCAGTTCTGTTGTTGGCCTTAGTTGAAGTGGACGATCCTCACAAGGGGCTGGTTGCGGGCTATATGTCCCTTCAGGGGTTAATGCCGCTCCTGTCTGCTGACACGCAGTTCAGGAAGCTGCTAACAAATCTGCAGTTGGCAAGTCATCTAGCCAAGCTGCAAATCCCGGACTCTGCTACTGCCTATGTACTGGCGGCTTTGTGGCAGAGGTCGCGCTTCCCCGCGGTCGTTATCGTTCCACGACCTGAACATGCTCGCCGCCTAGTAGATGAACTTCTGCTTTGGTGTGGATCGGACGCACCAGTGATGCAGTTTCCGGAATCGGAGAACCTGCAATTCGAGCGGATTGTATCCGATCCACGAAGTACTCAGTCCCGTCTAAGTGTGTTGAGAGCTCTTATCGATAGCACCGCCCAGATCACGCCGCCGTTTGTAGTTTCGTCCGTTTCCGCTGCTATAAATTTTACTGTCGCGTTAGATGTTTTCAAACAGGGAACGCACACAATCAGACGGGGCGATGGGATTAGATTGCAAACCCTAGTGGAAAGGTGGATTCAACTCGGTTACCGACAGGAACCGGCTGTAGAAGTTCCAGGCACCTCCAGCAGGCGCGGGGGCATAGTTGATATATGGCCAGTAGGTGCTGATGCACCCAGCCGTTTGGAATTTTTCGATGACGAGATCGAATCTGTGAGGGTCTTTGACCCAGCGACTCAACGATCATCGGAGGAAACAGATCAAGTCACGGTTATCCCAGCTACCGAGATATTGCCTGCAGTTGCTGATAGGGATCGAATTCGCAATTTAGTTTCCCGATTAGACTTCAGAAACTGTACCGATGATACTCACAACCGGATCGTCGAGGAGCTGGAACAGATAGAAAATGGTGAATTCCATGAAGATCTGGGGTTTTATGCCAGCTTTTATACCCATGGCTCCATATTCGATTACATACCTGACGATGCGCACCTAATGGTTATGCGAGAAAGTGAGATTGAGGTAGCCGCAGAGTATGCAGATCAGCGTTTAGAAGCCCTACGCCATACTAAGGAGGAACGATGCCAAATTCCTCGACAATTCCCTCCTGTACAGTTCGACAAAAACCAGCTTTTTACCAAGATACAGGATAGCCGCAAAAAATTATTTATTTCTCCATGGGGCGTTGATCACGAAAATGGTGGAGGCAATATTCGATTACCGTTTGAGCCAGCACCTGCACTAGCTGGTAATGTCGACGATATTTGGATCGAGGCTAAAAAACTTCAGACCAGTGAAGCCCGGTTAGTTGCGGTATCAACCCACTCGGAGCGTCTTAGGGATCTGGCTGCAAAGCGCGGTATAACAGCTACGGCTGTAGACAGTTTATCTGTCACGCCACCATCGGGTTCGCTGGCGATTGCTTATGGTTCTCTAAACGCCGGGTTCATTTTCTCAGGCTCGGATTCTGGTCCATTGACAGTCATTTCCGATAGAGAAATTTTCGGTGTGACAAAACAAAAACGTAGTATTCAAAGACACCCCGCTCGGTCAACAACGCGCCTATCTGAATTGTCCCCTGGAGTTTTTGTCGTCCACGTGGAACACGGTGTGGCCCGATTCGTCGGAACGAAGACACTTGAAGGAGAAGCAACCCGTGAGTATCTCGTACTTGCTTATGCCGACAATGACAAGCTTTATGTGCCAACCGAGCACTTGGACAGGATAGAGCTTTACCGTAGTTCTGGTGAACGTCCACCACGTCTTACCAGGCTCGGAACGCAGGAGTGGAAGCGGGCCAAGGACAGGGCGAGACGGTCTACGGAACAGATCGCTGGCGAATTGATCGCTCTTTATGCGGCGAGATCTGCGTCTGAAGGACTTTCCACCGACACCGACACCCCATGGCAGAGTGCGTTAGAAGCGAGTTTTCCGTACGAAGAGACGCCAGACCAAGTGGCAACCCTAGATGCGGTTAAGGCCGATCTTGAATCGAAAAAGCCATTGGATCGCCTTATTTGTGGAGACGTAGGATATGGCAAAACTGAAATAGCTCTGCGTGCTGCCTTCAAGGTGGTTCAGGCTGGCAGGCAAGTGGCCATACTTGTACCGACCACTGTTTTGGCGCAGCAACACTCTGCGACTTTTCAAGAACGCCTAGGAGCTTACCCGATATCAGTGCAGACGCTTAGTAGATTCCGTAAAAACGCCGAGCAACGTCAAATTGTCAAAGGATTGTTATCGGGCACAGTAGACATATGTATTGGAACCCACCGTTTACTACAGCAAGATGTGATCTTCAAGAACCTAGGGCTCGTGGTCGTAGATGAGGAACATAGATTTGGTGTATCGCACAAGGAACGTCTTAAGCGCATGCGTGCACAAGTGGATGTGCTTGCCTTGAGTGCAACTCCTATCCCGAGGACACTACACATGTCACTCTCAGGTGTGAGAGATATGAGTACCATGGAAACACCTCCAGACGATAGGCTGCCGATTAAGACATACGTCTCGGAAGAGAGCGCAGAATTGGTTCGCGAGGCAATCCTGCGGGAAATAGATCGAGGAGGGCAAATTTTCTATCTCCACAACAGAGTTAAGGACATAGACTACATCGCCCAGCAGTTGCGACGCATTGTTCCAGAGGCAACAGTGCGGATTGGGCACGGCCAAATGCCTGAAGAGCAGCTTGAGGGTGTGATGGCAGAATTTGCGCAAGGACGGTTTAACGTTCTCGTTTGCACCACCATCATTGAGTCTGGAATTGATTTGCCTAATGTCAACACGCTGATCGTCAACCGCTCAGACATGTTCGGACTGTCTCAGTTATACCAGTTACGTGGTCGCATAGGTCGCGGTGCAAACAGGGCATACGCATACTTCTTGATTCAGCGAGGGAGACGGCTTACCGAAGCTGCAGAGCAGCGTCTAAACAGCATCCTTGCCGCTGCTGGTCACGGAGCAGGATTCCAGTTGGCTATGCGAGATTTGGAGATCAGGGGAATCGGGAATATTCTAGGCCCACAGCAAAGCGGACACATAGCTGCAATTGGCTTTGAGTTGTACATCAAGCTACTCGCCCAAGCCACTTCAGAACTCAAGACCGAGGGCGCTGGAGACACTGTACGCAAACAGGGGCAAGAATTATCTAATGTCCGAGTCGACTTGGGCCTAGACGCTCATATTCCGAATTGGTACGTAGAAGATCTAACGAATCGCCTGAGCATATACCGCAGACTGGCCCGTGTCTCAAAGATTAGTGCTGTCAATGAAATGCACAACGAGTTAAGAGATCGTTTTGGACCTGTGCCTAAGCCAGTGGATCATTTATTGGATGCTATACGTGTACGTATCGTGGCGGACCAATGTGGCGTTGACTCCATTATCGCAAAAGATGCAATGATAGTGCTTGCACTGCGAGAACCAACAGGAGGAGCCCGGATACCGCTACAGGCTCAACTAGGTGAACATGTCACAGTAGGTCATATGCAGCTGCGAGTTGCAATAGAAAAAGACGATCCGAAAAGACTACGCACGTTGTTTGTGGTATTGAGTCAGCTTTCTAATTTCCGGGCACGTGTTTTGAAGATGATACCAATTGCCTAAGGGGGATGATTTTTGTATTTATCCAAACAACTCTAGAGTCCTGGGTAGCTCTTTCAGATTCTCAATACGAGGGTGATCAGTGTAATTTGTGTGCCCGCGATATCTATCCATAAGTACGGGCTGAATGCCCGCGTTAAGTGACCCTAGCACGTCCGATTCGAGTTGGTCGCCGACGTGGACAGTCTGCGATGGTTTTACGTCCAAGCGTTGCATCACTATTTGAAAAATGGCTGGATGAGGTTTCTCTGCACCTGCTTCCATCGCGGTAACGGCTATTTCTATATGGTGTTTGAGCCCTAGGGTTTTGACTAACGCCTCTCCAGTCTGGCCCATGTTCGATATTACGGCCAGATTCAGGCCTTTCTTTCTAAGAAATTCTAGTACGGGCAAGACATCTTCGAACAATTCTAATTTATAGTCATGCCGTCTCACCTCGTGCCATATGTTTAATGCGATTTCAAGGTCGACATCCTTACCAGATTCACGCAAGATCGTTTGTTCGTATAGGGCGAAGAAATGATCACGTTCTGAATGGGACATGCTGCGGAGAGGCTTAACGGCATTTTGTTTGGCCATCATCGCATCTGCCTTATGGTAGCCTCGGTTTAGTCCATCGGATGTAAGTGACAAGCTGAACCGCGAGGCGGCGCTACGCTGTATTTCCTCTCTAGATGGGTTGAAACCAGCAAGAGTGTTGTACACGTCGAAAAAAACTGTAGTTACGATCACAACTCACACTCCTTGGGCGTAACTTGGAACGGAACCTGAATTCTCAACTGCCTATTGCGACCCTGCTAGGGCTAAAAACCCACACTGTTTTAGGTGCTGCGACATTTCACCCAACGGTGAGCTTGCTAACTGGCAACGTAGCGGCTATTGCTATAGCCATACAATAGTGTCCGGTTTGGGAACTCTGCAAATTCAAGACAGCTTTTTGGCTGTGCAACCGATCTCAATTGCTTCTATTAGTCGGGTTAAATCTAACTCAAGTCTACGCCGAACAGCGATCTTCATCAGGGGAGCAAATAGTAAATAAGAGACTCGAGTGGCCACACTGTCTGGAATTGCATCCTGCTCGTAACGGATAACTGAAATTTCACCACGCTCGGCAATGGTAATGTCGAAACCTACAGGCATTTCGCCTCGAACAGTGCGCCACGCGATACGTCTATTTGGCTCAAACCTAGTTACCTGCTGAACTAGTTGATAGGAGACGTGTCCGTAACGGTATACAGTTGTGAATTGAATGCCTGGTGAAAGTGCTTTGTTGTCTGTGCGTATAACGTCAGTGATATTAGTTACCCACGTCTTCAAATTGGATACTTCTACGAGGTAGTCGAAAATTTCATCAGGTAATGCCCGAATGCTACCGGATACGTGTGCCTTCAACGGTCTTTCTCCCAGCGTACAGGTCAAAGCTAGAGTAACTCTGGCGATAGTTACTCTTGTTAGGTGTCAAGGTTTGAATTCGTAAATTGTGACGCCCTTATTGCGGTAGACAGGGCTGAGTCCAAACGGTTCCATTTGGTCGAACTTGGCGATACCGGAAGGTGGATAGTAATAGTTTTCTAGTTCACCCACCACAACCAATCTCACCCCGTATTTTTTTAGAAGATCAAGAGCCATATTTTTCGACCGAGTGGTGTAAATTTGGTTCACATCAGCGCGTCTCTGCATAACGATTCCCTCGTAGGCAGCGCGCTGTTGTCTTTGATGCCAATCCCAGCCGATAACAGTGGGAAGACCTGTGTATATTGATATCCGGTTACCCCAACGATAAAGATTTGTCAGACCTTCGAGAATTACCGGTGATCCTATGACATTGTTTTGCAGCCACCGTATTGCTTGCGCATCATGTCGTAGTTCCAATGGTCCCTGCTCGCTAGAATATGTAACCCTGTCCATGAAGGCCATCCCGTCCAGACCTAAGCCTCCGGTTTCAAACCGGTCTGAAAGCCGGGCTCTGGTGCCTAGGACTGGGTACACCATTACACTCACCAGCAGTACTGCGAAAGCGCCTAGCCAAAGCGTTTTAACCATGCTCATTCGGTCTAACGAGAAGAATCCGTCGCTCCATAATCGCCACACGATGAAGCTCGAAGCAATTCCCAACAATATCCAAGCTTGAAGATAGAATTTGAACACAGTATTCATACGACCAATGTCACCTTTGACCGTTATGAGGTCTACTCCTGCTGTGAGAATTAGAGCAACCATTGCCATCAAGGCGACAAAAACAATGAAATTCCCATCTCGTTCACGCCTGTGAAAAACTAGTGCAACCAAGATTGAAATACTCGTGACAAGGGATATGTTGAAAGCGACAGTTCCATATCCCATCAAGGCGAACGCGACAAGGGCCGCTGCTGGAACAATCGATGAGAACAGCAGAGTGTCAATGCGCAGGCTGATTTTTCTGACCCCGCGGCGATAGATACATACGGAGTTTCCCTGAAATAATGGTTTTAATGAGCGTTGAGCTTCATATATCAAGTAACTAACTATGACGAAAATGAACAAGCTATGCACCATAAGAAAACGCCAAAGAGGAGTGTGGAACTGACTGTGTTCTATACCATTGTTGAATAGTTCAAAACGCGCATGGAATGGCAAAAAAACGAGGTACCCGATTGCTGCTACCAGCAAGACCTTGGCGACAGTGGCAAATAGTCGCATTGATATGCCGCGACCTTTCCTGCCCATAACCAGCTCACTGGCCAGGATCACTGCAGTCGCGATCGCTAGTGAAGTGGGGTAATCCCATGCGTTAATGATTCGCAGAGCACCGATCACTAAGCCAAGGACAGCCAGGGAAACAAGTGTCCCAATCCAACGACTTGGAGGTTGCGCTACTCGAACAAAAATATTCAAACAAAGACCCAACGCGAGGAGAGAGAAAGGAATCGCTATCAGGTGGGCGTGCAGATCAGCGAACAGGAAGGTAAAGAAAGGGAATTCTGTTATCTCAAATCCTTCCGAGTTTGGGGCCATCATTCTGGAACTACGCCAGTAGTCGAATAGGCCAAACGGCTCGGCGCTTAAGGCCCTGCCTGCGCCTTCTAGGAGTTGGATCATACCGTCGATATTGCCAGAGACGGCCACCACTATCGATCCGCCAATAGCAGCAATGAAGGGTGACCAAGAAAACCTACGCTCGCCGCGCAAACGTCTCGAGCCCTCAGCGAGGTTGTAAATAATCGAAACGACACCGGCCGTAGTCATAGCGAAGAGAGTTGGAATCGCTAGGTTGTAGGCGATCGATGGAGCAATCCCTGTTAGACGGATTAAACTTCCTACTATGAATTGGCCGAAATAGTAATAGTTGAGAAATCCTCCAGCGAACCATGGATCGTATGGTGGCATGACTGTTGACCGGGTCACGGCATTCAGATAGGCAAAGTCCATGGGCTTCTCCCCACCGCGGAAGGGGTGCCACAGATCGGGATTCGCAGCCCGGATAACTAGGAACACAACGAAAGCGAGGATAAACACGGCTTCCATCGCAAGAATCAAGCGCCACCGTGCACGTAGGAACACTGCGATCTCTGCCCGGCGCAATTGCCAGACCAAACCAGAAACTGCCGCCATAATGGCTAAACTGAGTATTACGGACCATTGTGAGAAAGCCACCCCTCCAGGACCGGCGAACAACCAGGTGATCGTTGCTACTATGAGGATGCCTAGGGTCTTTGATAGAAGATAGCCCCTATCTGGAAGAGGTCTAAATAGAGCGAGACAGAACGGTAGCGCAGCTATCGCAATCATCTGAATAGCAGCGAGCCAGATAATCAGGAGCAGCCATATTGGGACATGGTTCGAAAAGACAACATCATCCCAAGTCCCGCCCGATTGTTGTCTCAGTGCCTCACTACTCGTTAGTAGTAGACCTGGGTCCGTAGGTCCACTAGCTTGGAATATGGTGATCTGGTGGCGTATTTCATCCCTCGATAGGTGTTTCGTGTTGGCGAACACCAACGAAATCGGATGTTCGTAAACGGTAAAGCTCTCATCTGCCCAACCCATGTCTATGGAGGCTAAGGCCCCGGACGGGAGTTCATAGCCACTGGGAGGTTTTAGGTCTACACGGCTTAAGGGATCATTCCGGTAAGAAATCCCAAGTGCCGTTGGCGTGTTTTCGCTGACAAAGGCAAGCTCGTATCCGAGATGGCCTTCGAACAAAGCCCCGTAGTACTTTGTGCTGATCGGGTAGCGTGCTGCCAAGCGTGGGATGGTCGCATAGAGTCTGTGGCTATAAAAGACTAGATAATCTGCCTTGGCCATATCATTGGAGATGGCGTCGAATTTCGCCTCAGAATCCATGTTATAAAGTTCAAGATCTCTCCAGTGATACCCGTATGTGTTGGGTATACCTTCCTCCCAATGCTCTTTTAGGATGATTGACCCGGGCCGGGCGTTGTCTTTGAGGAAAGCCGAAACATCTTGGGCAGGGTGACGCTCCGAGTAAATAGACATGAACGCCAGTGCATAGTGCATTGCAGCAAGCAAAGCTAAGACGGCCAAGACTGAACCGGTGTGCTTCATCAATGGAATCAAGCGTTGCACACTGTCGCCGATCCAGAAAATCAGTCGGGCTCCGTAGAGGATTAGAAAAGGCGTAATAGGTAATAGATACCGGAGGAATTTGACGTCGAACCAACCCGTTAGTAATAGGTATGGTAGAACCCATGCCATGATTACTAGGTCGGTTTTGCGTTTGTGAACCGCTGTAAACCAAGTAGCGCCTAGAAGTCCTAACCACGCTAGAATTCCAGTCACCGGTCCGAGGCCGAACGTCGCGAGTTGTTTTATGTGATACCAGTATGGTGTTGTATCGATGTATTGGCGTGTGTACGGATAGTCTCGAATACCCCGAACCATTTCCGATTGTTCAGAGATACTCGCGAAGAACGTATTCCAGTCGATGAGTGCGTAGGGTTGCGCCACCACGAAAACGGTCGTTGCGATTGTAGTAGTAAAAATTAGCCCACCTATCGCTCGGCCACGTCGCGCCGCGTTCACACTCTTGGTAGTTTTCAGTACATCCCCAGGTGATGAGATCGCATAGATGAAGTAAGCCGCGATGACGGCTATGCCTATAGGAGCTACGCTTATCTTTGTAGCCATTGCTAGGCCGAGAACGAGCCCTGCCAAAACGCTGTCTTTCCTAGATGCTGTGTGTGCAATCCGCACTAGAAAGAAGACCGTTGCCACTACGAGTAACGTCAGCAATGGATCAACAACGAAGAAGTGGGCTTGCTGGATGTGAAGTACAGCCAATCCAGTGAGAGCTGATGCAAGAATTGCTACTCGCCTGCCGAACCATAAAAGTCCTATAAAGAAAACCACGGCGACAGTGGATGTGTCGGCTAATGCGGAAATTGCACGGCCTGGGAAGCGTAGTTGCCAGATGTCCCAATCAGTAAATGGACTAGCTGCAATTTGGACAGTTTTTAATAGATATATGGGGAATGATCCGTAGGCAAACCAGCCAGGATTAAGTGGGCTTTTAGCCGGATCCAGCAGGTCTCCAACTTCACCAATGCTAGGTATTTGTATATCGGATACGCTGGCCAGAATAGCGCGTTCATCCGGGTGGAAGAGTCCGCGTTGATCCCAATCAATCCCAAACAAACGAAGAGACAGCGCGACCAAAATAATTATGCTGAGGACGGAAGCGATAATTAGCGAGCCTGAAGTAAACCGGCCGCCTACAGCTGCATTATCGTGTTTCGAACTTGTGTTTCCCGTAGGATTGCTAAACTGGTCTTCGTGCATAGTTAGGGATTCTAAGATGTTTATAGACTTACTATCAGTGTGCCGATTCGGTGTTTACCGGTCGGCACTAATGTTGGGTGACGGTGAAGTCGTTGTACTTCGCTGAACATTCGCTCCAACCGGTCATTCGATATTGACCATGGGGTTGTACCTTAATACCCTGAGAGTCCGTATTCCTAAATAATGCACACACACATTAAAGGACAAAAGGCTAGCTGAAATCCACCTAGCCTCGCGTGATCAATTATGAAATCTCAAGATGCGTCGAGAGAGCCAGAAAAACCTGAATTCGACAAAACAGTGCTCGATTCGGGAGTCAGGGTTCTAAGTAGCACTTTGCCTCATACTCAGGCCGTCAGCATACTCTTGCTTTTTGGGGCTGGATCAAGGTACGAAACTAATGAGCTGGCTGGTGCATCTCATCTATTTGAACACTTGTTGTTCAAGGGGACTGCAAAGCGAACTTCTCCTCGGGATATCAGTGAACTTGTGGAAGGGGTTGGGGGTGCCTTGAACGCGTATACCGATCGTGAAATGACCGGATACTGGTGTCGTTTGGCCCTACCACACTATCGCCAAGGCTTAGATGTATTGGTAGATATGATTCGAAATTCGCTACTCAGAGAGACGGACATTGCCCGAGAAAAGCAGGTCGTATTTGAGGAGATCAGGGCTTCGCATGATTCCCCTGGCGGCCGGGTGGCTGAAATGGCTGATGATCTTCTCTGGCCCGATCAGGCTATGGGACGTGATATTGCAGGCAGCATAGATTCCGTAGACGGCCTATCCCGCGACGTCATGAAAGGCTATTTAGACTCACAGTACGTCGCACCGAACTGCGTCTTGGCAATAGCAGGGGCTGTCACGCATGGTGAACTGGTTGAACAGGCAGCAAGTATCCTCGGCGATTTAGGCAAAGGCAATCCTGCCCCTATGTTTCCTTTTGTGGATAATCTACGAGGTCCTGTGGCTCGGATAGAGTATCGTAAAACGGAGCAAGTTCAGATTTCTCTAGGTATCCACGGGATATCAATGTTTGATCGAGACCGCCATGCTCTTCATTTAATGTCTGTTGCTCTAGGGGAGTCCATGGGGAGTCGATTGTTCCAAGAGGTGCGCGAAAAGCGAGGTCTTGCTTACGCGATCAACAGCTCCGTTTCCAACTATTCGGATTGCGGAGCTATCCACGTCGAATCAGGAGTGGACCCAAAACGTGTTGAAGAAGCAATTCAGGTCATTGTTCATGAAATTGCTAAGCTTCGTGATGGACTGGCTGACGATGAGCTCGCGAGAGCAAAAGAGCTTAGTAAAGGCAGGCTGATGCTTCGCATGGAAGAGAGCCGTGCAGTCGCGTCTTCGCTTGGTATCCAGGAGTTACTAAAAGGTGATGTAAAGACGGTGGATGAAATTATTAGCGACATCGATGACGTCGGGAACAGTGACGTCATTCGCGTCGCTAATCGGCTTTTGGTGGCTAACAAGCTGGTTCTTGGAGCAGTCGGTCCGTTACGCAGCGAGGATCGTCTGATTAAACACTTAACTTTATGATTACCGCAGAGAGCACAGTGACAGCACTCGTAAAATTCCTGTAACCCCGTCTAATTTGCTCTTTGGGGCATGGACCGGTTCACGGTACATTGTACGGATGATAGGCGATGGACTCAGTCAAATCAGCATCGAATGGGACGCCTGTGTCGTCCGCGCGTTTAGAATGCATATACGCTTGTCGCAGCGTGCTCTTGCAGCGGACCTGGGGGTGCGCCAGCAAACCGTCAGCGAGTGGGAAACGGGTCTGTACAAGCCGCGCGGTGCCTCTGTCACCCTTTGAACTTGCTGGCGCGAGATTCAGGATTCGAGTCGATGTCAACTGAGGTACTACACCAGGAAGGACACGTCGGCCCGACGGTGGCGAACGCGAGTGGTAAGCGCACTATTCAGCCAATATTTGATCAACGGCAGGCTGCCGTGGCTGCCCCTCTTGTGCCCGAGGATTCGAAGCAGGAGCGTTTCGGATCCAGAGTGGCTGTGATTGATGACCTAGAGGCTACAGCACATGTATCGAGACAAGCGAGAGACGCATCTTGGTAGCGTAGTGAGGATCCGCTCTGACACCCGACCTCCGCCGAGTTTATAGTGCACTTGGGTTAAACTTGCCCAAATTGAGCCGAGCGTCTTAATGCTTATATTGTTACCAGGATACGTTCGGTTCCGTGTATATTGGTTAACTCGCAGGCGTAAATAGCGCCCGGGTCTACTACATAGCAATGGGGGAGATTTGATGGCTACCCGAGCCTATATTCTTATTGAGACCGCTGTTGGTAAGACTACGGAGGTGTCGACTGCACTCGAAGCTTTGGAGAAGATGAGGAGCGTCGAGACGGTTACAGGCCCTTACGACTTAATCGCTGGTGTGGAAGCCGACGATCTCCCGAGCGTGGGCGACATAATCAGTAAGCAGATGCATCTTATCCCGGGGATCGTAAAGACCGTTACCTGCCTCTCTGTGCACGCTTAGGCCGAAACGAGACCCTCCGGTACATGCCGAGTCCCCTTGTCGATATCCACGTGGTTTAGCATGGGTACTGTTGTCCCCGTATCCATGAGGGAGCCTTGGTAGAGGTGATTCAGTGAGTGCCGTTTGTGTCTTTTGCAAGATCGTTTCTGGAGAGATACCGAGCAATAAAGTTTTTGAGGACGAGTATGCTGTTGCGTTTACGGATATATCCCCAGTAACACCCGTACACTTACTTGTGATTCCGCGCGGACATGTGACATTGCTCTCACAAATCTCACAATCGGAACAGGATGAGCGCCTTCTGGGACATCTGTTGGTAGTCGCTTCACATGTCGCCGTGGAGCATGGTCTGGACGAAAATGGGTATCGTTTGACGGTCAATCAAGGGCAAGACGCAGGCCAAATCGTAGATCATCTTCACGTGCATGTTTTGGGCGGTCGGCAGCTCGCCAAGATTGGATGACCGGAGAATCTGGCGGCAATTCCAATAATGATTTCAGTGAGCAGTAACGATCAGTAAAGTACGTTATCTGTTCTCGTTAGAGTGATGTCTCTCGAAGCAATACTTGGATTAATTGAGAGTCGTTTAGCGAATTTACCCGGCCAATTGCAGGAGCACGTATCACGAGCGCGAGCGGTGGGTCGAGATTTGTCTCCACTAACTACTGCTGATCCAATTGCTGTGGACATTGCTTTAGCTGCTCATGATGTGTTTCGCAGTAAATCTCCGCTAGATCTACTCCGGGAGTTTGTTCGAATTGGATTGCAACCTGACCAGTTCGAACTGGCAGAGCCCATGTTGCTGCACGGTCCTTTGGCAGCAGCCTGGCTCGGACGTGAGTGTCCGTTCATCAATGGGTCCATTCTGGCTGCTGTCCGTTACCATACGCCTTTAGCCCCGT
>CAZXXH010000007.1:23250-24887 GCA_964644645.1 uncultured Dehalococcoidales bacterium
ATCAACGGTCTCACTGTGTTTATTGCAGACAAGATAGATCCGATCAAGATTGAACTGTGGCCCGAATTGGCCGAAGTTCGTCGGGTGGCTTACTCAGGCGAGTTGAGGATGGCTGTGGAGATTTATCTGAAACTTCGACTCACGTCACTGACGTCCAAAAACCGAACAATTCATCCAAGATCCTCTGCCGCACTCAACTGGCTTATGGGTTTAAGGCAGCGGCCTGCCTAAGATTTCCTTGAAACGCGTGTTTATCCGTACTGGTTAGGGACGAAAGCAATTCCTTGCGGCAGGTCATAACCTGGGCTACATTTGTGTTGGTTGTGAAATCTTACAACGAGAGTCGTTCATATACCTCTGCGGTCTCGATTAGGCGAAGGTGGCTGGTGACGGCCGCTTGCCAGTACCAGAGGTCAAAGAAAGGAGCAGGGCTTGCATCCATTTAGTTACATGGCCCCTGCCACTATAGATGAAGCGGTCACACTTCTGGCAGAGCATGGCGATAAAGCGAGATGTATCGCAGGTGGGACGGACATTCTCGTCCAAGCTAGAGGTGGTCGATATGACCTTGAAGCTATAGTAGACGTAAAGAAAATCCCCGAACTGATGGCTTTAGAGGTGGATGCTCGTGGGTTAAATATTGGCGCTGCCGTGCCATGTTGTAGGATATATGAAGATCAAGAAGTCAGAGCGGGGTACCCTGGTCTTATTGACGCTGCCGAACTGATCGGTGGCATACAGATCCAATCTAGAGCAAGTTTGGGCGGAAATCTTTGTAACGCAGCTCCGAGCGCTGATGGCATCCCGCCGCTAATAGTTCACAGTGCTGTTGCTCATATCTCTGGTCCTAAAGGGAATCGTCAGGTTCCTGTTGAAGAGTTCTGTTCCGGTCCCGGTCAGAACGTGTTGGACCGAGGTGAGATATTGGTATCTTTATACATTCCAAACCCGACGAGCGGCTTCGGTGCTTCCTACGAGAGATTTATTCCCCGTAACGAAATGGACATTGCAGTCGCGGCAGTAGGAAGTTCAGTAGTGCTCGCTAATGGGACCATTGAAAGTGCCAGGATTGCGTTGGCATCAGTTGCGCCCACTCCCGTTTTTGCAGTCGAAGCAGCTCAATCACTGGTCGGCAAGGCAGCCACAGAAGCTAACATCCAAGCTGCCTCCAGTCTGGCCGCTGCCGCTGCGAGCCCGATCAATGATATGCGAGGAACAATCTCGCAGCGCAAACACCTCATCGGAGTGTTAACGCAACGCACGCTTAACAAAGGGATATCACGTGCACAAGGAGCTTCATAAAATGACACAGACCTCACTTCCCCCCAAGGTACATGTACGCACTACTATCAACGGTGAGCCAATGGAGTTTCTGGTTCCTCCCTACGAAAGCCTTCTGGATACGCTCCGAGAACAAATTGGTCTCACGGGCACAAAAGAGGGCTGTAACGATGGGAACTGTGGAGCTTGTACAGTCTCTCTCGATGGTCGAATCCGCCTTAGTTGGCCAATGTTGTTCCTGATACAGCTGCACGAAGGCCTTGAAGTCAATGCTCCTGATTTCCGTAGAACCCAGTTCCCCTCTGAACGCCTTTACCTTCGCACGTGACTCCGGATCATCGCTCCGTACCCCGAAG
>CAZXXH010000007.1:24897-35784 GCA_964644645.1 uncultured Dehalococcoidales bacterium
AAGAGGGCTGTTACGATGGGAACTGTGGAGCTTGTACAGTCACTCTCGATGGTCGAATCGTGGACTCTTGCTTGGTGTTGGGCGCTGAGATCGATGGTCGATCAGTTGAAACCATAGAAGGAATGGCCCGGCCTGATGGCCTACACCCCTTGCAGCAGGCGTTCTTGGAAGAGGCGGCGTTACAGTGCGGGATCTGTACCCCTGGATTTTTGGTGGCTGCCAAGGGACTATTGGATCGTGAGCCTCAACCGAGCGAGCACAGAGTGCGACACTGGCTGGCAGGTAACCTATGCCGATGCACTGGGTACGACAAGATTGTTCGAGCGGTAATGAAGGCTTCAAGCGTTTCAACAACGGAAGAGGAATCCTAAAATGGTCTCAACCGAGAATGTGCCCCGTGAATACAAGGTTATAGGCACTCGACCCATCAGGCCGGATGGGCTGGAGAAAGTAACAGGCAGTGCCATTTATGGCGCCGACATTAAAATGCCAGGCTTGGTTTGGGGCGCTGTATTGAGGAGCCCGCATGCGCATGCTCGTATCAACAGGCTAGATGTATCTGAGGTTTCTGCTAGGCCAGGGGTTCTTGCTGTGATGACGGCGGAGGATTTGCCGGAGGCCCATGACAAAGTGGTAGATCTGGGTGAGGGAGACATCGATTTTCACTATGCTAGCCAAAGAATCATGGCGAGTGACAAGGTAATTTTTAGAGGGCAGCCTTTGGTCGCTGTAGCAGCCATAGACGCGAATACTGCGAAAGAGGCGCTGAAGCTCGTAGAAGTTGAATACGAAGTGCTGAAGCCCGTTATAAATGTCCATGAGGCGATGGCGGCTGACGCTCCTCTAGTGCTAGAAGATCTCACAGGCGATCATTTGGGCGAAAAGGTGTCCAATACGAATGTTGCTGAGCATTTTCTTCACGAGTTTGGAGACGTTAATGCGGGATTTTCCAATGCATCTACCATTGTCGAGCATGAATATGATCTATCAACAGTACATCAGGGTTACATCGAGCCTCACAACGCGACCGCTATTTGGAACAGAAATAATCACAATACGATCTGGACTAGTACCCAAGTATCATTTTCAGCCAGGCGGCAAACGGCTGGCCTGCTCGTCGTTCCTGAGTCAAGTGTGAAGGTGGTGCCATTAGAAATTGGTGGCGGATTTGGTGGCAAGATCCCGGTTTACCTTGAGCCGATAGCGGCAGTGCTTTCGAAGAAGTGTGGCCGGCCCGTGAAGCTCTTGATGGACCGTGCGTCCGTGTTCGAGTCTACTGGACCAACTCCAGGAGCTTGGGTGAGAGTCAAGATGGGAGTGGACGAATCTGGTCGGATCACGGCTGGAGAGGCAGATATCAGGTTTGAGGCTGGTGCTTTCCCTGGTTCTCCGGTGGGTGCAGCCGCGAAGTGTGTGTTTGCCTGCTACGACATACCAAACACCAAAGTCGATGGGTATGACGTGATTGTTAATAAGACTAAGACAGCCGCGTATCGTGCTCCGGGAGCCACTCAGGCGGCATTCGCTGTAGAGACTATAGTAGACGAAATCTGCGAAAAAATTGGTATGGATCGGCTTGAATTCCGACTTCTCAACGCCTCCCATGAAGGTACACGGCGCTCGGATGGGCCTCGGTTCCCTAGAATTGGCAACATCGAGGTGGTCGAGGCAGCGAAGGCTTCCCCGCACTGGAAGACGCCTTTGACTCGAGAGGGCAAGGGCGGACGTAAGAGGGGTCGGGGATTTGCCAGCGGTTATTGGTTCAATGTGGGTTTGAAGTCATCTGTCAGCATGTCATTGAATGACGACGGCACGGTTGCACTTGTCGAAGGTTCGACAGACATAGGTGGTACTAGGGCTTCAATAGCGATGCAGGCTGCCGAGGTACTAGGTGTAAATGCGGAGGATGTGCTGCCTACTGTGGTGGACACGGATAGCGTGGGTTTCACGGATGTAACCGGTGGCAGCCGGGTCTGTTTTGCTACTGGAGCTGCCGCATGTGCAGCCGCACAGAACCTGATCAAAGAGATGTGCAAGCGTGCGGCCATGATTTGGGAGATAGCTGAGGGCGACGTCAAGTTTGAAGATGGCAATTTCTTCGCGAAGTCCAATCCAGCGTTGAAGTTGTCGTTTAAGCAATTGGCGGGCCGCATTGAGGATACAGGAGGCCCTGTCACCGCAACTGCAAGCGTGAACATGGAGGATGATCGCGGTGGTTTTGGGGCGCACATTGTAGATCTGGAAATAGATCCTGATACTGGTAAGACAGATGTGGTCCGATACACAGTTGTCCAAGATGCCGGCAAAGCGATACACCCTGCCTACGTTGAAGGCCAGATGCAAGGAGGGGCTGTTCAGGGTGTTGGTTGGGCGCTCAATGAAGAGTACTTCATGGATGATTCGGGTGCTATGAAGAATTCAAGTTTTCTCGATTACCGACTGCCTACATCACTGGACTTACCACCTATCGAAACCATAATTGTGGAAGTGGCTAACCCTGACCATCCGTTCGGCGTACGAGGTGTTGGAGAAACGCCGATTGTGCCGCCTGTAGGCGCAATCGCTAATGCTATTTATGATGCCGTAGGGATCAGACTGTGCAATTCACCCATGAACCCCGGACGTATTTTGGAAGCCCTATCGTCCGGTAACGGCAAGTAGCCACAGGCCGATTCACGGTCTGGAAAGCACAATAAGCGCTGTGGCTACGGTTTTCATCTCGCTCCCACTCCGCAAATATACTGCGGGGCAACAACAGGTTGTCGTTGAAGGCAAGACACTGAGGGAGCTGGTTGACAACTTGGACGCCAGTTTCACAGGTATAAAAGAGCAAATTGTAAGAGAAGGTAGGCTTCGTCCGGGTTTATCGGCTGTGGTAGATGGCCGGCCAACTCGACGAGGCCTGCTCCAGCCTATTGGCGAAGAATCTGAGATCCACTTCTTGCCGTCCATAGCTGGTGGCTGATTTGTTGATTACGTACAATTTGAGAGGACTGTTGATGAGACGCTTAGTGATGCTTCACAAGGTGTGAATCATTGATGTGCACCATGAATCATCAAGACTCTTGAGAGCGCCGCTGGGCGAATAAAAGTCCATAAGAGCCATAAGTTTGCTGGAATGCGAGGGGATGAGAACGTGGAGACAGATTGGTCTGCTGTTGACCGCTGGATTATGGGAGAGTCGTGGGTAGGCTAGCGTGTGAGAGAGCATTTGCAGATCCTGACGGATCGGCTCGCACCACGTTGGGCAGGGTCAGATGGGGAAGGCCAAACGATCGATTATTTAGTTGATCAATGGCGAGGCCTTAATCTCAACCAGCCGCGTTCTGAAAACTTTTCTTTTAATACATGGGATCCGGGAGTTGCCCATTTGACTGTAAAGGGCGACGATTGCTGGAAAGCCGAAATTCGACCGTTTCTTTTTTGCCCACCAGCATCGATAAATGCCCCACTTGTCGATGTCGGGTATGGCATGCCACATGAGCTGGAAGCCATTGGTGATCGACTATCCGGAGCGATAGCGATTTGCAATTCTGAACTCGAGCCATTTTCACCCCCAAAGACGTGGCCAAACCGGGTGCAAGACATAGCGGACGCTGGTGGGGTGGCGATTGTGTCGCCTAACAGACGCCTTGCCCCGAGATGGACTAGCTACGGATCCGCGCACGACTGGCGGGATGGATTTGGTCCGCGCATGCCGATCCCGGTTGTGCAAACCACTCGTGAAGACGGAGCACGTTTGCAACGCAGCGCTGCAGCAGGCGTTATGGTGGCTATGGAGGTGCTTACATCGTTTCTGGATGGAGAATCTGCGAACACAGTCGCGGAACTTTCAGGCGAGCGTTGGCCAGACGAGCACATCGTGCTCGGGGCTCATCACGATACTGTACCAACTTCGTTTGGTGCAGATGACAATGGCTCCGGCACAGTTGTCGCTCTTGAGGTGGCGCGTGTTCTATCCAAGCTCCAGCGAGAACAAGGCGTAGCTCCCGGAGTCAATATTAGGTTCGTAACCTTTGGCGCCGAGGAGCAGTTTCTTCAGGGTTCATTCGCTTACGTGAATCGTCACCATGGACCTGAACAACATCACATGATATTGGTAAACCTAGTCCAGTTGGTTACGTGCAATATGAAAGGGATAGAAATCCAGTTCCCAGAATTGCGCCAAGTGATGGAGAAGGAGCTTGCGTCAATGAATGACGGGCTCCGTTGTCATGTAATCGCTCAACTTGATTCTTCGGGCGACATGTTTCCGTTCACTTTGGCGGGCATACCGTCGGCTATTCTGTGGCGCTGGCGATTTGTTGGAGCGCACCCGGAGACGGCGTTTGGGCACTCAAGTGCAGATACTATTGACAAATTAAACATTCGTGAACTTAAAGAGTACGTGGGATTACTATCTCGTTTTCTGCTCAGGCTCTCTCACATTCCACCAGATGCATGGCCTGAGAATAGGCTTACTCGTCGCGAGATAGCAGCCCGGAATAAGGCTGAACAAGGCGCGTCATTTAGTAGTAGTCCCAGATAGCATTGCACTGTTCTTTGGTGCGTTGCCATCGATACTCTCTTTCTGGATGGTGGAGCAGACCGCACTGAGCATGGATGACCAAACAGAGAACATAATTGAATCCGGAAATTCATTTAACCCTTCGTCTATGACCACTGACCCAGATATCAGGGCTTTCGTAGCGATTGCTTTACCGGTTCGGGTTAAAAGAGTCCTTTCGAATCTTATCGATGGATTTACGGAGCAGCAACCGGACTCGGTCCGCTGGGTACGGCCTGATAACGTCCATCTGACCCTACGTTTTCTTGGTGCGGTTCCTGTAACGTCAGTGCCTCGTATCACCACAGTGATCAATGAAATAGCTTCTCGATCAGCCCCCTTCCGACTTGCTCTTAGTGATGCAGGAGGCTTTCCATCACTGCGAGCGCCACGGGTGTTCTGGATTAGCATAGCTGGAGAGGTTGATCGGCTAACATTGCTACAAAGTCGTTTGGAAGGAGTTCTTTGCAACATGGGGTTCATGCCGGTAAAAAGGCCGTTTTCACCGCACCTTACGGTGGGGCGATCGCGCAAAGGCTCTAAGCCGCGCGATCTACGACGTGCCGGAGAACATTTTCGTTGGTCTGGATCTAACCTTACAGAGCAGTTTGACGTCAAGTCGGTCACATTTTTCCGTAGTCATCTTGGACCTTTCGGCGCAAGATACGAAGTTTTGGCGGTCTCACCGCTTGGGAGCCAGTAGATGGAAACCTTGACGGCGGGCGTTCATAAGAGCGAGATTTATAGACAAAGGGCAATGTTGTTGCTGCCCACCACTGAACTTGCCACAAATGACAGTTATTGATAATGGCTAGTGAAAAGATAAAAACTCGGTTTTCCCCGGTCACCCCGAAAGTTGATTTCGTCGCGATTGAGAAGCGTTTGCAGAATTGGTGGAACGATCAAGGCGTTATTGACAGTTATCTAAAGCGTAACTCCGGTTCTGGCAAGCGGTTTTCTTTTATTGATGGCCCGATTACTGCCAATAATCCTATGGGTGTACACCACGCATGGGGAAGAGCTTATAAAGATCTGTTTCTCCGATTCAAGACCATGCAAGGATATGAACAGCGATATCAAAATGGCTTTGACGGCCAAGGTCTGTGGGTAGAAGTTGAAGTAGAGAAAGAGTTGGGATTTAAGTCCAAACGAGACATAGAAAAATATGGCGTTGGTCGCTTTGTCGAGGACTGCAAAGCGCGGGTGCGCAAGTATGCGGAAATAATGACCGATCAATCGAAGCGCCTCGGTTATTGGATGGATTGGTCCGACTCCTACCACACGATGTCGGATGAAAATAATTACACGATCTGGTCTTTTCTTAAGATTTGCCACGAACGAGGATGGCTTTACGAGGGCACGGATGTGATGCCATGGTGCACCCGTTGTGGAACGGGTCTTTCACAGCACGAAATCCTGACGGAGGGCTATCGCGAGATTGAACACCCTGGTCTGTTTGTGAAGTTTCCAATTGTCGATCGGCCAGGTGAAGCATTGCTTGTGTGGACAACTACTCCTTGGACACTTACGTCCAATGTAGCGGCTGGTGTTCACCCCGATCACGTGTATGTCAAAGTGCGTCAAGGGGACGAAATTCTTCATCTGGGTAAATCACGCCTGTCTGTTATTCGGGGTAAATTTGAGGTAATTGAGGAAACGAAAGGAAGTAGTTTAGTTGGCCTAAGTTACATGGGCCCATTCGACAATTTTCCAGTTCAGAAGGGGGTTCAGCACCGCGTGGTCGATTGGGATTTGGTCGGTGAAGACGAAGGGACGGGTATAGTCCATATGGCACCTGGAGCGGGCGCTGAGGACTTCAGGCGCGGGCAAGAGTTGGGTCTGGATGTAATAGCACCACTTGACGAGTTTGGACATTTTAAGGATGGCTTTTTGTGGCTAGAGGGCAAGGACGTTGCCGAGGCGACTGATCCCATCATAGCTAGCTTGAAGGAACACGATCGTTTCTATCATGTCGAGCCCTACCTACATCGATACCCGGTATGTTGGCGTTGCGATACTGAGTTGGTGTTCAGGTTAGTGGATGAGTGGTTCATTTCTATGGATGAATTGCGACCGCAGATGATAGAAGTGACTGGTCGTATCAATTGGGTGCCCGGCTTTGGCCTAGATCGAGAGCTGGACTGGCTCCGCAATATGCACGACTGGATGATCTCAAAGAAACGTTATTGGGGCCTCGCGTTGCCGATCTATAAGTGCCGTTCTTGTGGAAGAGTCGATGTGCTCGGTAGTGAAACAGAACTTGAGCGGCGCGCTGTCACTGGTTGGGAGGAGTTTGAGGGCCACTCTCCTCACCGCCCTTGGCTCGACGCGGTAAAGATAGCGTGTAGTGAGTGCGGCGAGATGGTATCTCGTATTTCTGACGTGGGCACACCCTGGCTAGACGCGGGAATAGTACCGTTCTCCACCATCGGATATCGTCAGGACCGAGAATATTGGAGCAAATGGTTTCCCGCAGATTGGATCTCTGAAAGTTTCCCAGGTCAATTCCGTAACTGGTTCTACTCTTTACTGGTAATGAGTGTTGCCCTTGAACAGACAGAACCATTCCGGAATGTTTTCACGTATGCCCTTTTGCGAGACGAGCATGGTGCCGAGATGCACAAGAGCAAAGGCAACGCCATCTGGTTCGAAGAAGCTGCCGATAAGATGGGTGTTGATGTTATGCGGTGGATGTATGTTCGTCATAACCCGGCAAACAACCTTAGTTTTGGTTACGCGGCAGGAGACGATGTCAGGCGTTTGTTCCTTATTCCTCTGTGGAATGTCTATTCGTTCTTCGTGACTTATGCCAATCTGGATGGTTGGTCGCCAGGTAGAGGGCATACATACTCCCAAGGCAACCTATTAGAAAATGATCTCGACCGATGGGTAATATCTGAACTAAACGTTCTTGTGGTCAGTATGACTAAATCTTTGGATGACTGGCGCCCGGCGGAGGCGGCACGAGCCGCCGAATCGTTTGTGGATAGGTTGTCTAACTGGTATGTTCGCCGGAGTAGGCGTCGCTTTTGGAAGAGCGAGAGTGACAGCGATAAAGAATCGGCATATCAGACGCTCTACACGTGTCTCACGACACTTGTTCGACTTCTGGCTCCTTTTGTGCCTTTTGTGGTGGAAGAGATGTACCAAAATTTGGTCGCCGAGCGCGTAACAGGTGCGGTGCCGAGTGTGCATTTAGCCGAGTGGCCAATTGCCGACAAATCGCTTGTCGATGAGGATTTAACACTTGTCACTCGTTTGGCGATGCGGCTTGCAAGCCTCGGTAGATCTGCGCGTGCATCGGCCGGATTAAAGGTACGGCAACCTCTTGCGGAATTGGTGGTACAGCTTCGCGAAAATGAGAATCTCAAACACCTTGAACGTGCATGCCCTCAGTTGTTGGATGAACTCAACGTCAAGTTAGTTCGGGACGCTCGCGAGATTGGTGGACTAACCGACTACATCGTAAAACCAAATCTGCCGCGTCTTGGAGGCCGTTATGGTCAGCAAATTCCAGCGATTCGGCAAGGATTGAAAGCTATGAAAGCTGCTGATGTCGCAGCTTCAGTGGCTAACGGAGAGAAAATTCAAGTCAGCGGGATAGACCTTGATCCAGAGGATATATTGGTTGAACCTATCGCACCGGAGGGCTATTCGGTGGCCTCCGATGGCGGTTATGCAGTCGGGGTTAGCCTTGAAGTGACGCCAGAGTTAGCAGATGAAGGGGTCACGCGCGAAATTGTGCATGTTTTACAGAATATACGGCGCTCGGCAGGATTTAACATTGAAGACCGCATCTATGCCTACATAGAAGCCAGTGATGGAGTCTCTGACGCGCTCAGGCGACACGAAAAGTACTTAGCTGAAGAGGTGCTGGCTGACCAGACTGTTTTTGCTAGAGCTCCAAAGGGTGCCACGCTCGGTAAGATTGAAATCAATGGTGAAGAAGTAATCCTTGGGGTGGAGAGGGTTTAACATTTGAATTGTTACGGTTCAACGCGGTTTGAAAACGATTGTGATCACTTGGTTAGGTCAATAACCCAAATTGTTTACGCTTAATTAGTAAAGTAATCCCAGTCGTGAACAAGAAGAAAATCGATGGTTTAAAGCGCACAGAACTCTTTGAGGTTCACAAGCGTCTGGGAGCGCGTCTGGTGCCATTTGCGGGTTGGGAGATGCCGGTTCAGTACGATACCGGCATTCTCTCCGAGGTTCGCGCTGTACGCACCGACGCGGGCATGTTCGATGTTTCGCACATGGGGCGTATCGAGTTTAATGGAAAGAGAGCGTTATCTTTTCTAGGAACCATTTTGAGTGTAGACGTTGGATCTATTAGGGTGGGCAAGTCCCGCTATCACCTAATCTGCAATGAACTGGGCGGAATCATCGATGATGCGATCATCTACCGATTGGGGAATAACCGTTGCCTGTTGATAGTCAACGCTGGAAACCTAGAGGCGGTCCTTGCGTGGATCGTTCCGCGTATCAAGGTCCTTACCGGGGTATCGATGCGTGACATAACCGAAAAGGTTGCAATGATCGCTGTGCAAGGGCCGGTGGCTGCCAGAGTGATAGATAGACTTTGCTCGTCGCCCGTGTCTTCTATGAAGCCGTTTAGTATTGCAGAGACTAATTGCGATGGAGTACCGGCATTGATTGCCAGGACGGGTTACACAGGGGAGGATGGCTTTGAACTTATGCCGTCTGCGGATTCCGCTCGTGGAATATGGAACATGTTGCTTGAGCAGGGTGTGAAGCCATGTGGTCTTGGTTCTCGAGATGTCCTGCGTTTGGAAGCGGGCCTCATGCTTCATGGGAGCGACATGACGGTAACAAACAATCCTTTGGAAGCAGGCTTAAGCCGTTTCGTGGAATTTGAGCGAGAGGAATATATAGCAGCTGAATCCCTCAGTGATATCAGTCGACGGGGTACCCAGCAGGTGATCATTGGATTTAAAATGATTGGACGAGGTGTCCCGCGTCACGGTCACTCCATAATGTTCGGTGATGCCGCGATTGGCATAGTGACTTCCGGCACGTATTCACCGACACTTGATTACTGTATTGGTATGGGCTACGTTCGACAACACTTCGCAGTGATAGGAGAGCGATTTGCGATTGATATTCGGGGCAAATTGGTCGAAGCTGAGGTTGTCCAATTGCCTTTTTATCGAAGGCCTCGTCGATCTGCCGGGTAAAAGCAATATCCAGTTAAGGTTAAATTCCCAATGACCCCCCCATCCGATCGGAAATATACGAAAGAACACGAGTGGGCCCTAGTCGACGGCAATATCGTTACCGTGGGTGTTACCGATTTCGCACAAGATCAGCTAGGAGACGTCGTCTTCGTGGAGCTTCCTTCGGTCGGAGATCTTGTGGTCCAGTTTGAGAAAATGGGTGAAATCGAGTCAGTTAAGGCCGTGAGTGATCTTTACTCACCCATTGATGGTTGTGTTGTTGAGGTCAATAATGAATTAGCAGAAAAACCTGAGTCGGTGAATACGGGGCCATTCGATGGTGGTTGGCTTATCCGAGTGGAAGCTCAGGACGTCTCGCAGATTGACGGCTTGTTGAGCGCTGATGCTTACGAAGCATTCACAAGCGGGAGCACTTGAGGCGAGCATAGAAAACAGTGGATGAGTAACATTCCTAAGACTCCGTCACCCTACATGCCGGGTACCGAAGCTGATCACACGGCGATGCTGGCCGCGATAGGAGTTAATTCTTTTGAAGAACTCGTCCGGGATATTCCGGTTTCTGTACGCAATCCGACAATTGATCTGCCCCCACCACTATCTGAGCTTGAGTTATCAGCCCATGTCAATGGACTAGCGGAGCGCAACCAATCTGCGAGCAAATACTCCTGTTTCCTTGGCGCAGGTTCTTACCGTCACCATATCCCCGCTGTGGCTAGAACAGTGGCTTCTCGAGGCGAATTTGTTACCGCCTATACGCCATATCAACCAGAGGCAGCCCAGGGAACACTCCAGGTAGCCTTTGAATTTCAATCTCTCGTGTGCCAGCTTACTGGTTTGGATGTGGCAAATGCTGGTATGTTCTATTGTCCCACGGCATTTGCCTAGGCATCTTTGATGGCAAGCCGATTGACCCATCGCAGCATTGTCTCAGTGCTGAACACCGTGGATCACCGCGCTGTAGAGGTACTGAAATCTTACACTCGTCACCAAGGGATTCGTATAGATGTCATAGAGCCCACAGCATCTGTTTTACCAGAAGACACCGCATGTTTTATGATCCAAAGTCCGAATTTTCTAGGGTCAATCGAAGACGTAGAGAGCTATGCAGTGATAGCGCACCGAAAAGGTTCTCTACTTGTTGTT
>CAZXXH010000008.1:0-4978 GCA_964644645.1 uncultured Dehalococcoidales bacterium
TACTGGAGAAGTTTATAGTCTCAATCGATTACAGACCAAAAGCTCCTGAAGGTACCAGCTACCTTCGTTTGATCATTTTTCGACGTACAAACAAGGCGATGGTGGGCCCTGAGGGATTCGAACCCGCGACCTGCGGATTAAAAGTCCGTTGCTCTGCCACTGAGCTAAGGGCCCCTAGCAAATTGTAAGTGACCACTTCCAGTACCCTCAACTGGATTTACGATCACCGTTATATGGCCGGTGGATAAATTAATTCAGCAATTAATAGTGTTAGCCACACCGAACTCCTAAACAAGACAATCAGATTTGTGACTTGCAACAGGTCCTCAGATTCGCGGTATTTATGGTACGCCAGTTGACCATGCCAACGAACCTTAGGAATAAACTAGTACCGACTTTCACACTTCTAGTCCGTAACTACTTAGAATCAGACTAAGCTAGTGTAATCACAATGACAGACTTGATTCCAAAGATACCTCTTTGAATCACCAATATTCGAAACTACACCCCGCCTGCAGTTGGATAATCCCTATCACCCTGCAAACCACTTTCTAGTTTGCTCAAAAAAGCCTCTATGTCTGGCGCCAAGCCAACACTGACATCACTCTCACCAATCGTTTCGGGTTGCTGCTTGGCCACTCTCTCATCAAATTCTCGTTCGAATTTCTCAACAAGGCCAGCCAGTTGAGGATTATTGGTCATAGCAGGCGTAACTTGACTGTATTGCTTTTCGCCAAGCTTGAACTCAGGAAGATCATCATTGAGCCCGTACATGGACGATAGTGCTCTCAACAAACGAGCGGCCCCTGAAAAATCATCTTCTAATTTCAGGTACAGTGGTAGGTGAACGATCAAGCTCATCGTCTCGAGCCCTGCCTGCTCAGACGCAATGCTGGTTAGTTGGCTTGTCAAACTAGTCGGACCTTGATAAGTGCTAGATCCAAGGTGTATGTCACCAAGACTTTCCGGCACTTCCCAGTTTCTGGCCGAACCAGTTACAGGCAACGGGCGAGAGTCATACATGCCACCCACGAGCACATACCGGACAGCTCCCAGTGCTTTCAACACTTCCAGGATGGAGTCGTTGAAATCTTCCGCACGAATGTGTGGCTCAAGTACATGCAGCAAAAGTAAGTCGTGCGGACCGTCACGACGACATACGGATAGGACCGTATTGGGAACGTTGACACTTCGTTGTTTTCCCTTTGCCACTATCTGTGGTCTGTACCGGGTAAAATCGTAAAATTCGCTTGGGCGGTCCAACCTCCCTATCTCCACCCCGTCAAAAAGCTTGGTCAATCTGCCGAGCACGATCGATCCTACGTTCCCCACATTTACCCATGGCTGCAACATAGCTATGCAATGCGGATCTCGCAACGGTGGATCCGGTATATCTATTTCGAACTGTCCGATACGCATATCACATCTTCCTAGATCAATCGATTCATGTCACCGACAGTACCATCTGGGCGTGTACACGAGTACCCAATCCACCACCAACCGAAGTATCTAGTCGCTTCACCTACTAGCCGACCGATATCAGAGGCACGTGTCTACTTAAACAAAGAAACCGGATAAGCGCTATGTCCATGCCTGCACTTTGGACGTATCCTATAACGACTCAGTCCGCTCTCCAATCCTGAAATCTGACCGTGTCGTATATCGGAGCGTAAACCCATGTCATTCAAATTCGTCATGATACCGCCACAGACAGCGGCCACCCAAGCGTGGGCCCGCTTAATATCGGATAGTGTTCCGGGGGCCGATGTACGAGTACCTGAAAATGAAATCCAAGCTCGCTCCGATATTGTTGATGCCGACGCCGCTTTTGGCACACTAAACCCGGACTTGCTCTCTTTAGCCACCAAATTACGTTGGCTCCAAGCTCCAGCCGCCGCGCCGCCCGCAGGTTATTACTTCCCGGAATTGATAGAACACTCTGTTCAGATCACAAATTTTCGAGAAATTTACAATGATCACATATCCGCTCACATCCTAGCCTTTGTCCTTGCGTTTGCCCGAGGCCTACACTATTACATTCCGCATCAGATCAAGGGTGAGTGGGCTCCAAGACCAATCGATACTGGCGTCGTACATCTCCCAGAATCTACGGCTCTAATTCTTGGAGTTGGGGGGATCGGCGCAGAAGCCGCTAGGCTCTGTTCTGAGCTACGTATGCGTGTTGTGGCAATTGACGCTAGGCGTGAAGACACGCCGCCTGGTGTCGAGCAGATGTTAAGGCCAGATCAACTTGACGCACTGCTCCCAGAAGCCGATTTCGTAATAATGACCATCCCACACACTCCCGAAACCGAAGGTTTAATGAACACTGCTCGTTTTGGCCTCATGAAAAACAGTGCTTTCCTCATCAACATTGGACGCGGAATGACTGTCCGTCTGGACGACTTGGTTAATGCTCTACACGCGGGACAGATCGCGGGAGCCGCACTGGACGTTTACGAGATTGAGCCGCTTCCAGAAGGTCATGCGTTATGGACGGCACCGAACATACTACTTACCCCCTATTCAGCGGGTTTCGTCGCATATTTGGACGATAGACGGTCCGATCTTCTTGTCTAAAATGCGCGTCGTTTCAGCCAAGACAAAACCCTACGAAACGTGGTCAACAAATCCGTTTGGTTTTAATCACCAATCATTTAGATCTTCGGTCCCGAGTCGTGTAACGAATGTGAAGCGTTAGAATTGTCAGTCAAAGCCACCATAGGTCCAGTAAGAAGTGATCTGGAACAGTAAAATCGAGTAAGTCATGACCAAACCCCTAGTTGTCCATATAGGCATTGAAGCCAGCCCATTAATCTTGGAGCGTCAAGCCTTAGCGGGCATCGACTGCGACATCGAGTCGGTTGCGCTTGGCCACAGCGGAAGTGTGATCGAAGCTATCAGAGAAGCTGACGTGGTATTAAACAATCACTCGGCTGTAACGAAGGAAATTTTCCGACAGTTGGAACGTTGCCGGTTGATGGTGCGGTACGGCCATGGGTACGACACGATAGACGTCAAGGCGGCTACAGATTGCGGCGTTATGATCACAAATATAGCTGGATCTACCACCGAAGAAGTAGCCAACCATGCTCTTATGCTGTTATTAGCGCTAGCCCGTGAAGTACGTCGGCTGGATGCTGCTACCCGATCCGGCCATTGGAATGAAGTCTACTCCAGAACCGTAGGCAGACGAATCGTGGGAGAAACCGCCGGCATTGTAGGTTTCGGTTTTATCGGTCGTGCAATGGCACGAAAGTGCCGATCACTGGGTATGAATGTGCTTGTCTATGACCCATATGTGGGAGACTGGTGGGCTCTAGAGTACGGAGTTGAATTGACCGGACTAGAACAATTGCTCAAAAACTCCGATTATGTTTCCATTCACAGCCCTCTATCGGCCGCTACACAGCACTTAATTGATGAAGATGCACTAGATTTGATGAAAAACGACGCGTACCTAATAAACACAGCCCGAGGCCCCATAGTCAAAGAAACGGCGTTGATACGTGCTCTGCAATCAGGTGCAATCGCCGGAGCTGGACTAGACGTTTTCGAGAACGAACCATTGGAACCTGACAATCCGCTCCTAGGCATGGAAAATGTGGTCCTTACACCCCACATAGCCGGATCATCAGAGATTGGCTGGGAAATAATACAACGTCGAGCGGGTGAGGAAGCAGCTAGAGTATTAAACGGTGGGCGTCCCAATGTTCTGGTCAACCCTGAGGTAATCGGCCGACTCCCATCAAGCAGGTAATTAAGAAGCACGAGTTGAGAATAGAGACCGCCCAAACACGTAACTGACTAGGGAGACGCATATGATCAACTACGAAGACTCTGTAGGAGCAATCGCTAACTTTCGCGGCGATGCGGTTGCTGTTACAACCATGACACAAACCGGGCATTGGAACAGCATTTCCAACCATCCCGAGCTAGACATAGCTATAGCAAACGGCATGGGGAAGGCGTCTTCTCTTGGCCTGGGTATCTCCCTAGGGGTACCTGGCCGGCGCGTCATAGTTCTCGACGGGGATGGAAGCCTCTTGATGAACCTAGGGAGCCTTGTTACGGTCGCAGGAAAATCACCGCCCAATTACTACCATTTCGTCTTCGATAACGGCATGTATGCAGTGACTGGAGGACAACCACTTCCAAGCCAGGACGTAGACTACGCAGGGTTGGCAATCTCATCGGGTTATCGAGCAGCCCACGCGTTTGACGATTACGAAGAATTTGCCAGCGAGTTACCGCGTATTATGGCCGAACCAGGACCGGTCCTGGTTAGTATCAAAACAACACCTACGCCGGCCACAGAGCCCGTAAGCCAGACCTGGGAATCCAACACTAAAATGCCGCTCCAGGTGCGATCCGTTAAGCAGGCCCTATCTGAAGCTAAAAGCTAAATAACGAGCGGGAACCTAGATGCCATCGTCCCAGCCAGCCCACTTTGCTAAGTGTCTGTTTCGTCTGCATCACAAAATTACGGTTAGTGCAGAGCGGCCGCTGGTGCTGCGGCCTTCTCATTAACCAAACGACCGTCGGCAAACCGCTCCAAGTAGAAGGGTGATATAAGCTTTGGCACCACTCCTGAAACAATAAACTCGGCCATGCAACGACCACCCGCAGGCCCCGCCTTGAATCCCCATGTACCCCAACCCGCTGAAATAAAAAAGTTATCAAGGCTTGTCAAGCGAGACATTATCGGAGCGTAGTCCGGTGTCATATCACATATCCCTGCCCATTGCCGTAACACACGTACATTTTCAAGTGCCGGAAATAGCTCCAAGGCGTGGGCAGATAGTGTCTCAAGCATGTGCACAGTCGCAACTTGCCGGTAACTTGTATATGGGTCTACAGAACCTCCGATCACCATTTCACCCCGAACCGTCTGCCACACATAAACGTGAAGATTTGCAGATGAAACACTCAACTTCATGAAAGGCGTAAGTGGTTCAGTCACAAAAGCTTGGAGTGG
>CAZXXH010000008.1:4988-23436 GCA_964644645.1 uncultured Dehalococcoidales bacterium
AACACGGCGCCACAACCTATTCGACCTTGAGAAGTTAAGACACCCGACACCTTACAATCATCTTATTCAAACCCTGTGACTTCGACGAATGGAAATATATGCGCTCCGCCACGATCGGCCTCGCGAGCATAGGCCCACACTACAGCATCGTGACGAATAACACCTGCGGGTGGATGGTACAGCGCTCCTATGATTGGTAAATGCTTGCCTTTTCTTAGATCGATTGCGGGTTCCAGATCCTTCACTTCTCCCGGACCTATCATTTGACTATCGACTCCGAGCACAGCATTGGTCTGGGCGCGTTGCCTCAGCGCAGAAAGAGCAGTGTCTGTGTGACCCAGATCCAAGCGCCCGGTATGGCTCATAAGAAGGTTGTAATTCAGTTGTTGTGAAAGATCTTTGTAAAGCCGTAAGCTCTCCGCGTAGAACCGAATACCTTCCGGTGTCACGTAGTTCGCACGCAATATTGCTGTATTGCGCCCAGCGTTCCCGCCACCTATGTAGCCCTTGTCCACAACAGCAACACTCTTAACACCCATACGTGTCAGGTAATAAGCGGTAGCCAAGCCGTGCACTCCAGCTCCTACGATTACAACATCGTAGTAAGGACGCATTACGTGCGTTTTCCACATAGGCTCGCTAGGAGCCACTCCGATGGGCATCTATCTACCCTCGTCCAAATAGATCTGGCGAGCCTGACTCCCTGCGAGTTGCAAACCAAGGGACGATCCAGCATTCATAAAGGCGCTGAAGACATATTCACCAAATTCACGTGGTGCGAGAACGGAATATTCACAAAGGCCTTCGAAAACATCCTCCCTCATCACGATACAACGAACTCCGGCTACCGCACACTGAATCAACGCCATATCGGGGAGATTTTGTTCTCTAAGATCTGTTTCGGTCAATCTTGCAAGTATTGGTGTAGCTACCGGGCCTACAATCCTGATATGACAATACGCAGCAGTTACATCCACCTGGGCTATTTTTTCAGGCTCGACACCAGTTGACTGAAAGATGTTGGCTGGTGGTTCACCGTTGAAAATAAGTAAAACCTCATCAAGAGTTAGCCTGAGCACGACAAAATCCGTTCCAAGTTTTGTCGCTCGATTCTGACTTGGAGCAATGATCTCAGGGTGTAAGGCAGCCAGGGCGTTCTCCATGGCATGGGCATGCACTACGATCTTGGCTCGAAAGCTCTCGTCTATCAAGCACGCGGTCTCCCTCATAGCAACAACCTCGGCTTGGACATCCCCAAACCCGGATGGCGTCAGGTAAGAGCTGTTGGTGTCGAAGCACGCGTGGTGCCGTTCTAACACCGTGTGCAAGGCACTGCGTCCGGGAATGACCGAAGTCTTCATTGCCGCAATCTCTCGCCAGCCGGGTCGTAGGCTACTTCACTCGCCACTTGTGCCACGACTAGCTTCCCACCGGAAAACACATCAAACGTACAGCCAGGCTCTGAAACGTTAGAGGGAACCCACGCCAACCCCATACCCCTATCAACTGCCGGCGAGTACCTAATACTCGTGACACGCCCTACCGGCTCCCGGTTAATCACCACAGGTTCACCGTCCTTAGGAAGGTCACTATCTACCATCACAAAGTTCACCAAACGGTTCTGTATATCCTGCTTGGACTTCACCAGAAGAGCAGCACGTCCTACAAAATCAGGTTTCGAGAAACGTATTGCCCACTCCATACCAGCTTCTATAGGCGTCGTCATCGAATCAGTATCCTGAGAAACGATAATGTGCCCTTTCTCAAGTCGAAGAACCCGTTGCGCCTCCAGCCCAAATGCCTTTATGCCATATTCATGGCCTGCCTCCAGCAATGAATCCCACACGTGCAACGAGCGGTCCGCCGCACAATGAATCTCCCAGCCGGTTTCACCCACAAAACCAATGCGTAGCAAGATCGCAGGCACACCAGCCACACGACCCTCAAGCACCCTCATGTAACTACTATCTCGACCCCTTAAATCTACATCCGTCACTTGTTCTAATGTGTCACGCGCCTTAGGACCAGCCAAGTTAATTGCTCCTAAAGCACCCGTTAGGTTAGTCAACCAAAAATCACCAGGGAAATCAGCCGCCCACCATCGCAGCCACTGCTCAATCGTTTCTGCGTTACCAGACGTCGTAGTGATAAGCCACTTGTCAGTAGCCAATCGAGCTACAGTCCCATCATCCATGATCACACCCGCGTCCGTACACATGACACCGTACCTGATACGGCCCGGTCGCAAATTAGACATATTGCCCGTATACACTTTGTCCAAAACTTCCGGGACGGCTGATCCTCGAAGTTCTATTTTCCCGAGCGAACTCACATCGATCAGCCCCACACGGTCCCGAACAGCTCGATATTCTTCCAGAACCGAACCGAATGAATACGCCCTTTCCCACGGGCCTAACTCGACCATGCGGGCACCCATATCCACTTGACGTTCGTGCATGGGTGTGCGCTTAATCGGAACATGCGATGGCCCTGCCAGCTGTGCCAAAGTCACCGCAGCTCCTGTGGGTCTCGCGGTCGTAGCTCCCATGTCTTGCGGAGTGCACCCGAGCGCTAACGCAGCAGTTGCAACAAAAGATGCATGACATGATCTACCCTGGCACGGGCCCATTGTTGCCGTCGTATAACGCTTGAGAATTTGTATGTCAGTAAAACTTTCTCCAACCGCAGTGGTTATATCTTTATCTGTTACATCTTCGCAAAGGCACACAAAGCGTTTGCCAGATGATCCTGCCAACACAGGAAGCATCGCAGGCCTATCGGTTTTGACCACACTGGGACGGCCTGACCCACGTCTCGCTGCAGCCTGGCCTGCGTCACGAGCATAGACCAAGCGTTCTGCATGACTACGTTCACCGGTCGCATTCCCCACAACGAACATATCTGGAGGTAATTCTCCGGCCACTGCGTGGCCCAAGGATGGTTCAAATTTAACCGATGCACCGCCCTGGTCGGCAAGCCACAACTCGGGATTCGGCGGCCCCTCCACCACCAGAGTGTCACATTTAATCGTTTCCCTTGATCCTCCAAATTCCGTGATATCAGCAATCTCTATTGCCTCTACACGTTGCCGTCCACGAGCCCGATGAACCACACGGCCTCTCATTACAGGCACTTCCTTTGGAACATTCTCAGAATCCGACCCGATGGAAGCATCCAGTACAGCAACCACATTAACTCCAGCTGACGCTAATTCCCGGGCCGTGGACAAGCCATTAGGATCCAACGTCATGACGACTACTCTATCTCCAGGCGCAACGGCGTAGAGATTCACCAAGCGCAGTGCTGCCTCACCTAACATGACTCCCGGCAAATCGTTGCCCGTAAATATGACCGGGGCACCTGGAGCTCCTGTCGCAATGATCGTTCGGGAAGAACGTACGTGTAATAGCCTTTCCGGAGTAGATGCCACCAACAAATTACCCTCGTAGAAACCAAAAACTCGGGCTGATCGTTCCACTGTTATACGAGAATTGGCCAAAACCTGTTCTGCGAGCCGTTTCACTACTAGATAACCGGGCTCGTCGTTGACCACGGGAATGCTTTCAATGGGTAAGCCCCGCGTCCTCAAGCGGCCGCCGAGGACCGGCTGCTCGTCCAGAATTGTCACCGTAGCTCCAGTTGCCGACCTTTTGTGTTCCAACCTTCATGTCTAGCAATTGCACCCAAACCCGAAAATTTACGAACCACCGGTTCGGCCAATCGCCATATGAAACGCGGCCGTACCATCGACTTGTAATAAAAGCCGACTGGCAACCACGCCCCGAACTTTTCGAGAATGCTAAGCGCGTCCTGCTCTGTAGACGGCCATGCGTTCTGCCGTGCTGCTTCAAGACCATCTAACGCATCCATCGTACAGACCCGCTGATTCGGAATACCGTCGACTGTCATCAGACAATTCGGACACGCCCCAGAACAGCAAAACAGACCGCGGCGCCGATGGTATTTGAAACTACGGGACAGCGTGGTTACTCCAGCAGCGTGGAGAGCTGAAGCAACTGTATCCCCCTTAAGACCGGGAATAAGACGTCCATCCATATGAAATTTGATCGGGGTCGTTCTATCAATTACCTCTGTAGGACGGCGTTCCAAACGCCCACGTAATAAAGATTCAATATTCATCTCAATTTCATCCCAGTAAACCTTGGCGTTGACGTATTACAGCCCGAATTACAGGCACTTGGAGCGTCCTAATCTAAGTGGAAAACCATAGAGGAATTTGGGATCGACCGCAGGATGCATCTGATACGCTGATTGGCACGCATCTGGCCCAGGCATGGATTTCTCATGTGTTTGGGTAGTCGCCATTAGGGTCGACTATGTCTGTCGCCATTTTCGGGTTGCACTGCCAGCCTGGTAGAGACCACACGGTTGGTCCGTGTATCCCTCTCTGCCAAGAACCACCGACGACAACCCATGTTGTGATTCCACCACTCCCATTGAAGATCGAATGCATTTTGGCGGAGGTAATTGAATTCAGGCCACTGTTCTTCGTCAGCGCCTGGCAAGGGGCGTTTTAATCGTTCACCGCCATGACGAAATTCGTACACGCTGCGGTTACCACATATCGGACACTGTATAAGAAACGACATTTCAAATCTGTAAGTAACCCAAGAACCACGACTATGTCAGGCTCATAATCGATTTCAACACCAAGAACAGTGAGGTATGTACAATCCACAAGTACTATCGGCTCATCGTTAGCTTAAACAGCGTGCTTCCCGGCTGCTAACCGCCAGATTTCCGGTGATTATTTTTTAGTTGCAGCTGCATAGGATACATTTGTATGGGATAACAAGCTCCCAGATAAAGAACGACATAAACGCACTTACTAGCCTACCTATTGACTGCTAGGCTTATCGTGACACGTTGTCCCGCCATGCGCAACGATTAAATCTACCCTAGAGAAAACACGTTATCCATTGAACTTTGGTATTTTGATCACGTACCTAACTCACCTCACGTGGATGCTGAGTTCGAATCATTTTCCCCAGCATTGCAGGAACACTGGATCAGGAAGAATGCAGAGCGCTACGTCTGAAGTACTGTACTACGAACACTCGCCTGACTATCCACCAACTATGAAAGTTCTGCCAGGAGAGACTTTCGAGGTCCACACCCAAATGAATAAGGGGCCATGGATCGATGAGCTACCAAAAACCGAACAGGAATACTGGAATAACAAAATCTTAGGAGGGAACCCTTCATCGGGTGCCATTTGGGTTGAGGGAGCAGAGCCCAAACAGATACTTTCCGTACACATAGACAGTATCGAAGTTCATGAAATTGGATATACACAGTATAGCGGTAGTACAGGAGCTATGCCTGGTTGGCTAGGCCAGAGCAATATAGGACCCCAACACAAAGTGGTACGAATAGAAAACGGGGAAATAATCTGGAACAAAGACCTAAGGCTGCCGATCGCGCCAATGCTAGGGGTTGTCGGTGTGGCACCAGCTAATGAACGCCGGTCCAATTCCTGGGCCGGTGAATGGGGCGGCAATTTTGACATACAAGAAATCACACAGGGCGCTACTATTCACATCCCGATTCAAGTACCTGGAGCTTTGCTCCACATAGGAGACATGCACGCACGCCAAGGCGATGGCGAAATCTGTGGAGGAGGTGGTATCGAAACAGGAGGGCTGGCCAGACTACGCGTCGGATTGAGTGATAAACCAACCGCTATGACATGGCCTCGTATAGAAAACGCGACTCACATTATGACTACTGGACAAGCCCGACCAGCTGAAGATGCCTTTCGTATCGCCCTTAGCGAAATGATCCTCTGGCTGGAACAGGACTATGCCATGTCAAAGGGCGAAGCATTTATGTTCTTAGCGCAAGTCCTAGAGGCCCGTGTTACGCAGTTTGTAAACCCTACGTACAGCTATGTGGCCAAGGTCAATAAGAAGTGGCTAAATGGGAATCGGAATTAAGTCAAACATTGATCCAATGGTCTATCGCTAAGCGTATATCCATAAAACACGTTACCTGACTGTACCTCTCAGATAAAATTAGTCTTGATCGCAATGCTCATTGAGATCACCACTCATGAACGACCGGTACTTTCTATCCAGATCCCTATTCAGCCGCGCCCAGCGGCTGATCGCCGGGGGCGTATCCAGTCATATACGGCGGCTTGAACAACCCGTGCCACTGTTCTTTACCCGAGCAGAAGGCAGCCGCATGTGGGATGTGGACGGAAATGAGTACATCGACTACCAAATGGGCATGGGCCCTAACCTATTCGGGCACGCTCCAAAATTCATAACAGACAGGGTCTCCAGTGATATGCGCAATGGATACGTGTTCACAGGGCAAACGGCGCAAGAACTGGCTGTAACAGAGATGGTATTGAAAGCCATCCCCCTTGAAGGCATTGTCCGCTACGCCACATCAGGGACCGAGATATGCCAACTTGCCCTGCGCCTAGCGAGGGCATATACAAAACGTCCAAAATACATCAAGTTTGAGGGCCACTATCATGGATGGGCCGACTCGGTACTACACAGTGTTCATCCATCTGTTGCCCAAGCCGGCCCTGATGACTGCCCTATACCGTTCCGGGATTCCTCGGGCATTGCCCCTGGGGCCTATCAAGACATCGTTATAGCCCCATGGAACGATCTGTACAGCCTCGAAAATATTCTTAACAAACATCCTAATGAAATTGCCTGTGTCTTCAGGGAACCTCTTCTGTCAAATACGATCTGCATTTACCGGCGCGTGTGGTATCTAGATGGTGTTTAATTCCTCTGCAGATAGAGCGGAGCGCTCCTGATCTTTGACGAGGTGATCACAGGGTTCAGGGTAGCGCTCGGCGGAGCACAGGAACGAACGGGGGTTGTGCCTGATTT
The DNA here is from genome assembly GCA_964644645.1 of uncultured Dehalococcoidales bacterium. Taxonomy (GTDB): domain Bacteria; phylum Chloroflexota; class Dehalococcoidia; order Lucifugimonadales; family Lucifugimonadaceae; genus CAZXXH01. Next base: position 11,867 of record CAZXXH010000008.1, read on the forward strand.
AGCCACTTACGCTAAGGCGCTAGCCGGTGGATTTCCCATCGGAATGCTCGTAGGACGTACTGAAATCATGAAGCTAATTGGTGACGGAACGGTCTACCATGGAGGCTCGTTTAACACTAACGCCATGTCCATGTCAGCTGCTCGGGCATCTCTTGAGCACATCATGGGGCAAGGAGCGCAGTTCTACCTAGACCTAAATGGGTACGGACAGCAACTTATGAACGGTTTAAGGGAAGCCGCTGGCTTAGCCCAGTCCAACTTGCACGTCCAGGGTGTCGGGGCAGTGTTCGCGACATCGTTCACAACCGAAGAAAATATTTCAGATTATAGGCAGCATGCTCGTCTTTGCGACGATGAAAAGCACGCTCGGTTCAGTATGGAAATGCTTAATCGTGGCATACGTATATCACCAGGCGGACGTTGGCACATGTCTTCATCCCATACAGCGAAAGACATAGAACAGACACTTGACACTACCGTAGACGCACTTCGGTTTATCGAAAAAAATCCGTCATACTAAATGCCGATCAATAGCAAAACACCAGTCACAACGACAACCAAGTTGAATCTAGATGTTTCATTCGTCTCGCCCGTACCGCTAAAGCACATTTGAGTCTCAAAAACAATTTAGCCAAGGATCGACGAAAATGCAGTGGACTTCTGCCGTCTCTGATGCACCTTCGCTCACTGATGCGATTGAGCAGGCCTGTGATCAAGTGTCCGAAGATCTCGGAGGCAACAGTCCAGACTTAATATTGGCATTTGTCTCGTCACATCACTCCCCTTCTTTCCATGCCGTACCAGAACTTTTGCGCGCAAAACTTGGCAGCTCTCCGACTCTCGGGTGTTCTGCCGCAGGTGTTATAGGCGCTGGCCATGAAGTCGAACGTCGCCCCGGGTTAGCAGTTGCAGCCGCCCACATGCCTGAGGTTGACATTCTGCCATTCCATATCCGGCAAGACGAATTGCCGTCTCCGGATGATCCACCCGATGCGTTGCAGCAGCTAATTGGCATAGATGGTCTCGAATACCCGGCGTTCATAATTATCCCTGAGCCCTTCACCATACAAGCCGACCTCCTACTCTCAGGCCTAGATTATGCATACCCCATAAGCGTCAAGATTGGCGGGCTTGCCAGCGGAGGTGATAGGGAAGGTGACAATGCCTTGTTCATAGACACTACCGTACACCGCTCTGGCGCAATCGGCGTGGCACTTACAGGTAACGTCACGATAGAAACTCTCGTGGCACAGGGATGTCGTCCCATAGGCCAGCCTATGGTAATCACCAAGTGTGATCGCAATATCGTGAAGCGACTGGATGATCAAACCCCACTTGAAGTACTGCAAGGGATTTTCGACACATCTGATGAGCGTGGCCGGCGATTGATACGACGCTCCCTGCAAGTAGGACTAGTGATGGATCCTCTAGCACAGACTTTTGTTGCAGGAGACTTCCTTATCCGCAATGTTATGGGCGCTAACGAGGAAGACGGATCCCTAGCGGTTAGCGAAGTACTCAGAGAGGGGCAGGTAGTACAGTTTCATGTGCGGGATTCAAACTCGGCCTCAAACGACCTGCGCGATGTGCTCGAAAGCTATCAGGATGGCCGCAACGATGGGGCGCCAGCGAGTGCACTGATCTTCCAGTGTTTAGGAAGAGGCCAGTACCTCTTCGGAGTGCCCGATCACGATACGGACCTATTTCAATCTATTATCGCACCAGTACCCCTCACTGGATTCTTCTGCAACGGCGAGATTGGACAAGTTGGAGGCAGCACATTCCTGCACGGTTACACCTCTTCCTTTGCTTTATTTCGGCCAAAGAGCGAGGCAGAAATCAGCTACAAATAGGGTCGGTAATAGTTAAAAAAGAATATCAACCCGCAGTTCTGATCGAGGATACAGACGTATCACTGCTTAGACCGTAAGGCGGAGGATGATATGTCTACCCTAAACTCTGATTCTGGCAAAGCCCTGAACAGCTCCTCAAATCGAAAAGGAACCATCACATCGCGGAGTGTCAAAAATTCCCCTGAAGACACTCGACCGGCGACAAGAAAGCGGCATCGTTGGAGTCGTATACGCTCAAGTGCCTCAGCCACGTGTGACCCCGAATCCATTTCGCCCATCCAACGTTCGTAAAATCCTTTGTCAAACAAACGAACCGCCGTATCGTAACCGACAGCGAACACACTGCCCGGTACCAGTTCTGCTTTTTCGGGAAATGTCGCTGCACGCGTCACCAACACCATCTGTTCTCGACTAAACTGCATCAGTCGACGATAAAGTTCACCACGAGAAAGCAATGGTTTTTCGACGTTCTCAATTGACAACTCAAAAATCACCTTACGCCCGGTTAACCGTGCTGCAGCAACAGCTAGACCAATGTGGCCATCGTGTAACGGGTTAAATGATCCCGGCAAGATTACGAGGTCATTGAATTTGTTTTCGGATGTTGTCCTAACATTTCCGAACAACTGACACCGTGATGGACCACAGTAAAGAGCATCCAACTGTTCATAATCGTTAGGCAAATGACACATCCACTATCTCGCCATCCTTTATGCGAATGTCAAGTTCGGCATCTATACGGCAAGCTTCCGCCAGCGCGACGAGAATCAACCGGCTGACCGTTTCCTCTTCACCATCCCGGTCACGTGCGCCTTTGTGCATCACCAACGAACGTACTGCGCCACCATTGTCCGAGCGCCAAGCCACATGGCAACGATGTTCACCTCGTTTCTGTCTATCGGTCATTATGGTTGCTGTACATGCCAATCCAACAACATCAAAATCCCCTTTTCCACGTAGCCGCCGTGCTCTGCGATACGCGGCGACACTCATAAGTTCCGCCTCACCGGCTGATACGTGTTGCTCGGATTGAATATCGACATATTCGTCCAATGCGGCAACCGAATAAGGCAATTGCGCGTCCAGCACCGTACGTGATGCACCGGGTACAGCCATTAACCAACTAACGGCTCTCGAACCAGCCCCAGCGAGCACCAGGCACACCCGCACGTCGGATGAATGCACTCTTGTAATAAGATTTTCGAGCGGTGTTGCTGACATCAGTTAATACGGCTCAACACGATCGGTTATTGGCATTCAATGACGACCAATAACGTAAGTCGAAACACTTATAGTTGTAGTCACAGATTGTGTAATTTAGAGAGTCTATGGGATATGTAACGCCTTTTAAACGAACATTCATGCACGAAATTCTAATACCTGCGCACAATGTTGAGACTAGAGTAAGTAAAAAAATGTTCTCCAGTCATGGCCAGTTCTCCGGTGTGGGATGTGACACAGTTGCCGTGCGACTTTCCGTTCATAATGAAGAAGTCAATTTGAAATGCCTCAAACAGTTTAATAACAAAGAAGAGAGCCTGGTTTCGCCACAAATTCACTGAATCGCTCATTAACAAGCCATTTTCTGTAATCGAGAAAGGATTTCTGGTAGGCCCAATGGGTTCCGAATCACGATCATCCCGGACGAGGATTAGATACGGCTAGTTTATGTCTGTTCAAAGTTACGATATCGTCGTGATAGGCGGTGGAATTATCGGCCTTTCCACGGCTATGCATATCCTTAAGAAATTCCCAGACGCCCGTCTGGTAGTTCTGGAAAAAGACAAGCAGTTAGCAGGCCATCAAACCAGTCACAACAGTGGAGTTATCCACTCCGGAATTTACTATAAGCCGGGTTCACTCAAAGCCGAATTCTGCGTTCAGGGTAGAGATGAAATGGTTCGTTTCTGCGATCAAAACGGAATCGATTACGAACGTTGCGGGAAAGTGGTCCTTGCCACTGAGGAAACACAGTTGGAAGGTCTACAGACGCTCTTTCAGCGAGGCAAGGCAAACGGAGTTAAAGGTCTAGAAATAATCGGCCCCGAAAGACTTAAAGAAATAGAGCCATTCACGACGGCGGTTCGGGCACTCTGGGCACCGAACACAAGCATCGTAAATTACAGGCAGGTCGCCCACGCATACGCTCGCCTCGTAGCAGACAGTGGTGGTGAAATCAGGACCTCCACCAAGCTCGTCAAAACTGAGAAGCGCAGGGGCCTAACGTATCTTATGACCACCAGCGGTGACATAGAGACTAAATATACTTTGAACTGCGCTGGGCTTTACGCTGATACAGTTGCCGAGATTATGGGTATCGCTAGCGGGGTCCGGATAATTCCATTCCGAGGCGAGTACTACAGGTTGTCGAAGCAAGGGCGTAGGCTCATACGGGGACTAGTGTACCCAGTTCCCAATCCACGATTCCCTTTTCTTGGCGTTCATTTCACCAAAAACGTGAACGGCTACGTAGAAGCAGGTCCGAACGCGGTACTCGCCACCGCTCGAGAAGGATACCGGAAAAGGGACGTAAACCTGAAAGAAATCGCATCAACCGTAAGTTTTCCTGGTTTCTGGAGAATGTCTATACGCGAATGGCGAACAGGGTTCATGGAAATCAATCGTTCGCTACGTAAGAGCGTTTTCGTGGATGACCTTCGAAAAATGGTGCCATTGATAACATCCGCTGATCTCGTAGAGGGTGGTTCAGGAGTGCGAGCACAAGCGGTGGACAAATCGGGCAAACTTCTTGATGACTTCGCAGTACATCAGTCCGAAAACAGCATCCACGTGTTGAATGCTCCATCTCCAGGTGCTACATCTTCCCTCACCATAGGCCGCCACCTAGCAGAACTCGCCTCACGGAATTTTTTACTTTGCTGAAGAGACTACCATCGGATGTAGCATGGTTAATGGACTCAGCCGCAGCAGATTAGACGCAAGTACGTTCACTAAACCACAGTAGCCCTCTAATGATCACTTCCTGTTTTGACCTCATTTACACTATCGATTATCTTTGGGTTCGCTGCGTGAACAGTGTAGAATTTCTCACGAAGGCCTACGCATTGGTGATTAACTGTCGGGCTTGAGAATGCCCTGTGACAGCATGGTGAAAATCCTATGAACCCTCCCCCTGGCGCTATGCTGACGGTGCACGCGGGTGTGTCCACCGGCGGAGTCTAGGTGTTAAGCGAGGCTCGCCACATTATCGGTCGGGCGCCCAACGATGACATAGCGTTCGACAACCCGTACATTTCTCGTGAGCATGCCGAAATATCATTCAGGGCCGGCGAGTACTTTATAAGAGATCTGGAAAGCAAGAATGGTACGTTTATAGACGGGCGTCGTTTGGGTAGCGACCCAGAGAGTTTGCGGGGCGGTGAAAAACTAGAATTCGGCTCCGGCCAAGTCATGGCAACATTTGCATTGGCCTCCAGTACGGTGACCCTTCCAGCCGCCGCCGAGGGAGCGAGCCAACCACAACCCGACTCTCAAATTGCCGCAGGTGGACTGCACGTGGATGCACGTAGCCGAGATGTATACGTAAACCGCAACATTATCGCGCCTCCGCTAAGCAAAAAAGAATTCGATGTGCTAAACCTAATGTGGGAACGACGCGGTGAGGCTTGTAGTAAATACGACATTGCAGCTCGAGGTTGGCCTGAACGCGCGTCAGGTGGCGTTTCGGACCAAGAAATCAGTCAGTGCGTGCATCGCATCCGTGCCCGGATCGAACCAAACGCAGGAGATCCCCAATTCATCTTGTCCATACGGGGGTTTGGATATCGACTTGTGGAAAATCAGTGATTTATACAGATCTGATTGATCGCATCGACGTAGTTTATTCAATGACAAGCCAACAATATCCAGCGAGAACGTGTAAAGTTCGTTCGTGAGAAGATTTGTACGCGCAAAGTAGCATTACATCCAAGTAGTAGAGGAGCCAGAAAAATGGAAAACCCATTTGTACAGGGAGATCCGATGTGGTGGTGGTACAACCTCCGCCTTCCTATTCTCAGCGCTGCTGCCACGCTGGCTATAGTTGTTGCAGGCTTCATTTCCACAGACCGGCAACCTTACGGTATCACCGTGCGTGTACTTCTAGCCCTTGGATTTCTAGGTACCCTGCCCCTTGGCCTCATAAGCTTGGGAATTAGTTTCAGGGCGCACGAACCCACGCTGACCTTGATCAGCATGCTTGGTACCTGTGTGTCACTGTTAGTCGGATACTTCCACTACAAGTCCGAAAATGGCTTGCGAGGCGACTTTGCTAATTTCTTTGCTAGGACAGCAGACACAGCTACCACAGGTGCTGCCGAGCCAGAGTCTCAACCAGTTGACTCCGCTGATGTGCCTAGTGCAGATGCCACCTTTGCAGAATCACCAGCAGATGATTCGGGCACTACAATGGATCCTGGAGCCGCCACGGCTATAGAAAATGTACCGACCGAAGTTTTACCTGGAGCGCCCGCTCCTCCAGCATGGCTCGTTTTCAAGTCTGGACCAAATACAGGGCAGACCATCCCAATAGCTGACGGAGCAACATCAATAGGGCGAGCACCAGAAAACGACGTCGTCATTGACGATGATGGCGTCAGCCGTCAGCACGCTGAGATAACTTTCGCCGACGGCCAGTATCAATTAACTGACGTTGGCAGCGCCGGAGGTACTATTGTCGAGGGATCAACCGCGGAAGCCACCATGGTTCTAGATTCTGGAAGCGAGTTGAAAGTCGGCGAAACCGAGGTGGTTTTTATGCAAGGGCAAAGCCCTGCGGCTCCAAGTCCAACCGCACCTACCGGTTCAGGCGGCGCTGCCGCAACCATGATTATGCAACAACCACAAGAAAAACTAACAGCATGGTTGGCCGTCACATCTGGACCAGCAAAAGGTCAAACGTCCCAGATCAACGTCGGCGAAACTCGTATCGGCCGGGGAGATGACAACCACCTCAGGGTAAATGACGGTGGTGTGAGCCGTCAGCATGCAGTGCTGATCGCCAATGAAAAAGGTATGACGCTGTTGGACCTTGGCAGTGCCACGGGAACAACCGTTAACGGGCAAGAATTGAGTGGCTCCGAATTGACCACTACTAGCGTCGTTACGGTCGGTGAGACCGATCTGATGCTAGTCAGTGTGCAACAGTCAGAAAACAATACCCCAATCCCAACGGGTGCTGCGGACGCTACCATGGTCGCGGGTCCGGCGGTTAGTACGGGCACCGGAGTGCTGGTTGTACAAAAAGGACCTGACGCCGGCAAGACTTTCCAGCTCAGTGATGGTGATAACGTGATAGGTCGAGAGGACGCATCAGTCCTCCTCAGTGATCCGGCCGTGAGTCGAAAACACGCCGTGGTCCGAAAATCTGGGGAGAAATATGTCATATACGATCTGGGCAGCAGTGCCGGAACTATTGTAGATGGCAAGAAATCACAGGGTGCAAAAATAAAGGGCGGCGACACGATAAGGCTTGGGGCAAGCGATATCGTCGTGATGGATCCCACAGGTTAAATCCGAATCGTGTCACTTAACCCTGGACAAAATCTGAACCTTCAGTTGGGGGAGCCTGTGTCAAACCACTATCTAATTTTGAGTCGTGTGTTGGTGTCAATTTGAAAAAGTCAGAACGTGCAATGCCACTGGGTCATCAACTGACACTTGGAGCTCTTTCAGATAAAGGCCGCGTACGGAAAAACAACGAGGACGCCTACGCAGCCCTTGTGCCACCTAACACACCGAATGGCGTGGGCGGCATACTTGCCGTTGCAGACGGCATGGGTGGGCACAGCGCTGGAGAGAGAGCCAGCCACGCCGCCATTGATGGAGTAATGCGGCTTTTGGGCAAAGGTCCATCCAGCTCTGGCTAAGAGAATGGTCGTACAAAGCAGATTCACGATGTACTTATAAGTGTCAATCAAGAGGTGTTCGCAGCTGCCCAGACCCCGGAAACACGCGGTATGGGTACCACCTTGTCGGTGGCGCTTATAGAGGGAAATACCGTCTTCGTAGGGCACATTGGAGATAGCCGTATTTATCTTCAGCGTGGTGGAGCGCTAACCCAATTGACGCCTGACCATAGCTGGGTAGCTGAAGAAGTAGCACGCGGCAATATTACCCAACAGGAAGCTGCTACACACCCTCGTCGCAATTTACTAACCCGCGCGGTTGGTATCGGCAACATCGTTGAACCTGCCACCCTCTCTTATCCTCTCGAGGCCGGTGATCTCCTGCTACTCTGTTCTGATGGGCTCCATGGTCTTGTCAGCAATGCCACAATTGCGGGAGTGCTATCGGATTATGAGCCCGCTCACGCGGCGAAAGAATTCATTAGGCTCGCCAACAGTGCAGGTGGAACTGACAACGTCACTGCGGTAGTAGCCGGCGTGTTATCAATTGAACCACCGTCGGACTCTCTATGGGAAGGCGGCAGTGCCGCAACTGTTTCTTCCAGCATCGCTCGCACCAAAGGGTCTACCGCCCTAGGCATACGTACACTGCGCAGGCTAACAAACTGGATCTTCCAGACCATTGGTCGACTTATCAAACCATCGTAATAGTTCGCTTATGGAGGGCACAGCAGATGCTGACTTTCCAGTTCAAGTCTGGATGTACAGGGTTCGCCCGAGCTGCAAATACCGCTCGGACAACATTGAACTAACTCCCAACAATCTCATAAATATAATTTAACTATTGAGGTGGGCTAGAGTTAGCGACACAGTGCTTACCCATCGTACTGCATGCGAATACGTGCCCAGAGTTGTGGTGTGCTACCTGTCAGCTACGGATTCCAAGAATCTACCGCAGCGAGCACAACCCCCGGCATCATGGGCGTGGTACGGAACCTAATGCCCAAAGCATTGTAAAGCGAATTGGCCACCGCCGCGACTGGAGGTGCAATGGGCACTTCACCTACACCTTTTGCACCAAAGGGATGAAGCGGATTATGGACCTCAACCAATATTGTCTCAATATCCGGCAGATCGAGACTGGTAGGCATTCTGTAGTCTAGGAAACTGCTGTTCTTCATGTGACCATCAGATCCCATAAAGTATTCCTCACTAAGAGCCCATCCTATGCCTTGCGCTGCACCTCCCTGTATTTGACCCTCGACATATGAAGGGTGAATAGCTGTTACAACATCCTGAACCTCCGTGTACCGAAGTACATCAACCTTGCCTGTATCGGTATCGACCTCTAGGTCCACGATGTGCGTAGCAAATGCACCGATCGCCTCCTCTACATCAACGCTGCCTGTAGCTGATACAGGACCACCTGTGCCCTGAAGTTTGCCAGCTAGTTCCTTGAAAGACATCTTCAGATCTAGTTCCGAATCTACGAAAAAGGTCCCATCTGAAAACCCGACCAAGGTTTCATCAAGTTCCCACAACAAAGCAGCACGTCTCTTCATTTCAGCCACTATTTCACGTGCAGCTTTAATCGCTGCAGTCCCCGTCGCATAAGTGGTCCTACTCCCGCCTGTACTGTCTGTGTAGCCAATATGATTGGTACTAACAACTCGCGGCTGCACATCCTCCGCAGATACGCCGAGTACTTCCGCAGCCTGCATCGCTATCGAAGCGCGCGTTCCACCGATGTCGACTGATCCTTCAACCATCGATATCTTCCCATCTGCGCTGACATGAAGTTCAACAACTGAACGACGTCCGGCGTTTCGCCAGTATCCTGTAGCTACCCCGCGCCCACGGCGCCGTCCAGCGACATCTATCTGATCAATAGAACTCCGCCAATGGGGTGAGTTCCTTACCGCTTGTAACACCTCAGATATGCCAATTTTGCCCCATTTGGGACCTAACGCTTGTCGACCGCCCATTCTTGACGCGTTGTTGAGTCGGAATTCGATACGATCCACACCAAGTTTTTCACAAATCTCATCCACCACTGACTCTACAGCAAACGCTACATGGGTCGACCCGGGAGCGCGGTAAGCTTGGGTCTTTGGCTTGGTGACAAGCACGTCATAAGCATCAATTTTCACATTAGGAATATCATAAGCTGCAAAGCAACATTCAGAGCCAGCCTCTATCGGAGCGCCTGGAAACGCTCCAGCCTCATAACGCAATTCTGCTGTAGCAGCCGAAATATGTCCTTGCTGATCTACCCCCATTTTCACTTTCACAGTAGCAGCCGCGGCAGGACCAGTAGCCTCAAAAACTGATGTCCGTTCCATATAAACCTTTACTGGCCGTCCACACTTTTTGGAAAGTAACGCCTCTATTGGCTCTAGATATACGTTTTATTTCCCCCCAAAACCACCACCTATCTCCGTGGGTACCACTTCCACCTTAGACTCCGGCAGGTCCATTAGGTGAGCCATCTGCTCACGTATGCCAAACGCCCCCTGAGTACTGGTCCAAACAGTTATAAAACCATTTTCACTCCACATAGCAGTTCCGGTTTGAGGTTCGATATATCCTTGGTGAACCGTAGCCAATGACACTTCGCGCTCCACCACAGTCACTGCGGATGCGAATCCTTCATCCACATCGCCCAGTTCGTGACGTATAAAACTAGCAATATTTGTACCTTCCACTGGCTCTCCCAGATGGTTACCCACAAACCCCTCATGAACTAATGGGGCCCCGTCGGCCATAGCATCGTTGACGTTCAATATCGTTGGCAGTGTTTCATATTCAACCTCGACAAGTTTTATCGCCTCCAGCGCTGTGTTTTTGTCGAACGCAGCTACAGCCGCAATGGGGTGCCCTTTGAATACGACGGTTTCTCGAGCCATGACCCGTTCCGATTCAAGGCCACCGACTGGAATATCATTGCCCGTCATGACCGCAATAACACCCGCCAAGGCCGATGCCCGCGATGTATTTATCCTCTTGATGCGGGCATGCGCCATTGGACTTCTCAGAACGGCCGCTTGGACCAGACCAGGTAGTTTCACATCCCCCCCGTAAACAGCACGTCCAGTCACCTTGTCGAGTCCGTCATGCCTGACAGGCCGGGTTCCGATAACTTTGAATCTGCCGTTTTCAGAATCGGGTGACCTCATCTAATAATCTCCCACAGTTATTGTTTTCACCAATCGGTTGCCGTATTGACACGACCCCTTAGAATGCATCTTTCAAATTTGTAACAAGGCCCGTTGACATGAAGCTCGATAAACGTTGCTATCCATTCCACTCACCAGTTGGACTACCCCCCCACATTTTTAACACACACAGCTAATAGCACTCATAGGATTTAGGAGATCAAACGACTCTTACTTCCGCGTTCACTTACTCATGGCTGTAGAAATCGATTGCGTTCGCGCCAAATATCTTAATCCTATCGATTTCCTTAATTGGGCCCAGCGCTTCATATGTCGAACCCACCACCCGTTCATAACTCGCAGCCTGCAACGACACTGGCCAGTCTGATCCGAACATTAATCTGTCCGCTCCAAACATTTCTAGCACATAACCAGCGTATGGCTGCAGATCGTCAACGGTCCAGTTTTCCATATCAGCCTCAGTAACCATTCCGGACAATTTGCACCACACATTTGGGATCTGAGCTACCAAACGAAGGTCCGTTAACCATGGTTCAAGGGCCCGTTCGTGGATTAGAGGCTTACCAATGTGATCAACCACCGTCTTAAGGTCAGGAATCTGGTCTAGCAGGGGCTCTATCAGAGGCAAGTGAATCGGTCGCGCTAGTAGATCGTACGGGCTTCCGCGCTCAGCCAGTTCGCCTAGCCCGCGAACC
>CAZXXH010000008.1:23448-30402 GCA_964644645.1 uncultured Dehalococcoidales bacterium
ATATCCACGCGGGGTCATGCTCATCATGCCATATATGTCGAACTCCGCTAAAGTACGGGTTTTGCTGTAGATCGTCGAGCGTCTCCGACAATCGATCATCAGTGAGATCTACCCATCCCACCACACCAGCTACAAATTCGATTTTATCCGCCATAGCGAGTAGCCACCGAGTCTCATCAACAGACTGATGTGCTTGTACAATTACGGTGCGGTCAATTCCGGCGGATTTCAATCCGGGCTCCAGATCTACTGGCAGGTAATTACGGCGTAGCAGATGTTCTCCTTGAGGCATCCAGGGATAAGTCAACCGCGTTATGTCCCAAAAATGGTGGTGGCTGTCGACCACCAGGTTATTTGTACCCAATCCAAGTTACCTCATGACATTGTCGTTCAAGACATCTACTACCAACGCTCAGGACTAATCCAATAACATTCACTAGTAAGTCCACTATCCACAATTAAATATCAGCAAGAATAATCATCAGCAACCCCCTCCATCCACGGCCATCAGAACTGATTAACCGTTCGGTAAATTAAAACAGTTAACGGACAATCTTTCCTATTTCCGGTGCTGGCTGCTTGTCTACGTCTGGAAAATTAGCGTCACAGTACCAAAGCTGCCCATCTTTAATGGAAAGTCCATGAGGTCTTGGTCCATCGCTCGGCATGGCGATACGATCAATCTCTTCTCCAGTCTCCACACTATATTTCACGATTAACCTATCCCCTGTGTGCGCGCACCATATGCCATCGCCATCACGCGCTAAGCCGTGTAATCGCTCCAATTCCACAGGGAAATGTTTTATTACTCTAAAATCCTTCGGGTCCACCAGTATCAACGCCTTGGGACTGAACGCAGTAATCCAAAGAAAGCCATCATCCCATTCCACACCGTGTATTCCATCACCGTCGGGTGTCCGAAATCGCTCGACGACACACCCAGTTTCAAAGTCCAGCTTGTAGACATAGCCCAAATGGGTATCCCAAGAACGATATGGGCGTGATTTCGTCCTCCCATTTGAAGCGGTCCACAAGTACCCATCTCCAATTGTTATGCCTGATGCGTTTTCGTTACGTGTAGAGATTGTTCGTATCACTTCACCATCTTGATCTAGAAGATAAATATTGTCCGTATGTTGATCTATTACGAACAAGCCTTGGTCTGTCCACTGCAACCCATTAGGCATAAAACATGGCGTAGGAAATGTTTTGATCACTTGCATGTACGGGTTGCCCCCCTGTGGTTAGATGCCACCGTTCTAGTGCAGGCCGAGCACAGGCCTTTTCTCATCGACAATGATCTGGGGCCGTTGAAACTACGTCAAGTCAAGAATCAAATCCACGGAATCGTTACGGATACTACATCAGAATGAATTAAATAAAATCGGTACTATTGCTCGTAATGGTGAGACATTTCCTGTGCGCTTTAGGCTTAGATAGTAGTACCATGTACGGACGTAGAACATGATTTCTACGAACACGGGTCCTAATACGAGCGTTACAAAATGCTCGGTCACAAGGGCCCGGTTCCAAAAAACACAAATCCTATTTTCTATATCTTCAAAACCGGCACTCCACGTCCGGCGGCCCGTCAGTACGGGCTGAACCACATACTTCACTCTAAGTGGCACAATCAGCCACGCTGCTACCTGTTCGGAGGCCCCTATGTCTACTAAGAGCGTTAGCTCTCCACCCACGCGCGCCGATGAGCGCGTTATGGTTTTTATTGACGGCAGTAACCTTTACCACGTCTTATCACAGCATTGCGGTCGCCACGATCTTCAGTTTGGAAAATTTTCAAACAAACTGGCAAACGGACGAGATTTACGCCGCACCTATTACTACAACATTCGTCAAGAATCTGAGAGAAACCCAGATGCGGTCGCGGATCAAGATCGTTTTCTACGATCACTGTATGAAACACCATATCTACAAGTTCGACTCGGCATTTCCAAGGCCAGAGGGGAGGCGAAGGTCGAAAAGGGCGTAGCCGTGATGATCGCGATAGATATGCTGAGAAAGGCACACCAAGATCTTTACGACACCGCTATCCTAGTTAGCGGAGACGGGGACTTCTTCCCTGCTATAGAAGCGGTTAAGGAACTCGGAAAACACGTCGAAGTCACCGCCTTTGAATCCAACATAGCCCCTGAGGCAGAACGCGTAGCTGATCTCCATATAAAGTTGACCAAAACATTCTTTAGTGGACTTTGGATGAGTCGAAGTCAGAGAAATGCGTTATCAAAATCGACTCCGAAGAATGACATCGACGATGGAGACTCTTCACACGAGGGCGAGGATAAAAAGCCGCGAGCTCGCGCCAAACCAACGACTCGATCCAGAACCCGCAGCCGGCCAGCGCAACCATCGAGTACCGGGGCTTCGAAACAATCGCGCAATGAGAGCAGGCCCAATTCCATTTCCCGTGAGGCACCAAAACCTTCCGACTTAGAGCAATCCGCGCCCGGAATCCGGCGCACACCAGTCCGCCGTCGCGTGGGCGGATCCGCCCGCGATACATCTACTAACAGTCGCGGAAACGATGAACGGGCCGTTGATCGTACATTGCCTCCCAAACCGCCTGCCTTCAGGCAACGCAATAAACCGCCCGAACCAACCGAAGGAAATACTGTTAGCAACAACTCCACGCCCGAAAATGAGAGGCAGAGAGGCCGCTGGTTAAGGCGCCTTGGCATAGGTAGCGATGATTCCTAACGGGAAATACCACTGATCTCACATGAAACGAGCCGTCCGATTAGATTTGTAATCGTTGACTCTCGACTATGGTGACTTAACCATAATGTTTAGCTCTAAGTAAATTAAACAGCCAACAACCCTCTGTAAAACGGGCAAGGTCATCATCTTTTTGGGTGTCCTATAAATGTTGGGCGCGATTTGCCCGCTCCTTGTAATTTAATTCTAACCTCGCTGCCACATTCGAGGCACCGAAATTCGCTCATCTATAAAAGCTCCACCTAAAGAACAATCAGCGTGAACTTTCACAAGCGATTTACAGCTATCCCAACACCTATGGTTCTGATCGTTTTCCCTACGACCGCTGTCATACTAGGCGATTCGCTCATATACATAGTGCTGCCAGCGTACGCGGCAAACTTCGGCATCGTACCCACTCTAGGGATTGGGGCAGGATTCTGGCTTGGACTTGCACTTAGCATCAATCGTTTCGTACGACTCATTAGCAACGTCGCTGCAGCCAATGCGTACCAACGATTTGGATTCCGCATACCGTTTATTGCCGCCACCGTTTTAGGCACCGCCTCAACACTATCCTACGCTCTGGGCAGCAGCGTCATCGTACTTCTAGTGGCTCGGACAGCATGGGGAATTGCTTATTCCTTCCTCCGCTTGGCAGGACAGCTAGCCGCCTTCGAACTTGGCGATATAAATACACGCGGGCGACTGATGGGCTTCTTTAATGCAGGTCAGCGGTTGGGCAGCTTTGTAGCTGTGACCGCAGGAGCCCTTTTGGTCGACCTCACTTCGCACTCGGCAACTTTCACAGTTATGGCTGGCATAGGCATTATTGGGATCATGGTAGCCACGAGGTCGCCGAACTTGTCCTTACGAAAGTACCGTCTACAAAAAGATCCGGAGAAAAACAACACGTTTGGTGGTTATTTAGAACGGTTATGGAACGCACCAGTGACTCGCATACCAGTAGGTCAGAGCAGTCGACGCATACTGATGCTTACAATCTCGATTTTACGGTTTGGAGCTGCATTCACGTCGAACGGCCTAATCATAGCCACAATTACACCATACCTGTCTGAAATCCTTGAAAGAGACCCGACAATTTTCGGTTTCACGGCGAGACTAGTCACTCTGGCTGGAATAATCATCGGGATTCGGTGGTTTGCAGATCTGGCTCTCTCGATTCAACTCGGACACATATCCGACACCTTTGGGCGCAGAAAAACTATCTTTGGTTCGGCTACTATCGCGATACTTTCACTCGCCCTAGCCGCCACAACGTCCACGGTGGAGTTATTGATCTTTGCTCTAGCGGTAATGTTTATAGCCGGTCTAGCTTTAGAAATCGCATTAGATGTTTCTATGGGGGAGACAGCGCCCAATCACATGAGGGCGGATGCCATGGCACGCCATTCAACATGGTCGGATTTAGGTGCAGCAATCGGGCCTCTAGCCGGATTCCTTATCGGCCCAGCTCTAGGATTCGAAATCGCCTACTGCATAGGTGCTGCGCTAATAGGCCTCGCCACGTCAGCCTATTTATTAGCGAGCCGACAACTAAGACTCGATACGACAACCACTATCGCATAGAACGTTTAGAGCCTATGCAACACAATAGCTTGAACAAGTCCGCAACTGTACGGCACTCGCATCCTATTCGGATAACTTAATCGCTGTACCGTAAGCCAGAATTTCGGCCGCGCCTTGGGCAATAGTCGCTGTTTGATATCGTACTGCCACAATAGCATTCGCTCCCAGTAGCTGCGATTCAGAGATCATGCGCTGTGTCGCCTGTTCCCTGGATTCTGACATCAGTTGCGCGTACTCTGAAATCTCACCGCCAACTACATTTCTCAACGCCGCGAATATATCTTTACCAATATGTCTTGCTCGAACGGCGTTCCCTCTCACCATCCCAAGCACTTCTTCCGTGTGCCGCCCGCACACTTCATTGGTAGTTACTACTATCACTGTGTAGCCCCGCTTCCTTGGCGCCTGCCTTCCCTCATTGCAAGTGTTGCAAAAAGTTCTGACTACTTGCCTAAACCGTACTTCTGTTCATATTCATACCTGATAGGCAGCGTAACAGATAAATTAAATGCTACATCCAAGATGATGATCAGATATCCAACCCGAAAGTTCCGCCTACATCATGATTCGACTAAGAGGAACGCACGCAACACTCCCGTGTGCCGGTCACAGGAACACGATTGTTCATGGTGCTAAGAAATTGATCTGCGATTGAGTTCAGATAACTCATACCTACTCTGCAAATGTTTTTAAAAACACACCGCCAACTCGGCCACTGGCTCCTACAACTAGTAAACTCTTTTTCTTCAAAGAACAGATCCTCTCTTCGGTGATTACGAACATCGTGGGAGGTTGCGAAGAATACTTCTATCAATTTAATTGAGAATGGTCGGGGCGCCCGGGATCGAACCGGGGACCTCCTGGTCCCAAACCAGGCGCGCTACCTCTGCGCTACGCCCCGCAATAGTCGGAATCAGAATCGATATTGTCCCACCGTTTCACCTTCGTAAAACCAGTAGTGAAGGCTTTGTAACACGCGGTCAAGTTCTCAGAGATAACCTCAAATACCCAATGTGAGTTGAAGATGAATCCTAAAGACTTTTTGATCCGTTGAACACGTAATGAGTGTCTTTACCAAGGACAATATTTATCGACGAAGTTCGTTCGCTATTTGCTCACAAGCTTGTGTGTAAATAGTGGCGTCAACGTTTACAGCTAAGTACTGCACACCAATCTCTAGAAGCCAACGCCCCATATCCGTGTCTTTTGCGTATGACCCAACCACTCGTCCTTGCGAACGAGCCTTTTCGGACGCGTTCCGTAGGGCTTCTGCAACCCGGTCAGCGGTGACCTCGCCAGGTATACCCAACGATTGAGAGATATCGTATGGGCCGAGAAAGAATACGTCGATACCAGGTACGGTCATAATTTCTTCAAGATTGGCCAAACCCCTCCTTCCCTCTATATGAATGATAACCGTGGTGTCCTCATTCTGGCGTTCGGTATGCCCATCACCTGAGTATTTGAAATAATCCCCCGCCCTTGTAAACACAGATAGCCCACGTTCGCCTAACGGGGCATACTTTGAGGCGCGTACCACTGCTTCCGCATCCGATTTGCTATTGATCTGTGGCACCTGAACCCCGGAGGAGCCAATATCCAGAGCTCTCAAAATTAAGCGATCATCGTTAGCGCCCACCCTTATCACAGGAGACACGCCGACTCCATCTGCAGCTATCACTAAGTCGGCCGCAGTTTCCATATTAATAGGACCATGCTCGGTGTCTATAATGCAAAAGTCCATCCCAGAATAACCTAGTGAATCCACCATGGTCATCGAAGGCACTATAACGAATGGCCCGACCACGGTTTCACCATTTTTCAGTCGTTCCTTCAGCCTGGCCCTACTGGTATGCATGTTCTATCCCTTCCACGGCCTGAGCATTAGCATATTCACGAATTACCATTCGCGTGGCTCACCAGATTCATAAAACCGGTTGTTACCTAAGGGACAACATATCACTAAGTGATAACTTGCTGGATCTCTAAATGAATCACGGCTCTCACCAATAGCCCGTATAGTTCCGGACATCCTAAATTAATATTAGCGGAACCAACATTTCGTCGACAGAGAGACCAGAATGGACTGAAGCCATTTTAGCCACCAACTCCTTCCCTCTGTCGGCATATTCAATTGAATCAGCTCCTGCCGATATCACCACGACATCACCGACTCGTGTCCTTGTCAGTGTGGACAAATTACCAGGACCAAATAATTCTATCCGCTCGACATCGTCAGTCGATAAAACGAAGAACCGCTCCCCGAATCTCTCCCTAAACGCGTCAACGAATCTATGGATTTTCCCAGGCATTGGCCTACAAAGCAGAACCCTTGTGTCAGCTCCTGGAGGAGTCGCTAACATTGACCCCAGTTCATCTCGAGGGTCCACCCTGTGCCTAGCCTCAACAGGAGCATCCAAATGACCATGGTCTGCGGTAACCACGACCCGCGCCCGGTCGCCGATAGCATTACACATCCGCTCTATCCCGACAGCCACTTGCCGGATTGCATCGTTGACTTCTTTGCTGCCCACACCATATTGGTGAGCTGCTGAATCCACTTGAGGTAGGTATATATGCATAAACAGTGACTTTTTCTCCCGTTCAACGAGATCTACACATAACTCAAATGCTTCATCCACCGACTCGTAA
>CAZXXH010000008.1:30412-32265 GCA_964644645.1 uncultured Dehalococcoidales bacterium
CCTAGAACCACCATTCAGAATCAACGACGAAATACTCCCCGCTATTGCCACAGGAGCAAGGGTATCCGAGAGACGGGAGAAGCGCCTCCTTAAAGCCGGAATGGGATACACCTGCTCACCCGTGATGCCCAATGAACCTAGTCGTAGTCCGTCAAAAGTCCGTACAAACGGCAACGCTGTAATTCTTGTACCTATTTCCGGAAGGTAAGTGAACCAAGTCGTCACCCCGTGCTGCGCGGGCCACTCACCGGTCGCTATACTGGTCAGCACAGGTGCAGTCGTTGACGGAAAAACGGTACTGAGGTCACGTACGCGATTACGGACCAGAAAAGAGTCTGATGGCAAACGATCCAGCATGGCCGAACCGAGACCGTCAATCAGTACAAACACTAGTCTCTCTGCTCTCCCTACTTGGTGTAACAAGTCTTTAGCACCCTCAGTTTCAGCAGCACCAACGACACCGCACACCTCTGCCAAAGCCCGCACTAAATCGATTACATTAGGCCGTTCACTGATCGGCCTTACCAACACTCCGGACTCAAACTGCGCCAAAAGTCGCTCTGCGTCAGACATGTGGACCCTCTTTAATTGAGATTTTTCCCGAATGACACTAATCTGCATCTACAACTGGTCCTGTTCTACCCACACAAGGATCAGTATGTACCTTACGATTAACCAATGTTTTCTTCACCACAACAATCGGCGGAATCGGATTTCACGACTAAAGATTCCGGTTTCGAAAAAAAAATAAGTCAAATTATCTTTCTCGGCACCGGTACATCCGAAGGTGTTCCACGAGTCAGTTGTCTCACCAAACAAGGATCCATCTGTCATGTTTGCCACTCCGCAACGGCATCCGGCTCCAAAAATAGACGCCGCAACACCTCCCTTCTTATCCAGTACGCACACCCAGATGGACGGATACGAAACATCATCATCGATACCGGCAAAACTTTCTGGCAGTCTGCCCTAGATTTGTTCCCTGTTCACGGCGTCCGGAAAATCGACGCGATTGTGTTGACGCACGCTCATGCGGACGCCATCGCCGGCCTAGATGATCTGAGGGATTGGACCAATAACGTCCAAAAAAACATCCCAGTGTACCTTCGCCGACAAGATTTGGAGGTTGTGTCCAAAATGTTCTTTTATCTCGTCAGTAAGGAACACAGTACCGGCGGGGGTGGCGTAGCAAAAATTGATTTTCGTGTCATCAATGAAACCCCGTTCCACATTGACGGACTACGTTTTAGCCCTCTGCCAGTGTGGCACGGGCAATCTTACACAGCCCTAGGCTTTCGCTTTGGACCCGTTGCATACATCTCCGATGTATCCGAAATACCAGTTTCTACGGAACACATTATGAGCAACGCCAACCTTCTGATTCTGGACGCCCTCCGCACAACTCCACCACATGGTTCGCATATGATCCTGGACCAATCCCTAGAGGTAGTCCGACGCTTGCGCCCAAAGAAAACACTGTTCACAGATATGACACACGACTTCGATCACGACCAAACTAATGTTGATCTCGGGAAACTGCTGCACACGGAGACCCTAGATGTCCAGCTGGCCCACGACGGCATGACAATCCCCGTAGCCATTTAGGACAGATTGGGCCTCATTTGGGTTCCCATAGTGACATAAATAATTGGAAACTATGGAATATTCAGTTGTGTTCCAGTAATGTGCACTGCGGTGCGATTCACTTAACATTAAACCGTGCGTATTTTAGCGTAGCCTGATACGGTCCCAGAGTCTTTTTTTGGCTCAGACAACACCTAATAGTCATAGAGGCATTCATGAACGATCGTGCGTTAATGTTCCTAAGTGCAGTCGAGCAGCGAGAGCGCATT
>CAZXXH010000009.1:0-6396 GCA_964644645.1 uncultured Dehalococcoidales bacterium
CGCCTGCGACTGAGTGTGTTGAGCTTGGGGGACGCCATCAGGCTGCACCGGAGCAGTTTTACTTCGAGGTGATCGACCCTGAAACTGGTGCGCATTTGCAAGACGGTAAGCCTGGCCTGTTACTTGTCAGCCATCTGAACCGGCGAGGTACGGTACTACTGCGATATGAAGTTGGTGACATCGTTGCGATAGATCACTCACCCTGCCCACACTGCGGTAGTACGGAGCCACGTTTTATAGGTGATCCCTACCGGGCTGATGGGTTGACTAAAGTGAACGGCACCCTTGTTAACCCGGCATCTTTACTGGACCAATTGGCTGGCGTGTTGAACGAAGGGGCCAAGGAGTTCCAACTGGTTATTCGTAAGGAAAAGACGGATGATCCATATTCCACGGACATCCTGTTGCTGAGGTTGGCGACTGATCCCGAGATGCGTGTACCTTTAACAAGGTCAGTGAGTGCCAAAGTAAGTGCAGGCCTAGAAGTGGTTCCTGAAATAGAGTTCATCCCATCTGACAGTTTTGGAGAGATTGCTCGGGGATACAAGTTCCGTCGATTTGTTGACGAACGGCTCGACTAATCGGTGGTACGCTTCAGAGAGGCTACTGAATCTTGTGGAGGTGACTTGCTATGAGTAGTAGTAAAACAGCGGACGCTCTGATAGCCGGTGATGTATTTGAGACGTTGGAGTTTAAGGTTTCCGAAGAGATGAATGAGAGCTATCTTCAGGCCGAAGAGGATTTCAGCGACCGGTACGTCGGTTCAGTTGTCGACAGGTTGCCTCTGGTGCACCCCGGCTTACTAATTAATTTCAGCAATCACACACGGAGTCCTTCGTTCAAGCTGCCTCCTGGTGTTGCAGCTGTACATGCACGTGAAGTGGTTGAATTTCTTGGTTCAGCATGGGTTGGTGACAAGCTTACCGTCCGATGGCACGTAACGGACACATTTGAGAGACGTAGCCGGCCTTTTCAAGTAGTTGAGGCTGTTATCGTTTCACCTACAGGCCCTGCTATTCGTCGACTGTCTACGTACACATACATGGGTGGTCCGTATCCTGGGGCCTCTGGGGAATCCAAGTGAACAGCATGTATATATCTTCCTCGACGCCAGAAGGGTTCAAAGCTTCAGGACGTATTAAGAAGGTTTCTTCCTATCGTACTTGGCAATTTTCGGGTGGCTGGCCGATAGGCGGTGGCTGGCCTGCGAAAAATATTCATACGGACCTTGAATTTGCCCAAGCCTGCGGGTTGCCAGACAGGGCGGCTTCCGGAGCTATGCCGTTGGGTAATCTGGCCGATATGATGTCTGACATGTTCGGCGATAATTGGCAGTCACGCGGTCGCATGGACGTAAAATTTATCGGGTTGATCCTGGTCGGTGATGATATTGTGGCTCACGCACGTGTTTTGGGTAAACAACTGGATGGCCAATTAACACGATTCGAACTGGAACTTTGGTGCGATAACCAGAGAGGGGAAAAGGTAGTCGTGGGTACGGGCAGCGGGTGGGTTAAATAGGCATCTGTTTCGCATCCGCGGTAGACCTGGCGCAGTCTAATAACGGCTCGTTCCGAACATGGTACCGATATAACAGTAGAGTCAGGATATGAGCGCCCAATGTCATGGGCTACTCAGGCTGCAACAACGTTACCGTTGGCGGCGAAGTCACTCCAGCATTTTTCATGCGCTCCTGCTGAGCTGGGGACGAGAAAAATGCTACAAACGCTTCTTTTGATGTTGCCGTACCAATTACCCAGGCATTATTTGGGCGATCTATATTCCTGTAAATCTCTGCTGTAATACCAGCTTCAATGCGTGCATTGGCAGCGGTGTCGAAAACAGATTTTGTTTTATCAAAATCCTCTACTTCTAGAGAAATAACGAGGTTGATACTCACTGTCTTATCCTTCTTAATGGTTCTTGTTATGTCAATTGTTCCCAATCGGTTCCAAGCTTATCAAAGCGATTATATAGTTCCTCGATGGTTTCATCGGGTATCGACAGACCCTCTTTGAACAAACGGATGTTGGAAGCTAGATGATCCGGATTTGTTGTTCCTACAATGCCTACATCTACCTCTTGATGCGCAAAGGTGAAACCCATGGCTAGTCGGATTCGGTCCTCCGGAGTACCCGGGACCTGGCCAAGTGAGCGCATTTGTTCAGCACGATCGTAAATACGACGCCACATCACCGACGTCCCAGCGTAATCTAGCGACCCACCCCACGCCCCATTTGCGATTGGTCTCTTTATGATCAATCCCATTTTTCTATCACGTAGCGAAGGGAAAAGACGAGTGCGTGCACGTTGGTCAACGAGGTTGAAGGATGTCTGGCGCGTTGCGAACTGACCACTTTCCACCGCCCAAGATGCAGCTTCGTTGTCACCGCTATAGCCGACAAATCGAGTTTTGCCAGCATTTCTTGCGTCTATAAGAGCTCTGGTGACTTCACCCCGTTCAAGTATCTCCACTGGCGCGGAATGAATTTGTAGAATGTCGACGTGGTCGGTTTTAAGGCGTCTGAGGGATTGATCAACATTTTCCACTATCGTCTGCGCCGTCCATGGCCACAATGATGCCCAATGCCCACACTTGGTAGCCAAGACAAACTCATCGCGCCTATGAGAGATGGAGCGACCGATCAACTCCTCGCTGTTCCCGTAGGCTGCCGCGGTGTCGAAAAAGTTAATGCCCGAATCGATCGCATGGTTGAGTAATTTTACTACTCTGGACTCGGCATCTAGGTCCAATTGGCCGATTTGCGCTAAGCCAACGCCAACACGGCTTACCTCAAGTCCGGTTTGCCCAAGCGGTCTTTTTTCCATGGTGAGCGGCCCTCTAGTGGCAGTATGGTTTACTTGTTGTCAGTGAACGATTCGTTCGTCGCTCTATAGTTCCTCTAGCCACTGTTTTAGTTGATCTACCGCTTCCATTTCCTGATCTTCGTCCTCGGAGGTTGGATCACCGTAGTGTTCCGTCTGGATCATTCCCTTGTAGCCGATGTCTTTAAGTAATCTAAGAATATGTGGAAAGTCTAGGTCTCCTTTACCAGGCATTACCTCAACGGCTTCGGGCCACTGATCGCGTAAGTCGCGAACTTGCACGAAGTAAATACGGTCCTTGAACCTTTTTACCATTTCAGGCACGTCTGCGTAGTTAATGTACATGCCAGTGCACATCGCCGACCCGTTATAGATGCTGGGAACCTCGACTTCAATTAGTCTTGCGATATGCTCAGCGGAGCGCACGAGGTAGGGACCAGGCCACTTGTGGGGTCGAAAATGTCGGTACTGTGAGTAAGTAAGGCCTTCGGCAAGGGCTTCAGTTCGTAGTGGTTCTTTTACCGTCATCCATATTCCATGGTTCGCGAGGCGAACATTGGAGCTTTCACACTGAGTCATCAATTCGCGGAAAATATCGGCTATATTGCCCCATATTTCCTCATCTTCGGCTGGATCTTCCGGCTCGATGGGGTTCACGTAATGCAGGATCGTATCGATTCCAGCAAATCGTGCGGCTTCAATCGTTGCAAGCATCCCGTCGATTGCCGCTTGGTGAGCTTTTGGATTACGCACTATGTCCTGATCGAGCCCCAGCGCGTTAAGCTTCGTAAGTGCGTCTACGTGAATGCCACGCTCCCCCATAGCTTCTACCAGTTTCTTCAGGTGATTGCGCTCTGGCGCGCCCGTATACGTGAGATGGTCGAATCCCGGTAGCCCTTGGCACCTAATCGTTAGTCGATCAACACCTAGCGTGCTGCAGCGCTTCAAGGCCGAATCAGCATGTGCTTCGATGACGTTGGAGGGATCCTCCGTCCCGTGCTCGAAATTGAGTGAAGTGCCGGCACCCATTTCTAATGATCTATTTTGCCCATTGTTGGTGTACGTAATTTGAACCTCCACTTGTTTTTGGGCGTGTTTTGTAATCAGGTTGGTTATTCGAATTCGGGTTCTGCTTCCACCTCGTCGACCCA
The DNA here is from genome assembly GCA_964644645.1 of uncultured Dehalococcoidales bacterium. GTDB lineage: Bacteria > Chloroflexota > Dehalococcoidia > Lucifugimonadales > Lucifugimonadaceae > CAZXXH01. Next base: position 3,978 of record CAZXXH010000009.1, read on the forward strand.
GGTTTTTAACACTTTCGTTGCTTCGAGCACTTGATCCTCGCCGGGCCAACGTGGGTGACCAAGGTGTTCTGGATGCAGGAATCCTGAGTAACCAGCACGGAGCAATTGGCGGAGGATCTCCTTGAAATCCAGATTTCCGGTTCCTGGGAACACTTCGCGTGCGGCAGGCCAGCGCGCATCGAGATCTCTTATCTGGACAAAATTGATTCTCCCGGCAAATTTCGGAATCTCCATCACCGGCTCAGCGCCTGTGATGTACATCCCTGTACACATGGTGATGCCGTGATATGGGTTTGGGTTTGAATCGGCTAAGCGCCCCACATCGTCGGCTTTGCGCACGAGATACGGTCCTCGCCAGCCAGGGTGCCCGTGTTGATCATGTCTCAGATATTGTCGGTACTCGGCCTCCGTCACACCATCAGTAACCGCCTGGTCACGCAGTTCGTCCGTGAGGCACCGCCATATCCCGTGGTGTCCGATCCGGACCTTGGATGCCTCGGCTTGTGAAGAGATCTCACCCACGATTTCGATCAGGTTAGTCCAGTAGAGCTCATCTTTTGCTGGATCTGCTGGGAGTGGTGTATCTATGTAGTGCAACTGCTGATTTATGCCTAGTTCGCCCTGAACTTCAAGGGTGCGCAGATGTCCGTCGATCTCTCTACGATGAGCGGAAGGGTTCTCAATCATGGCCGACTCTGGTCCACCGCGCTGATCTGGCCCAATCCATTGGTTCATGGCTGCAATGTTTATTCCAGCATCTGCCAGACGCCCCTGCAGGGTTCTCATAGCGTCCAGATCTGGAGAGTGTTTTTCTTTAAATCCCGGCATCGTTGCCACCGACAGTGTTACTAATTTCACGTCAAGTACGCGGCAGCGTTCGATGATTGATTCAGCGGTGTGATCTGTGGTTACTAAGCCCACATCCAGTATCGTCATGCGGTTTTACTCCCTATGGCTATTTGGAAGAGCGTTGATCTACGTGTTCAAAACTTGAGCGATACGTGTGCCTACTATTTCGTCTTCACCATCGCTTAGGCAATTAACGGCTATTAGCATTCGTCCCCCTACTACACGGGTCCACACGGGCGGAGAGCCTGCCTTTAGCGCATCTACCAACTGTTGTAGTGATAAGGAGCTTTGCTCTGGGCCAATCTCAAGTAGAACGCCATATGATGAGCCACCAACAGTCTCTCGTTGCGCCGTAACCGAGAGTCCTTGGTGAGTCCCCATGTGTTCGGTAATCGTTTTAATCCTAGTGTCGTAAGTGGCGAATCGGTCTTCGTGGTTCATTGTGAGCCATTCCCGTACCGCGGCAACTACGCCTATCATCTCTTGCCTGTCGACCTTGTGAGTCCTTCCGATTGCCCGTAAACCCAGAGTCTCAAATGCTGCAAAACTCTGGCGACTGACTGCATGCACCAAGTCTTTTTCACCTACTACAAACCCAGTGGAGTGTGGTGCTTGGATGTACTTTGCTCCATAACACACCAGAGATGCGCCTCCGGCTGCGTAATTTCTAAGATTTTCGGTTGGATAGACTTGACCGGCTGCGTCTACGATCATTGGAACGTTGTGATTTTTCGCTACTTTAAGGACTTGCTCAAACGACAACAAGTTGGGGTCGTGAACACGTGTATCAGCAACGTAGTGTATGGCCGCAGTGCGGTTACTAATGGCGTCAACAAGATCGTCTTCGCTTGTACCGGGGGCCTCTTTCCCTTTCGCGTGATGTTCAGCCCCGGTTGTCCTGTTAAAACCATCTGATACAGGAGTCTGCGTTCCTGCCTCGATGATGCGTCCGCCTGCAACCTCTAGGCAACGGTCATATGTATATCGCTGTCTAGCCTGAATTATGAACTCGTTACGGAGGTCTTTCGTATTCGGTAGTTGAGCGATACGCTCAGGATCGTCTCCGGCCATGCAAGCAGCAGTGGACAGGGTGATAGCGGAACCGGCACCAGAAGTTATCCATGCAGCGTCAACCCCGAGCATCTCAGCAACCGCTGCGCCCGCGGCTTCGGCAGTTTCCAGCATAGGCGCGAACGCGTCACTTGCAGCTTCCATGGCTGAACGAACCGCGGGAGACGCGGTCGATCCGCCCAGCACGCTAACGTTCCCGATAGCGTTGATGACCGGTTCTACTCCGATCTGCCGATACATCGATCCCCAATTCGAGTCTTCCACGGCTACCTCTTCAGTGTGGCTGTATTTTTCTTTGCAATATTTCTGTATGCAGTCTTTGGCCTGAGCCTAATACGATTAACGGTGCCCGGTTACAGTTTTAGACACACTAGTCTTCTATCTTGAGAACTCTGAGCAAATTCTTGCCAACCACTAGTTCTATTTCGCGTCGCGAGAGATTGTTAAAGTGTTTCTAGAACATGATTCGGGGCAATTCTATGGGCTGGTTTGGGGCGTT
>CAZXXH010000009.1:6406-23584 GCA_964644645.1 uncultured Dehalococcoidales bacterium
GGAATACACCTGCGGTTTCCGTCACGGTATTTGAGGCACGCTTCATGGCGTCGAGAAGCTGGTCAGAGGCTCCCGGCCAGCCATTTACGCCACCAAACCCCATGTGCCCCAATATGAATGTGGTATTTGGGAAGTCAACAGCTATATCTGCCACCATGCTGGGCTGGCACGACTCCCAAGACTCCTGGCCCGTGTGGAAATAAACAGGAATTCCAAGTTTCTCCGAGGTTTCGATAACTGGATATAGCAGGTCACGGTCGGTAAGCCTGTAATTATCGTCCAGGGTGTTCATCTTAAGCGCCTTGAAACCGCGCTCACGGACCCAGTAACGGAGATCGTTGAGTGCTGACTCACCTTTCCTTGGCTTAATCCGGCAGAATCCGAAAAGCCTTTCTGGGTATCTTTCTACACCGACAGCAATTCTCTCAAGGTCGGGTTTAAAATCATCCCTGGCACCCACACCTGGAGGTGCCACAAGTGCACCATCTATTCCTGATATATCCATCATGTCTATCCACGCGTCGGCGTCAAGCGGAACCGGTAGTCCGTGTAGCGACCACATCGGGTTATCGCCCAAGTAGGCATGTGCATCGTAAGCCATTAATTACGTCTCCAAACGAGTAATCATGTAGTGATTGAGAGTCTAATTATCTAGGCGGATTGCCTTACGGAAGTTGCCACCTACCACTAGTGCTTTTTCTTGGTCCGTCAGTTTGTTCATATGTTTGTTTACCATGATGTATGGCAGATCGATAGGCGAGTTTGGCCCATTTGATCCGATCATAATTCGGTCAGCGCCCACTTCGTCGATGATCTCTTGGATCGCAGCTGGACTGAAAAGCCCTGCCGTTTCAGCTCGTGCATTTGGCGCTTTTCGGAGCGCTGGAACAAGCTGGTCCGTCCAGCCAGGATAGCCACAGTGGCCAATGCTGAAGTTAGCAGAAGGAAAATCCACTGCCACATCTGCAACCATCGACGGTTGGCAAGTCTCGCCATGGGAATCTCCCGTGTGGAAGTACATAAGGATCCCGAGCTCGGCTGCTAACTCGAAGATCGGGTCAAGCAGGCGTCTGTCATCAAGCCGGTAGTTGTCGTCCAAGGTGTTCATCTTAAGAGCGTGGAATCCTTGTTCCTCTACTCTGAAGCGGAGTTGGTCCAGTGCCTTTTGTCCCTGTGATGGCTTTAGTCTACACATGCCGAATATTCGGCCAGGAAACTCCTTGATAGCTGCTGCAATTCGGTCCATGTCCGGTAGGTAGTCATCGGGAGCTCCAACGCCCGGAGGTGCAACGAGCGCGCCGTCAAAGCCCGTGCTATCCATCATTTTGATCCAATCCGGGCCTTCAAAGGGCACAGGTAGTCCGGTCTGTGCCCAGACCGGATTATTTCCTAAGTAGCCGTGAGCGTCGTAAATCAATGTTGTCCTCATCAAATAATTTCAAAGGGTGATAAATGCCCATTATGGCAATCTAGACCCGTGCGGCGTATAACCCAGTCGACACTTTACTGGAAACGGCAGCGGTATGGGAGACTAAGGAGAGGTCAAAATGCTCCCTAGTGCTATGGGCTTTAGCGAGTTCGTTGACTGCCAGGGTGAGGCGATGCCACTGTCCGCCTACTCGTACAAACGAGCAAATCACCAGAGTTCGGGCCCATCTGGAGTCATCATGGTTTACTATGGTGGTTAGTGCCGAATCTGCTTAAACGGCCATTTGATCCGTACGGGGACATTAGATCGGTTAACTGATCCAACACCGTAATTCGCCACACAATAGGGGATGCTAAATGAATATCACGAACGTAGAGCACATCGATTTCATCGTCGCTGACATCGAGAAATCTATAGAGTTCTGGATGAAGCTAGGCTTCTTTCCAGAGGGTACGTTGGACGATGGGAAATCGGCGTACTTGATCAATAGGGACGGTACCTTGAAGATCGAGTTGCATGAAGGTAAGCCAGGCCAGGCTCTCGGTATTGATCACATATCGCTTGAGGTGGAAGATGTAGAAGCTTCTTATCATGAAGGGAAGTTTCTTGGTATTGATTTCCATGTGGAGCCGAAGGCAGTCCCTCGATCAGGTAGGACAATTGCGAACTTCTATGATCACGATGGAACTCATTTGCAAATATCCAAAAAAACCCATCGGCCGGGGTACTATGACTGGAAGTGAGCTTAATGCCGACTATGTAAGGAAGGCTGCGTATTGAACCGAACATCATTGCCGCGTGCGGGAGGCTGCACGGTCAATATCATGCCCCCTGCAGGTGAGGCTGAGCGCGGCCAACATTACCTCAGGCGCGACGACGCTGAAGAGAGTGATCTTTTAGCGCATGCTGCCGTTTTCACTGATGGCAGGTCTACAGCAGCTATCGTTTCACTTGATGTAGCAGGAATCGAGCGGTCCGTCATTCTTTCCATTCGCGACCTTGCTTCTCGTATGGCTGGCATTCCAGCATCTAACATCACGATAGCAGCCAATCACGTCCACTTGGCTCCACCTACGGGTCCAATGTGGCGCTACTCCCGTGCTGACTCAGACCCCGGTTACATGGAGTTTCTTAGACACACGATTTCTGGTGCTATCAAGGCCGCTAAAATGTCGATGAGGCCGGCACGAATAGCTAGTGGATATGCGCGTACGAATGGGCTGACTTTCAACCGCCGCTATGTTAGGCCTGATGGTGGAATAAAGATGGTTTTTGCCCCTGACCGAACACCTGGTCTTCCAGCCGAAGGGCCAACGGATCCAGACTTCGGATATCTTTTGTTTGAAGAACCAGACGGAGCACCGATTACCCTAATTACCAGTTTTTCCGCACATAACCATGTTGTTGGCGGTAGCCCTGTAGCCGGTCGTCCTCCGCCGTCGATCATGCACAGAGACTTTGGCGGCCGTTTTGGCGATGTTGTGCGCCGCAAGCTGGGCGCCGATGTTCCGACGGTTTACCTGGCCGGGGCTTGTGGTAATACGTCGTGGGAGGATCCTGATTCGCCCCCGCCGATCGATGGTCGTGCAGCCGCATGGGCCATTGGTGAGAGACTCGCCGACGCTTATTTGGACGATGTCAAAGGAAGGGCTAGAGTTGATATAGGTGAGGTACGACTAAATTCGGTCGTAGTTGATATCCCGGATCGCCCCCTCAGTGAATCACAGTTTTGCGATGATGATTGCCGCGGGACGGATGACGATGCTCGAGCGCTAGATGACCAAAGGTGGCCTGCTGAAGCGGAGGCTATTAGGTTACTTGGACCTACCAGCTATCCGGTCGAGATAGGTGGTATTTCCATTGACGATGAGGTGGCTATATCTACCAACCCTGCGGAATTGTTCGTAGAATTCGGGTTGCAAATCAAGGAGAGGTCTCCCTTCAAGACCACTTTGATATCGGAATTGAGCAACGGCTGGTGTGGTTATGTTCCTACAGAAGAAGCATTTTCCCGTGGCGGTTATGAAACGCACCGATCAGTTTTCGTTAGCCGACTTGTCAAAAACGCCGGTCATACCATAGTTGACCGTTCTGTGGAGATGCTAGAACGGTGCTGCGGCTCGCGGAAATAGAATCTTTGGCCACGTGTGGCGCCGTGCACGCTCAAAGTTGTGGGTCTTCGGCCCGTCGCCAACACGAACACCTCGTTAACTGTGATTGGGCCTAGTAGTTAGGTGTGTTGCATGCCGGTAGTGTTCCATTCTGGATCCAGGGCACCTAGTTCCCTCGTAACTTGTTTCCAAAATGAGGTTTGTCGTGGCCGGGTCGACTCCCAACCATCATCTGCGGAAGATTTCATTTAGCCGTCGACCGATCATATCGATATCTTTGTCTTCGCACAGGCGCACGTCTAGTCGCACAGCCCTGGTGTTTCCTGGGTCTGCCATTGCAAGAATTGGAGGATTTCCTCCGGCCAATTCGTTCAAGATGTCGGTGCCCGTTCGTCCATCAGTAGCGCAGAACGTGATGATCACTGTTGGGTAGGGGCGCCCACTAAAGTCGGGAAATCGCACGTCAGTACTTATTCCTGTCAGGCTCGAGAGTTGCTCGTTCAATTGCTGTGACTTTCTGAAGTGTTCGCTCATGCGTTCTTCAGGGTCACCTTCGGCCCACCAGATGAGGGCAGTCAATTGTCCGATGATTTCTTCTTTGCTGACTTTGCAGACACGCCCAATGCCGTGGCTCGGTGCCGATTGCATGGCTACAGCTTCTATTAAATCTGCACGGCCAGCCAGGATCCCTGATCCCTGGGGACCCTGGATACCTTTACCCCCGGAAAACGCGACAAGGTCGCCGCCGGCTTCGATGTATCGCCAGAGGTTTTCTCGAGGCGGTAGATGGTTGGAGTTGTCTACCAATACCGGTACCCCGTGTGAATGTGATATCTCCGCAACTTCTTCCACGGTTAAGTGTCCTGGGGGTTCCTCTGTTCCCCAGTACACCATGGCCGTGTCTGCCCCGAAGGCGGCATCCAGTTCCTCGGCACTGACCGGGTGCTCATCCCCGCCTACTTCGTCGAACTCGATTCCTGTCGTGCGAACAGCTTGCGCGTAACCGTAGTTGATGTATTCGCGACCATCAGACGTTTTTTCTCGAGGGAACCTGTTGGCAATCACCCTGGACTTCATTCCGGTTCCGGTCAGGTGAGGCAGGGCTTGTATATTTGCCATGTCGGTACCGGTTAGTACAGCAGCAGTGCCGACGAGCATCCCAGCAGCACAACCAGAGACTATGTACCCGTCTTCGGCGTGTGTATATTCAGCGATAATTCGCCCGGCTGCTTTCTGGAGTTCCATAACATCGACGTAATTGGCAGCGGCTGCACGGATTGCGTCAAGCACTACGTCTGGCTCGAGGGTGCCACCTACTGTTGTCCAATGGCAGCTCGCGTTGATCCATTTGTTTACGCCGAGGGCCGCGTACGGGTCCAGTTGCATATCTTCAAGCGAGGGCATCTTGCAACACTTTCTTATAGTGATTGTTCAAACGGTTCTGTTGGCATGGTAGTACCGGTTGAGTGCTCGCTCAACCGTAGTGACCCACGAATAGTTGAACAATGTACTAGGATTGGGGGATACATGTTGCGAAGGCTACTGTTATCTTGGTAGCTCTGTGGGCTCGTACGGCGGAGTACACTATGACGGTATTCAGTAGATGACGGAATCCCAGTAACAATATACGATCGGGCACACAGGCTAAACATGTTGCGCGGAGGTAGCTCCCTAATGGGTAAAGGTGTGTGGCTTACGCTGACAGCGTTGAGCGTATTAATACTGTCAACGGCGGCTTTCTGGTTCGGTAGTGGTTACCGCGCTAGCAATGGGCTGAGCGATGGCATTAATGTGCACGGCGCGTGGGAGGTTACGGTTTCAGACCGTGACGGCTCGAACTCGGTCGTCTATAACTTCGAAAACGAAATTTACGCTCAAGGAGCAAAGACGCTTGCGCATGTGTTGATGCCATATCAAGACAGCACCTCGGAGAAAATAGCGCAATGGACAGTGACCTTTATGCGAGCTGGTAGCGGGAACGCAAATCGGCTCTGCTCATCGCCCGCAAGAGCAAGCTTGCTAGAGGACAGTAGCGGGCTTGCAGTGGGGATTTCTTTGAGGGCTAGCTGTTCCGTTGATGGTGATAGATTTACGAAGGTTGAAGAACTTATGCGGGTCTATACATACTCCGTAAATATCCCTAACGCAGGGCCAGATAGTGTAGGGAGAGAGTTCACGTCAAAGTGGTTAGATAGCCCGATCAGTGTCAGTCCTGATCAAGTAATTGAGGCATCGGTCGATATCACATTCGACTAGCTGTATGCGACATTCCGCTGGAAAAATTTACTAACCGACAAGCGTTATGTGGCACCAAACGTAATCGTAGATCACGTATATCTGGATAGGGGAGGTATGTCTTATGCGCAAAATTATGTGGCTCTCGCTTGCTGTCACCGGCGCGATAGCACTGTCACTGACGGCATTCTGGCTTGTTGGTGGCTTCGGCAACGATCTCAATACCGTTGAGGCCGTGTCGAGCGGTATCTCTAACCGTGCAGATGATGGCCTAGGTGAGGGTATCAAGGTACACGGCAACTGGGAGTTGACGGTATCAGACCCCGATGGTTCCAATCCCGTTGTGTACAACTTCGAGAACTTTCTGTCGCAAGGAACCACGCTAGCGGCCCTTATGCTACCGGAAGGACAGAACCTCTCGGAAACAATTCGAGGGTGGGTAGTGAATTTCTGGCGAGATCCACCAAACGGCACTCCAAACTTACTGTGCGGCCCTGGTGCTGAGACGTCCTTAACCGAAAATAAACAAGGCATTATTCTGAAAGCTAGCTGCACCGTTGACGGTGACATATTTGAGGATCCCCAGGAGCTCACGGTGGTAAGCACACGCTCGGAGTCAATAACAAATAGTGGGATGCATTGGGGGAGAGTCTTCACTATGAAGAGACTAGATGCACCGATAACCGTGGCTCCATGGCAGTTGATTGCAGCAACCGTATACATAACATTCGAAGTGGGTGAATAGGCACTTCGCATGTTTTCGCATCTTCCCGTTAAAAAGTTTGTAATAGGGGCAGCGTTCGCGTTATTACTGGCGAACACTACGGCCGGTTCAGTTTTTGCTACTACGCCAACACCCAACGTGACTCCGACTCCGATACAGATCGTTATAGAAGAGAAAATTCAGGTGGGTGAAGGGAATCCAGCCACGTCAGGCGAGGTGGTTGATGAACAGGTCTCTGTGGTTGACGAGGTTCGGACCAGCGGTGAGGTGATAGACGAATCGGTTACCGTGGTTGATGAAGTTGAGGTAGATGCGGTTTCTTCTGGTGAATCTGAATAAGATGGGGATGCTGGCGAACATGAAGATGCGGTTTCTTCTGGTGAATCTGAAGCAGATGAGGATGCTGGTGAACGTGAGGAGTTGAGAGAATCGTCTCAGTCTACTGAGCGTCAAGATCAAGGATCTACAAGGTTCGGGGAGTGTGGATTGAACGCAGGTGGAGCTGCCTCGACTGGGCAGGTTGGCCTCATCATGGCTCCAATTTTTCTATACGCGTGGCGCCGGATAGAAAAACACTAGTCTGACAGGGATTGCTGGTATCCATATTCCGAATGTTGGGCAGTATAGCCATTCGGCGATAACGGCAACCTTGAGTCTATCTTGAACACGCGGGTCTTTTGGCTTACCGGTGTTTCAGGGCCCTGGAACTGTTCGATGTCCCATCCAGCTTTTTGTCTTGCTCGTTTTTAACGTACAAGGCTTTTGGTGTCTAAGAACCCCGAGGCGGTTTGAGGCGACTGGTGGAGATCCACACCCCAGCCGCAAGTCCCAGCATTGCCTGCATAGTTTGACCGCCAAGGAATGTGCTCAATACGAGATATGACACAAATACGGAGATGCCGGCCACTAGTTGCAGCTTGATATTTTGCTTGTGGCCAGATGTTTTATAAGCTACCTCACCAATGATCCATCCTGCCGCGACAGGGGTAAACATTACTACCCATCTCAATATCATGGATGGTGCGCTGATTGCTAGGATGAATCCACAAATTCCGACGATTAGGCCAATGCCCAAGCTCGCACCAGTAGCCTTGGCTACCTCCAAGCCTGTCGGGTTAAACATAGGTGGTTTTGTGACCTGGGCACAGTCGGGGCACCTCCCTCCGACCGGAGAGGTTACGAGGCAACGAGGGCAGATCAGTTCATCGCATTTTCCGCACCGAAGGTTGGTTTCTACCGCGGGGTCGCGTGGGCAGTGTTTAATCAATGTTCTTAGCCATGGTCTAAATTTTCTCGATTAGTATCCTGTTGTCCTTATGTCTTAGGGCGCCGAGTTATCCATTCTTCTCTAGAGGCTACATCACGATCAAATAGTAGGCGGTTCCAAAGTAGTTGCTTGAGCGGTAAACCTTGTGAATTACTTAGGGTGTTTGAGTTTGCTATGAGACGTTTTATCACGGTGATGAACAAAAATCCGAGACAGAAGATGGTGACACCGGGAGCCACATCTGTCGTTGACGCAAAATAACGTCTGAGAAGCTCACTCCACATGGGTAGCATAACTGCAGCGATGCCCCACCATATGGCGCTACTCCGCGTTGCTAGCCAGCCGAGGCCAGCTACAGAGCCGTAGAGGATTACCAGTGGCCAACTCAATGTAACAATAACTCCCAGAACCGTAGCCATACCCCGCCCCCCTGTGAAGCCCAGGAATACAGACCAGTTGTGGCCGGCTATGCTTGCAAAGCCGGCTGCCACTTCCATGCCTATGCCTAGACCAAGTATTCTCTCTGAGGCAATTACCACCGGCAGCATTCCCTTCACAAAAACGTCAAAGATTAGTAGCGGCAATGCTGCTTTCCAGCCCGCAAGGACGATGAAATTGGCGGCCCCGATAATGCCGCTGCCGTGCGCTCTGAGATCTATTCCCTTTAACGCTCTGGCATACAAAAACGCGGATGGCACCGAGCCAAGGACATAAGCGCCTACAATCACCGCTATTGATTCAATAAGTAGCATTTGGAGAAGCTATCAGAGGCACGTTTAACTGTATTCCGACCGTAAATCAGGCTTCACTCAAGCCCTGCGGGTACGAAACCTACCCGCTCTCCATGGCGTAGGCGTGCTTTCTCGAGTAGTAGCCCCGGGGTGTGTGCTGGTGGGCCAGAGAAACCCGGTATCACCTCGTTATCGGTCCCGAACGCGTGGTAATCGCTACCGCCACATTTGACCAGATCGAAACGATTGGCCAGTGCCATATACTCGCTGCGTTCTCGGTTCCCGTATTTTTCCGCGTACACTTCGATTCCAGCTAGGCCTGCACCAGCCATCTTTTCCACCATAGAGTCTAACCCCTCTACGGTTCTTGGATGCGCAATAACTCCCACTCCACCCGCACGGTGGATAATCTCAAGACCGTCGGACGGAGATAGTTTTTTCCTTGATATGCTAGCCACTCCATTGCTACCGAGATAGCGATCAAAAGCCTCAGGTACATCTTTAACATATCCGCGCTCAACCATGGCTCGCGCAATGTGGGGACGACCAACTGCACCGTTGGCAAGTTCCTGTACGCGTTTCCAGGAGACATCTATCCCCAGCGTTCCTAGTTTTTCTACCGTGGAACGCGCTGCTACAACTCGGCCCTCTCGGAAATTCTTGAGTGTCATCTGCAGTTCGCGATTTCTGTAGTCGATAAAATAACCGAGCACGTGCACATCAGAGATACCTTCTTCGGTTCCTAACTCGATACCGGGAATTATCTTGATGTCAGAAATAGATGCTGCACATTCCAAAGCTTCATCTATCCCATCCGTAGAGTCGTGATCAGTAATAGCCACGACCATCAGAGAAGTAAAGGCCAAACGTTCGCCCCGTTAAGTGGGTGTGAGTACCCCGTAAGAACAAGTGGTGTGGAGGTGCAGATCTACTTCTACAGGCCAGGGAGGCTTTGGTCCACGTGTCCATTGTCTTGTTCGTTTCCTGATTGTCTTCACGGATCAAGGTGTCCTTGTACGGAAATTTAATACTTTACTGGATTCGTAAGTCGACAATTCCCCGCGAACTCTTAAGGGAGCTCAAATAAACGCCTCCTGGCCCAACGATGAATTAGACGGCAACTGACTGATTAACGAGCTACCTCAACAGATCTCGATTCCCGGATGACAACAACCTTTATTTGACCCGGGTACGCGAGCGTTTCTTCCACCCGGCGAGCTATATCGCGTGCAAGAGTGGCTGCTGACACATCGTCAACCACGGCTGGACGCACGACAACGCGTATCTCCCGGCCAGCTTGGATAGCAAAGCACCGTTCCACGCCTTCAAACCCGAGAGCCACGTCCTCCAAAGCCTCCAACCGTTTAATATATGCGTCCACCGTATCGCGCCTTGCTCCAGGTCGCGCAGCGCTTATGGCATCCGCAGCTGCCACAACAAACGACTCTATTGAGGTCATCTCACGATCGTGGTGCTCACGGACTGTCAGCTCGACGGCCTTGGGCAGGGAGTGTTTCCGCACCAAGTCTGCACCGACCTCTGCGTGCGGGCCTTCCACCTCGTGAGTTAATCCTTTGCCGATGTCGTGTAAGTAGCCTCCCAACTTGCAGACGTTGATATCTGCACCCACCTCCGCTGCCATGAGACCTGCTAGCAGGGATACTTCAACGGAGTGTTGCAGAACGTTTTCACCGTAGCTGTATCGATATTTCAAGCGTCCCATGAGTTTAACTAATTCGGGCCTCAAACCCTTGATACTGGCGTCCAAGATAGACTGCTCGCCAGCTTTGCGAATCGTCTCGTCTACATCCCGACGAGATCTCTCGACCATATCTTCAATGCGAGCGGGATGTATCCGGCCGTCCTTAACAAGCGCATCAATCGCCTGTTTGGCGACTTGTCGCCTGATCGGGTCAAAACAAGAAATCGTCACCGCTTCTGGGACATCGTCAACCAACAGGTCAACACCAGTCGCTGCTTCGATCGCGCGTATGTTGCGTCCTTCGCGGCCGATGAGACGGCCTTTCATCTCATCGTTTGGGAGCGGGATAGTGCTGACTGTACTCTCAGCGACGACTTCTGCAGCCAGCCGCTGAATCGACTCGGAGATAATCTCCCTAGCACGTTTGTCTGCACCTTCGTATGCCTCGGCTTCAGCGTGCTGAAAGCGGCGGGCAAGCTCGAACTGGATCTCGTCATCGGCACGCTCAAGTAGAAGTTCCTTGGCCTCGCTCAGAGAAAGGCCCGAAAGGGATTCGAGACGCTCAGTCTCCTTGCCGAGCATGTCTGCGAGATCGCCTCGTTCCTTGTCCACCTCATCTACCAAACGTTTGAGCTCGGTTTTCTGGGTCTGGAGGTCGTCCGAACGCTTATCCAAATTCTCTTCGGTTAGCTTGAGTCTCGCCTCATTCCTTTCGACTACTTGCCGTTGCTCACGCAGATTTGCTTCAGCCGTGCTACGGACCTGAAGAGCCTGCTCCTTTGCTTCTAGAAGTATCTCCTTACTGCGTGCGTCAGCTCGGCGCACCTGCTGCTCTGCCGCCTGCATGGCGAGATCGCGTGCCTGGCGTGCCGCAATGCTTCGCACGAAATAACCTGCGAAACTTCCGAGTGCCCCCGCTCCGAGGGCCACGAGGACGGCTACGAGGATAGTATCCATTAGATTCCCCAATGCCGTCGTTATTCAATTTTTGTTACTCCGAACAACTCGGAGTTTTAAACCCGCCACAAGAGACCCACGCAAAGCTAACCCTCCCTTGGGGCAGCTTGCTTAAGTTGGTATGCGGGTAATCGATACCGCTGGGCCTCAGGCGCGTAACATGGTACGCACCCAAAAAAAAGGGGTCAAGGACCCAGTAAGCTGAAGGATGTGGATAACTGGCTTACCCAGCCAATCATCCAACGGTCTATTGCCGTCACTTACTTGGTGCTTATCGAAGCGATATATTCACTATTGTTCGGTCTGTTCAGGACTGTGACGGTTCTTGGGTCGTCTCGCCTGCAACCCGTGAACTTCCCTCTCCCTCCGACGTCGCCCCGTCCTCGCCTTCTAATGCGGCGTCTTCGATCGCTTCCTCTTCTGCTTCTTCTTCCTGTGCACGAGGTATTTGGATCCAGGCTACACGTGTTTCACCCGCCGTCGTAGGCGTTACGCCTGGGGGATAATCGAGGTCATCCACTTTGATGGACACAGAGGTGTCCGTCAGCGGTGAGACATCTACTATCAGCTGTTGGGGAACCTCGAATGGCTTGGCAACAATCAACACGTGGTAGATGCCTTGGGTCACTAGGCCGGCTCCGCCCCTAGTACCCGGGGCTTCCCCAGTTAGCACAATTGGCACCGGAGTCTCGACTGGCTTGTCTGGATCGACTCTTATGAAATCGACGTGCTGAACAGCTCCCGAAACGTAGTGTTGACGGACCTCTCTAACAAGGGTTATCTCGGCTTCTTCACCGTCGATCGTGATCGAGACCGGTGACGTGCGCCCGGCACCGTCAAGCACCAGTCGAACGCTTTCGCTATCAGCCTGGAGCGAGAGTGGGTCTCCATCTAATCCGTACACGTGAATTGGCATTATGCCTTTTCTACGGAGCGCTCTCACCTTCTTACCTAGGGTCGTGCGTGTACTGGCTTGCAGACTGAACTGATTCATTGATAAAACCTCTGTGCCTGACACCTTACTCGTGCGAGAAGCGCTCTACTTTGACGTTTGACGCGAAAAGTGGGCTCTCGCCCACTTTACTCCAACTTAATAATCTTTCCACTCAAGACTAGCACATTGGGCCTTTCGTGTGCTGTTGAATATTCAGGTTAACCAAGGTCAGATTACACTTGAATGCTATACTGAAGCGGCAGTTGGCAGCGCTCTGCGGTTTGGACTAGCCACACTGCTTGAACGTTACAGTGGCATGTCTTCAAGGGCTGGCTTGATACAAATCACCTTAAGGCCTGTTAGCTCTCATCGAACGGTGTTTCTCTTGGCTAGATTGTCACCATGCACAGTCCACAATCTGTGACGTCCGCATTGCGCCTAATAAAATTGTCATGCTCTGTTAATCATGATTATGAATCGGCTCTACGGATATGATGTAGCGGTCGGTGTGTCGGGTTAACTACTGGCGATAATATGAAAGGGTACGGAGCGAGAAGGGCCTACATGACTGAACCAAAGGAACTTAAACAGCTCACTCGGGACCAAGTTGAACGCTATAGTCGGCACATCATAATGCCGCAAGTTGGCAGTATTGGGCAGCGCAAACTGCTTGGATCGAGGGTTCTCGTAGTGGGAGCTGGAGGCTTGGGGTCACCCGTCGCGATTTACCTTGCGCTTGCAGGGGTTGGAACCATAGGCATCGTAGATTTTGACGTGGTAGACATAAGCAACCTCCAACGTCAAATTCTTCACCAGAATGCGGACGTCGGCAGAGGGAAAGGCGTCTCCGCTAAGGAGACCCTGAAGTCCTACAATCCTGATGTTAACGTGGAACTTTTTGAGGAACCGATCACGTCAGCCAACGCGCTGGAAATCATTCGGAAGTTCGATATTGTTGTTAACGGAGCCGACAATTTTGCTATCCGGTAAGCCTCTAGTAGACGGCAGCATATTGGTTTTTGATGGCCAGGCAACAACGTATATACCAGGGCATGGTTGTTACCGTTGCGTTTTTCCGACTCCGCCTCCACCTGGTGAGGTGCCCAATTGTGCCGAAGCAGGGGTTGTTGGAGCACTTCCAGGTTTAGTGGGGAGTCTTCAGGCAGTGGAGACTATCAAACTTGTTTTAGGAGCGGGAGAGAGTCTTTCGGGGCGAATGCTACTTATTGACGCACTGACCATGGAATTTAGGACGGTGAAAATCCGTCGAGACGAAGAGTGCCCCCTCTGCGGAGACGAGCCAACTGTCACTAAACTAATCGATTATGAGGTGTTTTGTGGGCTCCCCCAGGCAAACTCATCGCCTGATATTGTCGAGACGGCCCATGCGTAGACTTAGCGCCGCTTTGAATGTGCCGTCATGGTATGGGCCTAAGATATTGGGGCAGAGCAATTGGTGCCTACGCCTGTTTTGAATAAGCGCAGACGTAACCTAATTGATGCGATTGGGGATACAAGCCTTGTTGAGTTACAAGGTTTGAGTCCTAACAAACGCGTTAGCCTGTTCGGCAAGCTTGAAGGTGACAACCCAACTGGTAGCGTTAAGGATCGTATAGCGAAATATCTCATAGAGGATGGGGAAAGATTAGGGCGCCTTAGGCAAGGTGGCACAATCTTGGAGCCTACCAGTGGCAATACCGGCATTTCGCTCGCTATGATCGCCAGACTCAAAGGGTATTCACTTAGGGTAGTAATGCCGGAAAGTGTAAGTCCGGAACGAGTACAGCTGTTACAGGCGTATGGGGCGCAGATCATCTTTTCTGATGCTGAAAAAGGGACTAACGAGTCGATCTTGGTAGCCCAAGGCATAGCGAAAGAAACCCCCGATGTGTACATGCCATACCAGTACGGTAATGCAGCGAACCCGCGTGCTCATGAGGAAACCACTGGCCCTGAAATAGTGCGAGATCTGCCGGATGTAGACACATTCGTAGCAGGGCTTGGCACGGGTGGTACTCTGATGGGTGTTGGTAGGGCTCTGCGCAACCACAACCCATCGGTTAAAGTGATTGCTACTGCTCCTCACCCAGACGATGTGGTCCAAGGTTTGAGAAGTATTGAACATGGTTTTATTCCGCCCATACTTGACCTCGATGAACTTGATGGCCGGCTCCTTGTAGAGGCAGAGGAAGCTTTCTTCTGGACCAAGCAACTGCTGGACGTTGCCGGGGTTTTCGCAGGAATTTCGTCGGGTGCCGTGATAGCTGCAGCCCGTAAAGTCGCAGAAAAAATGACTTCCGGGAAGATTGTGTGCCTACTCGCAGATGGAGGCTGGAAGTATCTCTCTACCGGGTTGTGGACGCGTAAATACGGCGATATCGAGTCTGAGATTCAAGGCAAAATATGGTGGTGACCTAGCGAACGATGGGGCTGTTCATGGAATGGTTATTTCAAGCACTCCACGATACGCTCGGCGACAACCAGGGTGGGCAGATTGGTATTCGCTCGCGGGATAGTTGGAATGACGGACGCGTCGGCAACGTAGATATTGTCGGTCCCGTGAATTTTACCTAGCTCATCGACCACGGCCTGTGGGTCGGAGCATGGGCCCATCTTACACGTGCCTACCGGGTGGTAATAATGCAGGCTGGACCGTCGCACGTCCTCGTTACTTACGCACTGGGCCGATGAAGGCAATTCGTCGCCTATCAGGCTCGCCAATGGCTGGTGCTGCGCGATCTCTCTGGCCAGTTCCATGCCGTTCATTAGTACAGCGAGGTCTTCGTCATCAGCATCGGTGAGGTAGCCCGTGTCGATGATGGGATGAGCAGTCGGCTCGTCGCTCGTTAGGCGAAGGGTCCCTCGTGAGAGGGGCGTCATATTCGCCACGGGAATAGTGCACTCCCAGCGTCCGTCGTCAGTTGGCCCGACCGATGTAAAAGGGTATATGTGCAGATCATAGCGTTCGGTACCGTTGGTGCTAAGAGCCTTTGCAATGCTCTGTTCTGTAAAGGGGATGTTGCCTTTTACAACAAAAGCCTCCATAGCCGAAAAAAGCTCAGTGCTGCTGTAGCGTAGATTCACAACTGGGTGGTCATGCAGGTTATGTCCGACTCCCGGCAGATCGGAGACGGTAGCAATTCCCAGACATCGAAGATCATTGGCAGGTCCTATTCCGGAACGTAACAGAACCGCCGGTGAGCCATAGGCTCCAGCACAGACAATAATACGATTTGTGTCCACAGTCTCAGCACCCCTAGGTCCAATGATGTCTACGGAGGTGCCTCGCCCCTGGGTGAAATTGATCTTATCGACTATGGTATCTCCAAGTACGGTCAAGTACCCGCCGTCTCGTACTGGATCTAAATAGGCCATCGCTGTGTTCCACCGTATGCCGTCCACGATGTTGACCGGTGAGGTACCGACGCCAACGTCCTCGTCGAGGTCGTTGAGATCGGTCGCACGGGGCAAACCGGCGTTTACCATGGCCTCGAGACACGCATCATGGAAGGGCGTGATATCAGTAGGAGCGAAATTCCGGACGTACAGTGCAGTCTCAGCCCTGCGAAAAAATGGCAGTAATTCGTCAGTAGACCAGCCGTGGTTGCCGGCGGCTGACCAGCCGTCGTAGTCGGCCCGGCTGCCTCGTAGACATATGCAACCATTGTGCGCTGAACAACCACCGATAACTCTGGCCCTCTGTAGCGGATGGTCGATCTGACCTGTTCGTGCAGCGCTGGTATAACCCCAATCGTGCCTTTCGTGATCTGCTACCACGCGCGCATCCAGCAGATCTATAGGCCATTGGCCGGCCGACACCGGGCCGTAGTCGTGCCCGGCTTCCACTAGAAGTACTGACTGGTTGCCTTGTGCCGCCAAACGGCCTGCGACGGCTGCGCCTGCCGTGCCTCCGCCGATAACGGTGGTGTCGGCAACTCGTTTTTTTTTCGTCATTTGTCGAGGTTCAGGCTGTGTAAGCCGAGCTTAAAACCGGCGGGACTTGCAGACCACCTTCTTGCGCATCTCATTGGCGGTTTCATCTGTCCGCAAAACCTTTGGCCGAGGGACCTGTAGGTGGAAATCACGGTATCTATACCAGGCTCGGCGCCGTATATATTTTCAACACCCACCGCTTAAGGGACACAAACTCCTTTCGCTCAATAGATTATTAGCAAAAAAATGCCAATCCCTAATTTTCTTTCTGGATAATAGTGAGTATGCCAATCACAACCGTCATTAGGAACATTCCCATCCAGCCAACGTCCCCGAAAATTCCGGGTGTATCGACGGTTACTATATCAACGAGAGCGAAAATTGCGGCAATCGCCAATATGGAGCCAACAACTATGTGAAATTTTCTTTGCAACGCCATGGCAACACCCAAGAGCAACATACCGGGAGCCATCAGGAGTCCCACACCCTCAAAAGCCCCACCAGCGGCCAATAGCATTTCAGCTGCAGCCCGATCTGTTCGGGCTTCATTTATAGCTTCACTTCCTATGCCTTGGACGATAACCATCATTGGTAACCCTAATAAAATAAGTAATCCTCCTATTTCGGCAAAGATAGCACTTGCAGAACTACCGTCTCTCAACGTGCGTGATAGGAAAAAAAGACCCAAAAACATGCATGCTCCAGCTATTGCTGTGACTAAGGACCCAATCCGAACAGCAGCTTCATGCTCTATAAGTTGATTCAGCTCCTCAGAAAGGCTCATGCCAGAGGTGCTAGGGAAAAGCGCAATCCAAATCCCCATGGTGAAAATAGGCCCAACAACCATTAAAGCGCCAAAGACTTTAGTATTCATATTAGGTCAGCTCCATGCACAATCTTTTTGTGTGTAAATGTGGAACCGATATTAATCGGCTAAGCTTGAATTGTTCTAGAATATCCAGATCAAATTACCGGCAAATTTCACGGGCTCACATCAAGGCTAGTCGTTTTTGGTCCAGTGTCATTTGGTGTATTCATCGTCCCAAATTATTGGCTTGTCAAGAGTGGATTTCCTCTTTAATTGAGACAGCGAGTTCCATGTCGCAACAGGACCAAAGCGACAAATACCCAATTCAGTTACAAAAACTTAGCGTT
>CAZXXH010000009.1:23594-30736 GCA_964644645.1 uncultured Dehalococcoidales bacterium
TTCTGAAGTTTTAGTGAACAAGTGGGTGGAGAATACGTATGTGGGCCCACCCACCAAAATATTCGAGCTACTAGTTGTTAGACCGCACAGTGATGATACCCATCGCTAAGGTCAATACTGGGTATGCCACATAGGGTACGAGCATCAGTTGACTTTGATAGTCCACACTTGCCACAACTACTCCTATGACCCCAGCCACAATAATTAGTGCGCTGATAACGGTATGGAAATTCTTTTGAATCAACACACCGTAGCCTATAAGTCCGAAACCTAACATCGCTAAGGCTGTCATGCTGGCCCCGATGGCTTGGCTCGCTGAATACAGTGACGATGCCACTGCGCTTGCAGAAGCTGCAGATTCCGCTGCCCCTGCTGCTGCTGCCGCTGCAGCGGTCGAGGAAGCCTCACCGGTTCCAAGCGTAAGACCCGTTTCTATTACGGCTCCTGCCATGCCGATAACCATTAGGAGAAATCCTAGCCCAGCGATTGAATGCCCAGGTCCACCCTCCATTGATTGTTTTATACCGCCTAGCCCAGCCACACCTAACAGAAGGCCAAGTGTTCCAACCATTGCAAGCGGCTTTAAACCAGTCACATTTTCTCCTAATGACTGGATGATTGCCTTAGTATCAGACCAATCTGCGCTACCGAGTAATAAAATCCACCCAGCGAATCCTACGAAACATGCAATTGGGCCGATTATCAATAATGATCCTGTCAACGTACGTGAGTTCATGGAAAACCTCCAGGGCTAATTCTACATACAATAAGAAACTATACGAATAAAGAAACTAGACGGATATTGATCTTTTATATCCATCTGAAACCCTTAAGAGTTTTGTATCTATTGGAATCATGCGTTTCTTCAAGATTTTGTGAACATTCTGTCCAGATCTATCGACTTAATAGGCTCTCGTTTACCTGTATAAGTCACGACACCAACTTTGGATATGCTGGTTGATGGGAATATGAATGGCCTTATTCGAGATCGTTAATCTGGGAGTCTAGGCTTGTGTTATGAGAAATAATATTGATCTTCATCTGGTGAGCCGGATGCGCCAGAAAAACCAAATTGCCTCCACATCTCGTACACAATAATCGCCGCGGCGTTAGAAATGTTTAAACTACGATTGGCTGGCATCATAGGTATGTGCACGCGGTTTTCGAACTTTAATTTGTCCACCACACTGTCAGGCAATCCGACACTTTCTGAACCAAAGACAATGGTGTCCCCAAGTTGGTATCGAGGGGTGGTATACAAAACAGTTCCTGGTATTGTGGCTCCGTAGACACTGCCAGCTGATAGGGTCTGGAAAAATTCATTTACCGAGTCATGTACTCGTATATCTGTAAGGTCGCTGTAATCTAAGGAAGCCCTGCGCAACCCAGCATTTTCCAACTGAAATCCCAGCGGCTCCACCAAATGCAAACGAGCCCCGACATTAGCACAGAGACGAATTAAATTGCCTGTATTCTGAGGTATTTCCGGAGCGATCAAGACGACGTTGGCTATTGGCTGTAAATTCACCGTTCATCCCTCTTGTATCATCGCTCGCCGGAGTCTACTAAGCTCTGATGAAAGGATAAATAACATGTGATGGGTGTTCAGACGAGTAGAAAACTGTAATTATCTCTGTACTAATCTCGTCATCTACACCCAAGACGTTGCCCGTGTTCAAATTTCGATCAAAGCGCGGAAAATTTGACGATGAAATGTCAATCCGAATCCGATGGCCACGGCGAAACACGTTACCGGTCACACCCACCTCTATCTCGTACTTGTAGATGTTGTGTGGTTCCAGAAGTTCCGGTTCTGTAAACGACTTTCTGTAACGAGCGCGGATGATGCCATCACAAAGGTTCTTGGCGTACCCGTCCGGCGATACGTCAACAAGTTTGCCTGTCCAGTCGGTGTCGTGGCAATCAGTGGCGGCGTATAAGACTAACTTGATTGGTCCTGTCAATTCCAAATCAGATTCTAATGGCTCACTCGTGTAGCACAACACATCACTTCGTGCCTCGACAGGTCTTTGATCATGGGGTCCCCAGGGGAGTATGTGTGGTGAACAACAATTGTTTCCTCCTACGGTTTGTACCGGATACCGAGGGTCGTATGTGAAATGGTCAGAGGGCTCATCTCCTGGTGTATTTGTCGTAAGGAGGCCGTTTCCCATTACGCTATTGGCGTTTCCTTCAGAGTGTAGGTACCACTTGCGCCATTCAGTGCGCGCTAAAGGCCACTCGTGTTCGTCTCGCCACTGGTTGGAACCCATGATGAAGAGTCTTATGGGAGCTTCATCTACGATTCCGTTGTCGATTCCCTTTAGCCAGTAATCGAACCAACGCAACTCTATAGCGTCTAGATCAACCAATGAGTTTAACCCGAAGTCGACATCGCCTGTTTTTGAGGACGAGCTCAGCCCGTGTGGCCACGGACCTACGATCAGTTTGCTTCGCATTGCCTCTTGGGACCCACCGGTGAGGCGTAGTCCATTGAAGTTATCGAAAGTATCGCTGACGTAGAGGTCATACCATCCGCCCATGTTGAATGCAGGCGCAATGATCTCTCCAAAGCGCTTTGAAACGTTTACCTGTTGCCAGTAGTCGTCGTCTTCAGAATGTCTTATCCAGTCTTTCCAGAATGGGATATTGCGACCAGCCGCCTCGTCCATGTGGATTAAGGGTAATGAGTTTAAGGCCTCGGTCCAGTTGTGATATTCGATGCTTTGGGCGGTACGCCCGTTGGTACGCATGCCCCAGGTCATGGCCACACCGAGCTGGAACGCACCGCCAGGGTGGAGAAGCCCGTTATAAAAGTCTGTACAGATCACTCGAGGTGCCAGACATTTGATAAATTCACTTCGATGGGGCGCGCTGAGCCACTGCACTAGCCCGCCGTAGGAACCGCCACTCATGCCGATATTTCCGTCACACCATTCCTGACGTCCTACCCATTCCTGTGTGTCATATCCGTCCGGACCCTCGTTACTAACCGGGTAGAATTCACCGTCCGAGTCCCAACGGCCGCGGCAGTCTTGGATTACGCATGCGTATCCGTGCTCAGCTAATTTCAACCCCTTTTCGATATGGAGTTCTGAGTTATTGCTATATGGCGTTCTGATAAGGACCGTTGGGAAAGGGCCCTCTGAAGTCGGCAAGTAAATATCGACTGAAAGATTGACTCCATCTGTCATCGGGACCTTCACGTCCAGACGCATTTCAACTTTGTCGTTTACTGCCATGGGAACACCCCCAGTTACCATTTAGCTATGGTCTCGATCCTTGGCGCCACGTTGCGATAAATCCATCCTAAGAGGCCGGTAACAACTGTGCAACATGTAAAACACTTGAGGCTGATGTCGTTGACACGTTAGGATGGTGTTGGCCGTCAAAATTCTAGGCCTATACCGTTCCTCAGGAGACCGCAACAAATGCCGAAGCTAGCAGCTAATCTGACTCTTATGTTTAACGAAGTAGACTTTCTGGACCGGTTCGGTGCTGCGGCACGGGCAGGCTTCAAAGGTGTTGAATACCTCTTTCCATATGATTTTGATAAGGACGCCATAGCGGAGCGTCTCCACGATAACGATCTAGAGCAGGTTCTTTTTGACTTTTCCGCAGGGGATTTCCCTGGTGGTGATCGTGGCATAGCAGTGCAACCGTCGCGCGTGGGTGAGTTCCAAGACAGCGTCGGGCAGGCTCTTGAATATGCCGCCGTTCTTAATTGCAAACTGCTGACATGTTTAGCAGGGATACCCGAAACTGGAGTTTCGGACGATCGTACTCGGCAGACATATGTCGATAATTTGAAATTTGCTGCACCACAATTAGCAGAGCGTGGTATCACACTGTTGATCGAAGCCCTGAACAGTCGTGATGTTCCGGGCTTCTGGCTTCTCCACACGGCGGATGCGAGATCTATTGTGGAAGAGGTCGGTGCATATAACATCTAGGTTAAAAATGAAATCTTCAACATGCTAATAATAGAGTCAGATCTAATAACAACTATCGAGACTAACAAGGATTTGATCCGGCATTACCAACTGGCGGATAATCCTGGCCGTAATGAGCCAGGGACAGGTGAGATCAACTACCCGAACGTTCTCGATTACATAGACAGCACTGGATACACCGGATGGGTTGGTTGCGAATACAAGCCGGCTGGCAAGACCGAAGATGGACTCGGATGGGCTAGCAGCTACCTCTAAGCACAGACACGCAGGGCGATTATTTTATTGTGAAATCCGGCGGCTGTCCTTTGAGGCTCGATGGTTTGTCTAGGACCCGAGCCCGTGTACTGGATGTATTCGCTTGGGCTATAGCGACCGGAATGGGCGTTGGATACGCCCCACTAGCTCCGGCTACGGTCGCTAGCGCCGTTGCGCTCATGTTGTGGGTTGCCATCCCGCTGGAGTCAAATTCAGCCGGTTTGTTCGCCGTAATAGCCAGCACATTTGCTATTGGCTGCTTGGCTGCCCACCGCATTAGTCAACCTGATGATGAAGATCCGCCCCGTGTGGTGTGGGATGAGTTTGTAGGAATGTGGACCACGTTTTTGTTTCTCCCGCGCACATGGCCCTGGCTCCTAGCTGCTTTTTTCCTGTTTAGATTGCTTGATATTGTGAAACCACCGCCTATTCGCAGACTAGAAAGGTTGCCAGGTGGGATTGGAATAATGGCGGATGATCTTGCCGCTGGGTTGATAGCGGCTGGATTGCTAAATGGCATTCGGTTGATTCTATTTCCTTGAAATTTTGATTGGACCTACTACCTGAATTGATTGCAAAATGATTGAGGAGTAATCAGACGAACATTATTGAATCAATAAATAAATCTGGCACAATGAGTTCGTCCGGACGCTAGTACACTCGACCAAGGCGAAATAATCGTTTAACAACCATGTCCCATACGGGTTCTGCGTTTAGGTGACCAGAACTGCCTTGGGCAGTGGGGTTCATCACACTAGACTTTGAGTATGCAATGAAGATTCATGAGTATCAGGCAAAAAAACTACTTGATGATTATGGGATTATTACGCCGCGCGGTTGCGTAGCAGAGTCTCCGTCGGAGGCCCGAGATATTGCCGAGCGTCTTGGTGGCAAGGTGGTGGTAAAGGCTCAGGTTCATGCAGGTGGTCGAGGTAAAGCTGGAGGCGTTCGATTGGTTGACACCGCCACCGAAGCAGAACAGGTAGCAACAGCGCTAATTGGTAGTCACCTAGTAACGCATCAGACAGGCAGTTCGGGTGTGGTTGTTCGGCGTGTATTACTTACCGAACAGGTTCCAATTCAGAAAGAGCTGTACGTGGCAATTGTTGTTAATGCGGAATCTGCATCCCCAATGATTATGGCATCAACGGAAGGAGGGGTGGAGATTGAAGATGTGGCTGAACGAAGTCCAGAAAAGATCTTGCGAGTTGCTGGTCACCCATTGATCGGTCTCTCCCCCTATCGGGCCCGTGCTATCGCCCTAGAACTTGGTCTTGCCGGAAATCAAACGCGGAAGGGCGCTGATTTGTTGGTGCGCCTGTATCAACTGTTTGTCGAAAAAGATTGCACGTTAGCTGAGATCAATCCCTTAGTTGTCACACCTAACGGTTCTGTTATCGCGCTAGATGCCAAGTTAGATATTGAAGACGATGCCCTGTTCAGGCACCCAGATCTCAAGGAAATGGCGGATCGAGAGCAACAGGATCAATTGGAATTGCGCGCCGCCGATGCCGGTCTGTCCTACGTTAAGCTCGAGGGAGGTCGCGTCGGTTGTATGGTGAATGGGGCTGGCTT
Organism: uncultured Dehalococcoidales bacterium; assembly: GCA_964644645.1. Taxonomy (GTDB): domain Bacteria; phylum Chloroflexota; class Dehalococcoidia; order Lucifugimonadales; family Lucifugimonadaceae; genus CAZXXH01. The sequence continues at coordinate 29,378 of CAZXXH010000009.1, forward strand.
GGCCATGGCGACTATGGATATTACAAAGGCAGCTGGAGCCGAGCCAGCTAATTTCCTTGATGTGGGTGGCAGTGCTACTGAACAACGAATCGAAGAAGCTTTCAGTATCATCGTTTCAGATCCAGACGTACAGGTCGTTTTCATCAACCTGTTTGGTGGCATACTCCGGACGGATGCTGCGGCACGTGGCATCGTGAAGGCGGCACGAAATTCCGGGAGTCAGGTTCCGATCGTCACACTTATGCGGGGAACCGGGTCGGTTGAGGGTCGCGAGACGCTAGCTGAGTCTGGTGTTGACGTTCGTCTCATAGATGAGTTGTCGGAAGCCCCTGAGGTGATTATGGCGACGCTAAAAAAAGATAAAAACCAATGACTTTACTGATTCCCGCGGAAACACGGCTTCTCGTTCAGGGGTTGGGCCGCGATGGTGGCTTTCAGGCATCTCGGTGTCGTGCATACGGAACCGCGATGGTGGCTGGAGTACACCCTGGACGAGGAGAGACCTTTTTTGAGGACGAAGTTCCAGTATTTGAATCCGCGGCGCGCGCCGAGGACGCTACCGGGGCCAACGTGGGACTTATCTTTGTCCCGGCACCGTTCGCTGCTGATGCGATCATAGAGCAGGCTGACGCGGGCTTATCTCTGATAGTTGCTATCACTGAGGGGATCCCCGTGATGGATATGGTGCATGTGATGGCTTACCTCCAAGAAAACTCTGCTCGTCTGCTGGGTCCAAACTGTCCAGGTTTCATCATCCCGTCGGCTCAGGTGAAGGTCGGGATAATTCCCGGAAATATACTCAAACCGGGCAGGGTGGGCGTAGTGTCACGGAGTGGCACACTTACATACGAGGCCGTAATTCAGCTAACCGAACTTGGAATTGGTCAGTCAACATGTGTAGGCATCGGAGGCGATCCAGTCCACGGCACAACGTTCGTGGACGTACTTAAGGAGTTTGAGGATGATCCCGGTACCGAAGCAATAGTGATGATTGGTGAGATTGGTGGTACTCAAGAGCAACAGGCTGCTGAGTTCATAGCGAAAAGTGTAACGAAACCAGTCGTCGCTTTGATAGTTGGCCAAACCGCTCCACCTGGTAAGCGCATGGGTCATGCAGGTGCCATTGTTACCGGGAAGTCTGCCCTTGCAGAAGAAAAGGTAAGGGTTCTCCGTGAGTCGGGTGCCTTAGTCGTGGATTCTCCGGCGGGAATAGGCCAGGGTGTTAGAGAAGTGTTATCACCCTGATGATGCCAGGCTGTTGCTGCATGGTACATTACGAAGAGTTGATACTCGGTGGCTTTGTATTGACTTAGGTGCTCTCTTACAGCACCAGAAATGGGAGCATCGATGAAAATGAGT
>CAZXXH010000010.1:0-3527 GCA_964644645.1 uncultured Dehalococcoidales bacterium
CACCACAGGTCGAATCCGTTACCGTAGATTTATCGGATGACCCTTCATTATTGCTTTGGGTGAGAAGAAAGAACAAATGGAGCACTATAACGAGATAGTGCTCTCAGTGAATGGTATACAGAGTTCCGAGATCGTTTACGGCGACTTTCGTCGTCGAGTTCAATTGGCTACTACGGACGGTGCCTACGTGGACAAGAGCGAGGCTCACGTCATTTGTCGCGTCTCGGCCCAGGCTCGAGATGGAGGAAATATCCAGCAGGCAGGTTTCAGTATAGGCAGCGCGGGGGACTACGGCCTGGTACGTGACTTGGACCATAACGTACTGGAAGCAGCGGAAAGGGCTGTCGCTCAACTAAGGGCCCCATCGTTGCCGGGAGGTGAAAGGACAGTCATTTTGGATCCGGTTCTGGCAGGCGTTTTCGCCCATGAAGCGTTTGGGCACCTGTCGGAGGCAGATCACGTGTATGAGAATGAGAAACTCAAAGAGATTATGGTTCTAGGTCGACGATTCGGCGCCCCGCACCTTAATATCACTGATGGGGCAGCGTTACCTGGGATGCGCGGGAGTTACGCATTTGACGATGAAGGCACGCCATCTGGCAAGACAAATCTGATTAAGGATGGAGTGCTGGTAGGACGCTTGCACTCGCGTGAGACGGCGGGAAAGATGGGCGAATCACCTACAGGCAATGCTAGATCGATAGGGTTCAACTTCCCACCAATAGTGAGGATGACGAATACGTTCATTGAACCCCAAAACGCCAAATTTGAGGATTTGCTGGAAGGGGTAGATCAAGGTGTATATGTCAAAAACTGGTATGGCGGGATGACGACGATGGAAATGTTCACATTTTCAGCGGGCGAGGCATATATGATCCGTAACGGCCGGATTCAGGAGATGATTAAGCCAGTCATGTTATCCGGCAATTTATTTACCACGCTTGAGAACATAGACGCTATCGGCGACGATCTGGGGATGAATCAAGGTGGTGGTTGCGGTAAGGCTGGACAGTCTCCTCTACCAGTCGCGACTGGTAGCCCGCACATACGCATACGGGACTGTCTGGTGTCCGGGGCGTGATTCAATCTCTTTGGCCTTCGCTCGCATCCGATGCGGACTCGACGCGGGCATGAGCAAGACGGGAGAGGAACCAACCATGGAAGACCCGCTTCTGGCAGTAGCTCGGCGTAATTTTGACCAAGCAGAGATCTATCGTTTCCATTCCGTGAGCGATCCCGTCTCATTCGAAGCGAACCGTCTCAAGGAAACAATTCACAGAGAGTCATCAGGGGTAGCTTTGAGGGTTATTGCCGATGGCCGAGTTGGATTTTCCTCGACCACGAATCCAGAAGATGAAGAGAAATTGGTAGATCGAGTGGCCGCCGTGGCCCCCTATAGTGATCAAGCTAGGTTTGCATTTTCCAACCCGGCTAGTGTGCCGGATGTGCCCGTATTTGACCGGAAAGTCACTGACGTTAGTTTTGATGAAATGGCTCATATGGGGCAGACATTGATAGATCGATTAAGGTCAAAATGGCCTGAGTTAGTTTGCGAGGCCAGCATCGGTAAATCACGAGCGGAAGTTAAAGTGGTTAACACAGCTGGAGTCAATCTGTCATTTGAGCAGACCGGATATTATCTGTGGGTGAGCGGCACCCTTATTCGTGGGACGGACATGCTTCATGTGGGCGATGCTTTTTCGTCCTCCAGGGTGGTCGATGTGGGTGAGCAGCTAATTGCCTCGGTGATGCAACAGCTTGATTCGGCTAGAGATTTGGCAGACTCTCCATTCGGTGAGGTTCCCATAATGTTCACGCCAAAAGGATTTGCATCTTGTCTGCTGAGACCGCTACTTGCGGGATTTAGCGGCAAAAAAATAGCCGACGCGTCCTCTCCACTCACTCATAAGATGGGAGATCGTATAGTAAGCGAACAAATGACGATTCGAGATAATCCGCTTATTCCTTTCACTACCGGATCTCGACCTTTTGACGACGAGGGCGTGCCCAGTGAAACCATCACTCTAATCGAGAATGGGCATTTGGTCAGCTTTTTGTTTGATCTTCGTACAGCAGGTCTAACCGGGGAGCGAAGTACTGCATCCGCTCACCGGGCACTCAGTACCCCGCCGTCGCCCAATGTTTCGGTCATTGATGTTGAACCAGGAGACTGCCCGCTTGATGACATGCTGAGCGGTATCAAGGAGGGTTTAGTAGTCGAACAGGTACTCGGAGCAGGCCAAGGTAATGAATTGGGGGGCGATTTCAAAGTTAATGTTCTGCTGGGCTACCGCGTAGAAAATGGTCGCATAGTTGGACGTGTAAAGGACACTGTAATTTCTGGAAATGTGTATGGAGTGCTGAATAGCATAGACAAAATCTCCATGGATCGTGAATGGGTTTTTGGATCGATGCGTGTGCCAGCGATTACGTGCCGTGGCATACAAGTAGCTGGCAAGTAGGTTATGTACAGGGCATTAAACTTCAGTTGCTCTCATAACAGGTATCTTTCCTGATATCAGCGTGGGAGTCTTAGAATTCAAGGCACGCCTTGAAACCGCACGATGGCCTTTAGAGCTTGAGATGCTTTCTGAGCTATCTGGTTTACACACCGATGAGGCATCTTTGTTGGCACAAGAGTGGGCTGAGTGGTCACACAGTCGGTTGCGGCAACTCCTAAAGCAACTCGTTCAGGTTAATGAAAAAGACGGAACCCTCGAGTTTGAGGTTGTGTTCAAGTTTGCCTTGCGATCAACCGACGGTGCGGCGCGGGTGCTGGCAGTAAATGGGCTAAGAAATTCTAGAGACCGTACTTTGATTAGCTTTATGATTGAGCTTCTTCTTTATGACGACCACATTGCAGTCCGAGAAGCTGCCGCTGAAGCCTTGGCGCATTTCTCTGTTATGGCTGCCGATCATCGGCTTCATGTCCATGATGACCAACGACTGCGCAGAGCACTTTACAGTATTGCGAATTCATCGGCGGATCCACCGAACCTAAAGCATTTAGCACTGGAAGCCGTGGCAGTACTTGAAGGCCCAGATGTGACGGAGTTAATAAAGACAGCGTACAAAGATGAGAGGGTTGATACGCGCCAAAGCGCTTTGCGTGCTATGGGCAGGAATGGTGATTCTGGCTGGCTGAACATAGTTCTGTCAGAACTAGATAGCCCAGATACTGGTATTCGATATGCGGGAACCATTGCTCTTGGCCTACTCGGCAATGAGGAGCACGTGATCACACTAGGATCACTTTTAGATGATCAAGATCTAGATGTCCAAATGGCGGCTGTAGGGTCGCTAATTCAGATAGGTGGGGCCGAAGCAGAAGTACTACTGGCAGCGGCCATGCAATCATCGGAACCATCAGTATCCCAGGCGGCTGCGGAAGGTATACAAGAATTGATGGACGCCGAAGCTCTATTGGACCCGATTCCCCGCAAGGAGGTTAGCGAGTCTGGGGGGTTATGGGGAGCGCCATCGAATCAAGGATCGAAAGATTTGGACGAACGCGATGGTGAGAAGCA
>CAZXXH010000010.1:3577-28935 GCA_964644645.1 uncultured Dehalococcoidales bacterium
TGATGGATCATGACGAATCCGAGTTTGGTGGCTGGTGAGCGACTAGCCGTTCACGTAGGTCAGATTTGGAAATTCTCTTGACCTCGAAACTTCTCAGCGTTGTCAAGAGGATGATATCCAAGTACTTCGCTCGCATGCGATATATCCCAAAACCGCCAAGTGTTGCCAGAAACCCCGTAAAAAATGTCGAACTTCAGTGGCTGGTGTGACAAGCAAAGGCCTACCAACTGCGCTAAATCTCTGTGACTACACCAAGTGGCGAAATGTCTAATATCCTGGGTTGGATTGTTGTGTCGGTTTACCGTCCCTATGCGTATACAGGCTACCTCGAGCCCGAAATTGTCTGAGTAATAACGGCCAGTAGTCTCCCCGAACAACTTACTGACACCATAAAAGCCGTCAGGTCTGACGGGCACCGTGTGATCTATAGCCGGAAAGGTTGCAGGCCGAAGGCCCAAGTAATCTCCACTACGTATACGAACGTAAGGTTGGTCGAATTCGTACATGCCGGTCGAATGATTCGAGCTTGCGATGACCACTCGTCGAATGCCTACTTGGTGTGCTGCTTCGAACACATTGTGTGTGGCGATAATGTTATTTGGGAGTATGCTTTTCCATGGAGCTGTTTGGCTGACCTCGGCCGCAAGGTGGATTACCATCTCATGCCCCGAGAACGCTTGTGCCACGGCATCTAAATCGCACATATCAGCAGTCGTCGTGTGTACACTCTGCCCGTGTGGATACTGTATTTTGTCTATGCCAGAAAACGTATATTTGTCAGCTAGAGAGCTTATTAGCATCGAGCCTATCAAGCCACTTGAACCGGTAACAATTACTTTGGGAAGATTTGGGCTCGTTTCTGGCACAGGAGTTTCCTTAGGTTGGGTTAACGAACGAAACACGTTCGTCATGAATCCTACTATGTACCACCTTGTCACCAAAACCAACGCTGGGCAGCGGATGGTAGTTGATCAGGAAATAGCAGGTACTCGTATTGACTCCTTGATATGCGGATAATCGGACCCAATAGATTTGTCTATTCCGGCTCACCAGTAGTTCGATAACTCATCAGAGACGTGCTCAGAATTTTCCACGACGGTGCCGTCGCAATTGACACGGAAATACCGTTCCACAGCTTTGGCCTCCCCTATGTGATCGATATACGCTTTCCTGCGCCGGCAGACCAAGCAATGTAATATTCTCTATCTATGGGTACCGAAAAGATCCGATCAGCTTTTTACCTGCGATCGGTAGGCTACGGGGAGTCACTAGCACTGAAAGCTGATTAGACCGGCCGCAATCACTCTGTATAGCGTTTTGTTAGTGTATCCTCGTTTGGGCGGAATCACAGAGAATCTCAAAGGTGTCGTTCAAGCTATGTGTGGAATAAGTGGAATCATATATAAGACAGCCCGCAGGGCTGGATCGGCACCGGTGGGCCGTGACCTGATAGTGATGCTTGAGGCTATGACGCATCGCGGCAAAGATTCAAGTGGAGTCACAGTTGCGGGAGAGGATGCGTTTGGAGGATTGATAGTTCGTCTGTGGATTCAGGATTCTGAGTGGGGAGGGGATTTATTGAATACTGTTGAGTCGGCTGTACGTGCTGGCGATGGAGAGGTTACATCACGGGATGCTCGGGGTGGATTTTTGAGGCTTGGAGTGGGTTCGGACGTTGATGCCTCGAGGCTCGCCGATTCGTTGATCAGTATTACGGGTGTGGAACTCCACAGCATTGGTAGATCATCCGAAGTGATAAAAGACGTGGGGACGCCATTCGAAATGGATCTGCGCCATCAAGTTACAGAGATCCATGGTACACATGGGATTGGTCACGTTAGGATGGCGACCGAAAGTCGAGTAGACATCAGTCACGCACACCCTTTCTGGGCCTATCCATTTCCAGACATCACTGTGGTTCACAACGGGCAGCTTACGAACTACCATCAGTTGAAGCGGTCTTATGAGGATAGAGGCCACCGATTTCAGACACAAAACGACTCCGAGATCATCGCTGTATATTTGGCAGATAAATTGGCGGCGAAAGCAACGTTAAAGAATGCGCTGGAAGACTCCTTGGAGGAATTAGACGGCACATTCACCTATTTGGTTTCCACCCAGGACAGTCTGGGCTTCGCAAAAGATAAATGGGCAGCCAAACCGCTCGTCACCGTGGAGACGAATGAAATGGTTGCGGTAGCTTCGGAGGAGGTGGCGTTGTCAGCGGTTATGAATGCTGATATTGACCGGGCTGAACCTCAAGAAAGCGAGGTCATGACTTGGTCACTCTAGATGCGTCGAATTTCACCACACGGGAACTCAATCGCCGTGTCCGTGAGGCAATCCGAGACGATAAAGATCAGCACATCACGATTATTAACCCGAGCGCTCGACATAACTTGGCTGTAGCTATCCACAATCGTTCACGTATCATCATCAAAGGTAGCGTTGGTTATTTCGCGGCTAGCCAGATGGACGGGCCTGAGGTTGAAATCGAGGGTAACGCTGGTTGGGCGCTGGCCGAGAATATGATGAATGGGAAAGTGGTTGTTTCGGGTCATGCAGGTGCATCTGTCGCTGCCACTATACGTGGAGGAGAGGTCTACGTGGGTGGCAATGCTGGTGCACGGGCGGGTATATCCATGAAGGGTGGCCAGCTTATTGTGCGTGGCAATACCGGTTTCATGACCGGCTTTATGATGCAGAAAGGGCGAATAATCGTTTGTGGGGATGTGGGGGATGCAGCTGGCGATTCTATGTATGAGGGTGAGATATATGTTTCTGGTGAAGTGGGTTCTTTGGGCAGCGACGCCAAGATTGAATTAGCTACAGAGGACGAACTCGCGGCTGTTTGGTCAGCTTTAGAGTTGCACGGTATTAACGAACGTATGTCATTCAAAAAAATTGTCTCTCAAAAGAAGCTCTATCATTACGACACGCTTGAGCGTTTTGAGAAGGCCGTGATTTAGTGGCGACGCGAAAAGGGATAAAGGGAACTCGATATGGTCACTGACCGCAGCCAGATTTGGTCTCAGACCGTTATCGACGATATTCACTCCAAAAGTGGGATGGGTCGGTATCGCATTCGTGGTTTCAACACATTTCAGAAGGTTACCCACTTTGATGACCTCACATTTCTATCGACAGGGCTAACTCGCTTTCCGTTGGAGGGATACAAGGAGTCGTGCAACACGCGCACGGTTATCGGGGATCGATTGGCAGAGAAGCCACTGATTCTTGATACTCCCGTATATATCACCGGAATGAGCTACGGAGCATTGTCCGCAAATGCAAAAACAGCTCTCGGTAAGGCAGCCACTCTCACCGGTACCGCCAGCTGTACGGGCGATGGGGGCATGTTGCCAGCAGAGAGAAATGCCTCCAAGAAACTTATCTACCAAGTTTTACCATCGCGCTACGGTTTCAACCCTCATCACATAACACAGGCTCAGGCGGTCGAAATCGTTGTTGGCCAAGGTGCAAAGCCAGGAACCGGAGGCCTTCTAATGGGCGTGAAGGTGCTGGACGAGATTGCCGATATGCGCGATTTGCCCCAGGGCATTGATCAGAGGAGCCCGGCTCGCCATCCGGACTGGCTTGGTCCCGACGATCTGGCGGTAAAGATCGAGCAACTGAGAGAAGTGACAGACTATCAAATCCCAATCCACGTCAAGCTTGGAGCATGCCGCGTGAAGGACGATGTGAAGTTGGCGGCCAAGGCTGGTGCTGACGCTGTGGTGGTCGATAGTATGATGGCCGGAACTGGTGCATCTGCGGAGGTTTTGCTGGACCACAGCGGGATCCCGACTGTGCCTGCGATTGTGATGGCTCGAGAGGCACTGCGCGAGCTTGGCTTATATGGGCAGGTTAGCCTGATCGCCTCCGGTGGCATTCGCAGTGGAGCTGATGCAGCGAAGGCTTTAGCATTGGGTGCGGATGCGGTGGCTATTGGAATTTCAGCCTTGATAGCACTTAACTGTAACCGTGACATACCGGAAAGCAATTTTCTCGAGGAAGTAGGGGTTGCGGCTGGTGAATGCCATCATTGTCACACCGGCCGATGCCCTGTTGGAATTACCACGCAGGACCCTAAATTAATGAAGCGCCTAGATCCGGATGAAGGTGCTGAGAGAGTAGCGAATTTCATTAACTCGATGACTATGGAAATGGCACTGCTTACTAGGTCCCTTGGTAAAGGCGATGTGCACAGCTTGGAGCCTGAAGACCTCGCCGCCTTGACCATTGAAGCATCAGCTATGGCAGGTGTGCCACTTGTGGGGACGAACAGGGTGTTTTAAGAATAAACATACTCCGGTTTAAAGTGGCTAATCCGAATGTGGCCAATGTGTCAGTAGTGGGTTCGAATGACATGCTTTTGAAAGGACTGTGACGGGTCTACCGGAGTTGTCTCGGATTGTGTTTAAGCGGGTATGAGTTCCAATGGAGGTAATCGTCATGTCTGCGCGAGAGCAAGTCCGTCGGCAAATGCAGGATGCGAGTGTGCAGTACCTGCTCGTTCAGTTCGTCGATATAAATGGGTCTCCCAAGGTCAAGATGGTGCCGGCTGATAATCTGGACGACGTAATCGACGATGGTGCTGGATTCGCGGGCGCCGCTGTGAAGGGAATGGAGCAGGGCCCGGACTCACATGACATGCTCGCCAGAGTAGATTTGGATTCATACTCAGAGGTACCTTGGGCACAGGGAGTTGCGCGCCTGGCATCGGATCTTTACGTTGACGGTCAGCCACATCCCTACTGCCCGCGCCAGAACCTAAAGCGTGTATTGGGGGAAGCGCGTCTGGAGGGATATGTATTCAAAGTTGGTATCGAGCCGGAACACTTTCTGGTTACGCGCAGTGCTGATGGCTCTATCAAGGTTTTCGATCCAAACAGCGTAGATGATCTTGAGAAGCCTTGCTATGACTTCAAGGGTATCTCTAACGTCATGGACTACCTACGAGATTTGATGGATGCGATGAAGTCAATTGGGTGGGACGCATACCAGTCCGATCATGAGGATGCCAATGGACAGTATGAGGTTAACTTTGTTTAATCTGATGCTTTGACAACAGCCGACCGTTATACGTTTTTCAAGATGATGACGAGTCAATATGCTCAGAAGTACGGAGCCATCGCTACCCATATGGCAAAACCATTTACAGACCGCACTGGTAGTGGAGGACACATCCACATTCATGTAGAGGACGCGTCCACAGGCGACAATCTTTTCCTTGATGAAAAAGACCCGCAAAATCTAGGACTTTCGGACTTCGCTTATCATTTCATAGGCGGTATTTTCGAGCATGCGGGTGCTCTGTGTGCTGTTACGTCACCCACCGTAAATTGTTATAAGCGTCTCCAAGTAGGTAGTGGCCTAACGGGAACTCGATCTGGTTTTACTTGGACCCCTGCCTTCATCTCGTACGGAGATAACAACCGGACGCAAATGATCCGCGTTGCTGGACCTGGTCACCTTGAAGACCGAACCGTATCAGCCGCCTGCAATCCCTATTTGGCTTTTGCTGCTTACATGGCTGCGGGACTGGATGGGGTGCGCCGGGGCCTAGATCCCGGAAAGCCGAATTTGGGAAACATGTATGAGCTAGGTATTGAGGAGATAATGGGTCGAGGGATTCGACTGCTTCCGCAGTCTCTCAAAGAATCTGTAGACGAATTGAAACGAGACGATGTGATATTGGGTGCTCTAGGCGCTATTTCAGATGAGTTTCTTGAACTCAAGGGAAATGAATGGAGCGACTACCATCGCCATGTGTCACAATGGGAGACAGATCGTTATTTGAAGATGTTTTAGAGTTGTCTGTCGGCCGGTTACCAATACCATTAACCAAGCTTGGCATTGCCGTGCCCATGGGTCTTATTAGGCCTTGATGCGCTCCCAATTGAACTCTGTGTCGCTCATCGGATTATCTGGATTCGGGATCCAGGCGGGAGATTCGTGAACTTTTCCTAGAGCTTTTGCCATTTCACGGACATGTTGGGCGCCGCTACCGCAGCAGCTACCAATGTAATCGACGCCCATATCTTTGGCCTTTGTGGCGAAATTGCCCATATCGAACCGAGTGAGTCGCGTGGGTTCTAACCGGTCTGGGAACGCTGGTGAACCGGTGAACCAAGGCACTTCGTCTGAGCACCGGTATGCAACAGGCTGAGCGGCTATGAAGGCGTCGGTGGCAGATCGCATCTTTTCAATTATCGGATAGGTTCGCTCAGGATCTCTCATGCAATTGACGCCAACGATTTCCGCTCCTGCCCCTGCAAGTCGTTTGGCACACTCAGATGGTGGGAATCCATCCTGGGTGATAGTGGTGGAGCGGAATGACATTGTGATCATTGATGGTACTTTGCTTTTCGCTTTGATTCGCTCAAGGCACAGGAGTGCTTCCCCGAGATGATGAAATGTTTCGCCGATGAAGAAATCTACATCTTCTTGTGCTTCGATTTGTTCATCGAACATTGAGGCTGCTAATTGACCTGACTCAGTATTGCCGTCCTCCCACGTCCATGTTGTACTTAAGTTGCCAGCAACTAGAATTTGGTCGCTAGCAACTTCCTTCGCAATACGAGTGGCCGCGCGATTAATCTCAACTGTGCGTTCGCCCTCACCCACTGTCTCAAGTTTCGACCGACTTCCATAAAAAGCCATTACTTGCAGCACTTCTGTACCCGCATTGGCCATTTCGGCGTACAACTCTCGAACGGCACCGGGATGGTTTACTGTCACTTCCGGTGTAAAAGCCCCAGCCTTGACCCAACCGCGTTGCTCCAATTCGATAATATAGCCACCATCACCCAAAACAATGCCTTTCGACAGGCGGGTTATTATGTCTTTTGACATGATGTTTTATTTACCTTTGGCTAGTGCTTTAGCTGTTACACACGAAAGGTGCAATGATGATCGGGCAGATTTTACTTTAACCGACATTGTGTGTGCCAGTAGCATCTAGTATTCAATGATTGCACGCCCCGCTATTTCGCCCGCTTGGAGCGCGTCGCACGCATCGTTAATGTCATCTAGTCGGTAGCGGCGCGTTATTAGCTTGTCCAGAGGGAATTTGCCTTCAGAATGCCAGCGGAGAAACAATTCAAAATCCTTTTCAGGGTATGTAGCGCCTAAGCTACCACGATACTGGCGCTGATGGAACATAAAGTGTCCTCGATCTAGGTTCATGTTGGGGTCACCGCTGGGCATTCCGATGAGGATAGCCGTGCCGCCAATGTTATCTGCGCCTACTCCACCTCCACGGGTTGAGGGAAGAATTTGTTCACTTGCGACTCTTACTCCGATCGCATCCAGTGCATAATCTGCACCCCCGCCAGTTATCGACTGTATCGAGTCTACGGGATCTTCTTTGGAGGCATTTACCACGTGAGTGGCACCAAATTCTTTCGCAAATTTCAATTTTTCGTCGGAAAGATCTACTGCCACTATTGGGTATGCTTCGAGCAACGAAGCCATCTGTATGGCACACAAACCGACACCCCCAGCGCCGAAGACCGCTACAGACTCGCCAGGGCGTACGCAGGCAGTGTTTTTGATTGCCCCTGCTCCGGTTAGAACTGCACAGCCGACGATACAACTAACGTCCCGTGGTGTGTCATTATCAATCTTAATTACCATCTCACTGTTCACAAGCGCATCTTCGCACCACGTGTATACGATTGAACCGTCTACAGGTTGCCCTTGGTATGTAGGACCGAGTGGAGGCCATGTAGGCCTGCCCTGAACCGGTCGACGGGGAACCCAAGTCACGATAGCGAGGTCTCCTTCATCTACGTGCTTAACGTTCTGTCCGATATGTGTTACGACTCCAGTTGCTTCATGGCCAAGGACAAGAGGTCGTGTGAACTGGGAATCGTGCATGTGATGTAATTGCGAATGGCAAATGCCACTTGAGTAGAGTTTGACAATCACTTGATCAGGTCTTGGGTCCGGCACCTCAAGTTCTGCAACGATTAATGGGTCGCCTTGTTTAAGTTGAATAGCAGCCTTGGTGTTCATAGATCAGTCGCTTGGGTACGAATCCTTTACTGTCACTGGTCTGGTGTGTAGTGGAGCACAGGTGGACGTGAGATGGGAGTCTATCAGTAAGTGATGACTTCATTCACACGATGACGCGAGAGGTGTGGCAGGAAGTACGACACAAAGCTAAGACAGTAACATTGAAAGGGCACACAGATTGAGAGGGTGACACTAGAAAAGCGTTATGTTGAAGTCCGGACTTGCTTGGCGCTAGATAGGGAGCTTCGTAACAAACTCAGTGCTTGCATAGCGGCGCGGCGCCTGTCCGGACGACCTCGTCCGGCCGATCTTGTGTGACGATCTTCTTTGACTTGGTCACCAACAAGGGCTATGTACGTTTCGCCACGGCCCAGGTTCTCTGTTTGATTGTCATCGTCCAATAACCCATGTACGGCGATTCCAAGCGCAGATCCTGAGGTTCTGCACACAGCTCTGGCCAATGCCTCGGCCCTTTCCTTGTCACTTCTAAATGTTGTTCCTCCCCCGGCGCTTTTCAAGAGCCGCTCGCGAGCTTCATCTGAATTCACAGTGATTCCTTGCATGAACAGATCACCAGCTGCCTGCGACACGGCACCAGCCACGGAACCACCGCTGACATCTTCGTATGTGGATATGGAAAGGCCGTGCCTTCTCAGTAATCCTCCGACGACATCCTCTATAGTCTCGTTATCTTGTGCAAATATATGGTCACCCAACAATGACCGTATCTGTGCCTCAATTGGCGCAATTATGGCAGCCGCCGCCTCCACATTTTTAGCTCGTGCCGCGATGCGTACGTCTACTTGACCTGGGTGGGCTAATACGCCGACCGTTGGATTGGACAAGCTGGCGATTAAGTGGCCTATTAGGTGGTCTACATTGCTTTCACCTAGGTCGGCCACCTTCAAAACTTTGTAGTGGATCACCTCGCTGAGGTCAAACTTGGATCGAAGATATGGTAGTACCTCGTTCTCAATCAGCCATTTCATCTCAAAAGGCACTCCTGGCAAGGAGATGATTATGCCGCGTTTGTCCTCGACAACGAACGCTGGTGCTGTGCCGTTAGGGTTCTTGATTACGTGAGCACCCTCGGGTACCTCTGCCTGAGATTCATTGTTCTTTGTGAGGATAAAGCCACGTTTCCTGAAGCGCTCATCAAGTTCTTTTAAGGATTCTGAATCTACTACGATATGTCGACCTGTTGTCTTCGCGACTACTTCTCTCGTCAGGTCATCCTGAGTGGGTCCAATACCTCCGGTTGTTATGACGACATCTGCCCGATCGAGAGCGTGGCTGATGATTTCTAACATCCGACTACGATTGTCGCCCACTACGGTCTTGTAAAAGAGATTCACCCCATTTTCGGCCAGCCTTTGCGCAATCCAAGCTGAATTGCTATCGACTATCTGACCCAAGAGTAGCTCAGAACCAATCGCAACAATCTCTGCGTTCATCTTATTAGTCACCTTCCAAGTGACCGATAGCGATTGCTATCGGCCTGTCGAGCCTAGGCTCGACAGGCCGATAGGTCAACTGTGCGCCAAAATTCGCGTAAATTACATATTAGCCATGGTTGACACGTTTAGAACATACGTTCAATAATAGAACACTTGTTCGGAACTGGTGTTCTTCAGTGAATTTAGAGTTCCGAGATCAGATGTTAGTTGGCTGAGCATGTCTCTCGCGATTGACTAGGACCGTCGGATGTGTGATGTCAGTCCGGTCATAGACCAGTTGCGTCGCGTACGGTGGAGCACAAACAGTCGATGATGGAAATTATGGTCTGGAAGCCCAATGATCAGTGTCGTCAAAGATAGTGGTTTCGCGGTCGATCATTGGATTTCTAGACAACTTAAGGCGAAGGAGATTTCAAAAATGAACTCAGGAATCTTAGTTGAAGGCCAGAAAAAACTTACGTACGTGCGAGCTAGCACATTGCCCGAGAATGCCTGTTATCAGGACGACGGGTGTGACGTATCCCCTTCCTGCTTCTCTTGTCGTTTACCAATGTGCAAGTTTGATGATCCTAGATGGTTTCAGCGAGAAAACCGACGAGAACGTGATCTTAGGATCATTCGAGACCGATCAGAAAAAGGATTTGATGTGCCTGAATTGGCCAACAGATTTGGTGTGAGTACGCGTACAGTTCACCGAGTCCTCCAAACTGGCGGGGCGACTAGTAGTACGCCGTTCAACGAAGATGGCGGCCCGATAATCTCGGTGCTGGAACTCTCCAAAAAATCCCTTTTCAAGCGTCCAATGCCACTCCCGAAACTTCTGGGTGTATCGGAGCAAAAGCGTTCAGTAGGTAAATGGGCTTCCGGAGCATAAGAATTTAGGAGATTTGACTTTGACGTAATAATGCGAAGGCTTTTCTTAGCCAGCCGCACTGTGGTCAGGGTCTTTACGTGACATTTGTATAACTTCACCGGTCGCTTGAAAAACAGCATTTTCCCCGATATTTGTAGCGCGATCCGCAATGCGTTCGAGATTGTGTCCCACCCACATCATGTACGTAGCAGTCTCCAAATTGTCGGGTGACTGTCGCATCATTTCGAAGAGATCGGCCTGTGCAGCTGCGTAAAGGTCATCGACCGTATCGTCATCACGCGCCAGTCGTATGGCCTTCTCTTCTGCTGCCTTAGGATCTCGTTCTAAGAAAGCTTCCAGACTGCGCTTTAGCATTCCCACAGCTATTGCAGCCATTCGGGGCATTTGTGCTAGATCTTCGAGAAGGGTTTCAGTTCCCATGAGTAGGCTTATTTTGGCGATTCCCTCTGCGTAATCACCCATTCTCTCCAACTCGTTGGTGATACGGAGGATTGCCACGATGCGTCTGAGATCACCAGCGAGCGGCGATTGGCGTCTAAACATCTCAACGCATGCGTTCTCAATCTCTACACGTTTTTCGTCAATTAGGTCATCCTCGTCTATGACGGACTGAGATCGCTCCAAGTCCCTGTTCTCGAGAGAGGCGAGCGCGGAAAAAATGGCGTTCTCGACAAGACCACCAAGCAGTACCAGATCCGCCTCGAGCCGAGCTAGGTCTCGGTCGAAATCTTCTCGTGCCATTGGTCTCTCCTTACGAGTCCGTCCTAACTCTGACACCCTTCGCTAGATGTTGCTCATAGGGTGCTTCGAGCGTGGAGAGGGTGATTAGCCTATGCGTCCAGTGACGTAAGCTTCTGTTCTAGAATCCTTGGGTGTTCCGAATACTTGATTATTCGTCCCGTATTCAATCAATCGGCCAACTCGCTCTTCTCCAGCCATTAAAACCGCGGCATACTCTGCAATACGGGCCGCCTGTTGCATGTTATGGGTGACTATCACGATAGTGACTTCTGTCGAAAGTTCACGTATCAGATCTTCAATCCTCTGTGTGGAAATTGGGTCAAGCGCTGATGCCGGCTCGTCCATTAGTACTACCTCAGGATCAACGGCGAGAGCGCGCGCTATGCATAGACGTTGTTGTTGTCCACCAGACAGGCTAAGCCCATTGTCCTTCAGTCGATCTTTTACTTCCTCCCACAATGCGGCTCGCCGTAGGGAGCGTTCGACCAATTCGTCCAGATCTTGCGTTATACCATTTACGCGTGGGCCAAATGCGACATTGTCATAGATCGATTTTGGGAACGGATTTGGTCTCTGAAATACCATTCCAATACGAAAACGTATATCCGCTGCGTCGGTCCTTGCATCGTAAATGGTTCTTCCTGTGAACAGGACATCTCCCGATACTTGTGCCCCTGGGATCAAATCATTCATCCGGTTGAAGCACCTTAATAGCGTGCTTTTACCACAACCGGAAGGGCCAATGATCGCGACTACATTACGATGGGGTATCTGGATCGAAATAGAATCGATAGCGATCGTCTGATCGTAACTAACCGTGAGGCAGCGTGTCTCTAGTACAGGTGTCTCTGCGAACTGGACGATATTTTCGTTGGATTGTTGTGTATCCATACTTACGATTAACCGGTATTCAGCGTGCTAATGTGTATACATTGTAAAAAAGTCGGTTCGAGAACAGTAAACCGGTCGGCATACTGAGCGCAACACCATGCTGGGGATAGAGTTTTTGGAGCATCGGTGTCGATCGCAATATTTGTCATTTTGCTAACCCTTCATCGTACCCGTGGCAGGACGAATCACGCTCCCATGTCGATTATGATGGTTGCCCAACCGAAATCAGTGCCCCTTAGACCGTCTCCCGTTAAGGGGTTGTAAAATTCGTAAAAACCAGCTCGTTCGGCCATAACTCGCGAGCGATCTGAAATATGGTTAGCTTGGTCCCCAAAACCACTTCGTTGTAAACCACGGACGAGCATCCAGTTCACGGGCATATTAGTTTGACCTCGCCATATGAGTGACTCACTACTGGGATCGAACGCGGGATCTGAGCGCGCAACACTGGGCAAAGGGTAAGGAAGCCAGTATTCTGCTCTGTTGGTTAAATGACGATCCATTATGGTTTGTTTACGGTCTTGCGGCGTCGATTCGAGTACCAATGGGAACAGCGATGCAACAGTTGAAACTGGCAGAGGTCGAGCGTGGTTTAGGGCGGTTGTCTGCCGAACATCAGCATCTTTGTCAACCCAGAGATGAACGTATTGACCATGCTGCTCATCCCAACAACGGTCGTGCAAAGAATTCTCAGTTCGTTCGGCGATGCTCACATTTCGGGCTGCACGATCCATGTCACCTAGATAGCACCACAAGTTAGCAAGACTGCGCATGCCCTCCGCGAAAAGGCTGTTCATCATTGTGTCTACTACAGCCAAACGTCCTTTGCGGGGCAGCGACAACATGTTCTTAAAGTCAAGCCACCTGTTTGACACTAGTAGTTGTCTTCTGGACGGCCGATGCCTACCGAGTGTTTGGTCATATGCTGGTGAGTTGTCCAACCCGGTTTCGTAAGGTGACACAACAAAGATTAGGCCAGTGTCACCGACTGCACGAAATCGATGAATCCAGTCGTAAAATCGCTGTGCAAGCGGCAGCATCTCCTTAAGTAAAGTCCGATTAGGGGACAGTTCATGGACTCTTTCGAGAGCCTGAGCTAGAACTGGTGGTTGGATCATACCGGAGTGTCTCCGACGCCACATGTGTGGCGGCGTCTGCATGAACCCAGCAGCGCGGAATGCGCCGAACCGGCCCCAATAGATAACATGCCCGATGAAGCCGTCTGGATTTTGACTTGCCAGCAACATGCGGAGTTCGTTCCAAGCCATTTGTGGTTCCACCCAAGCTAGACTTATGGCGTGGAAACACGAATCCCAAAACCATTGCCATGAATAGCGACCAGGAGACGGTCTTACGTATGAAAAATGGAGTTGATAGTAGGGATCGTATCCGGACCGGATATTTTCGGTAAGTCTAGATTTGACGCGTGCTCTCAGATCGGCCATCGGGTTTCCGCGTTTATATGCTCTAGTCATGTAAATAGTTTAATAGAGTTAATTGCACCAATTAATTCAGGCTATTACCTGGTGATAGAATCTGATCGCCATCGTTCCGGTTACCACGATGTTATTTGCGGCCACCCAATTTCCAGGGTTTTCCATAGGTGCCAGCCTGCGATCACAATCGCTCCTCAACTTATCTAAAGACGAGCTTGGACGAGAGTTCGCTGACTTCGGCGAACCGTCTTTCCGTGCGAGGCAGATATGGCGTGCTGTTTATCGTGAAGCAAATAGCAGCTTCGACGAGATGACCAATTTGCCGATGCGATTGCGAACTATTTTGAGCGAAAAGTTTTGTATCAATCCACTGAAAACTGTGCTGACGTTAAATTCGCGTGATGGTTCTACGGATAAGATGCTTTTCCGGCTACAAGATGGGCAGCTAATAGAGACCGTATTGATGAGGTATGAAGCTGACGGACATAGGAATGCCAGGAGTACTGTTTGTATTTCGACACAAGCAGGTTGTGCGTTGGGATGTACTTTTTGCGCCACTGGGCAGCAAGGATTTGTAAGGAACTTGTCATCCGGAGAGATTGTTGCCCAAGTACTGCACATCATTCGATCTGCCCGGCTTGGCGGAGCACATCAGCGTGTTAATTCGGAGCGTAAACCTGTTACCAACGTGGTCTTCATGGGAATGGGTGAACCACTGGCTAACTATGACGCAACCATGGCTGCCGTACGTACCCTTAACGATGCTGAAGGAGTGGGAATAGGGGCACGTCACATAACAATATCAACGGTAGGTTTAGTTCCACAGATTATAAGGCTTGCTCGTGAGCCCCTTCAGATCAATCTTGCAGTTTCACTACATGCCGCCGACGATGATACGCGGAATGAAACGATGCCCATTAACAGGCGCTACCCGATCGAAGCACTCATTACAGCATGCCGTCGATATGTCGAAGAAACGAACCGCCGCGTTTTTTTCGAGTATGTACTGTTACGCGGCCAAAATGATTCCCTGATGCACGCCACGCGTCTCGGTCAATTGCTTCGAGGTCTTTTGTGCCACGTTAATGTAATTCCTGTAAACGAAACAGAGGAGGGGGCTTACAAAAGACCGTCAGCCTACTTAACACGTGCGTTTCAAGATGTGCTAAGAAACGAAGGTGTGCCCAGCACAGTCCGCATGGAAAAAGGTATAGACATCAACGCGGGTTGCGGGCAACTCCGTGCCCGTGTTCTAGACGATCGATGGGGGGCATCATGAAGATTCTGGTTACCGGAGGATCAGGATTCATTGGGTCATATGTTGTGAATGAGTTGATCAATGCGGATCACACTGTATCTGTCTTGGATACACGGCAAAACAATAATCTTGAAGTCGTAAGCGCAGTAGGTGATCTCAGAAATTTCGAGGAAGTGCGTTCAGCTATCGTTGGAATGGACGCGATATGCCATATCGGCGCGATAGGTGATGTGTATCTGTGCTATGAGGATCCTCCATTGGCAGCTGCGATTAACGTCCACGGAACAGCTAATGTACTAGAGGCAGCTATAAGGGAAGGTGTCGGCAAGGTGGTGTACGCGTCGACTTGGGAGGTATATGGGAGACCTGATTACGCGCCGATCGACGAGCAACATCCGTGCAGGCCGGACCATCCTTACAACATCACTAAATATGCGGGTGACCTGCTTTGCCAGAGCTTTAGAGAGCTCCGTAACCTTGATACAACGGTTCTCCGCTTGGGCACCGCGTACGGCGAAGGGATGAGGGAAACGGCTGTCCTGCCGGCCTTTATTCTTACCGCATTGAGAAAGGAGCCTATAACCATCCACGGTACAGGACAACAATTCAGGCAATTTACGCATGTGCGCGATCTGGCTCGCGGTTTTCGTCTGGCTGTTGAACGGGATGATGTAGGACCTGTGTTGAATTTAGTCGCTGCCAGAGGAACATCCATAAAGCAGGTAGCAGATCTAGTTATATCGGAGATTCCTACAGATTTGGTCACTATGGCAAGTCGAGTCGGAGACGTACCGTCGTCCACAGTATCGTCTGCTGCTGCTGAGCGAAAAATGGGCTGGAAAACAGAGATTCCATTCCGTAAAGGTGCCATCGAAATGATTGGTAATTACCGGAATGCCTCCAAGAGCATGAGTAGTGCATAGAGGGCAACGCACTACCGTTGAGGCCCTAGGCCCGCTTTCGGGGGTGGCCTAGATGTGTGGAATATGCGGAGTTGCTAAGCGTAACTCTTTGATTGACCTCGACGCGCGAGTTGATCGGATGAATCGCGCACTGATGCACCGCGGACCGGACAGCGAGGGTCGCTATTCCGACGGGGGCATATCAATGGCAGTGAGACGCTTAGCAATCATTGATCTGGAAACTGGTGCTCAACCCGTGTCGAATGAGGATGAGACAATCTGGGTTACTCTCAATGGCGAAGTGTACAACTACCGCGAACTTGGTGAGAGCCTAAAAAAACGGGGGCATAAATTCAGAACACGTTCCGATACGGAGGTGATTGCCCACGGCTATGAAGAGTACGGTATTTCGGTTGTAGAGCGTATGAAGGGCATGTTTGCGCTGGCTCTTTATGACACTCGGAAGCGATGTTTGTATCTGGCTAGAGATCGGTTTGGAGAAAAACCTCTGTTCTACTACTCCTCATCCGACGAGCTCGTGTATAGCAGTGAGTTGGCCAGTCTGATGGAATGGCCAGGACTTCCACGGGAAACTGATAGAGAGGCACTTGGGTACTATCTGCGAATGGGCTTCACCCCTGAACCTCTGACACTTTTCCGTTCGATCAAGCAATTGCCGGCTGGTTGCTGGCTGAAATGGACTAAATCTGGGACTGATATAAACCGCTACTATCACATTGACTACTCACCGGATCCGGCGCTTAGGGACGACGAAACTATCCATGAACAAGTAGAAAATGCGCTGCGTAACGCAGTGAGGCGTCAGACGGTTAGCGATGTACCACTTGGAGCATTACTCAGCGGAGGCATTGATTCGAGTACCATCGTAGCGATGCTGCAATCTATCTCTGAAGACCCAGTCAAAACGTTTACGGTTAGGTTTGAAGAGTCCACGTATGACGAAAGCAAGATCGCTCGTGCAGTAGCTGATCACCTTGGAACGGACCATCACGAAATAACGATCACTAACGCTGGATTCGTACCAGAAGATTTGTGGCGTATAGTCGATCACTGCGGCACTCCGTTCGTCGACTCGTCAGCGATTCCCACATATGTCATAAGTAAACACGTTAGGGAACACGTGACCGTATGTTTGACTGGTGATGGCGGAGACGAGATGTTCGCGGGCTACGACGATTTCATGTGGTCAGCGTATGTGGCGCGTTTGGCTCGTATCCCCGATCTATTTCTAGATATGTCGAGTGTGTCGCTAGGTGTTTTGAGCACTGTCCCTGGCCTTCGAAGAAGTTCACGGATGAGGAAAGCAGCACGGGCGATCCTGGCAGCGCGGCAGCCCTATTTATTGCGCTTTGCAATGATCCATTCACTATTTCTGCCCCGGGAAATTCGGAGCCTTACAGGGGGGCGGGAGATTGAAGATGCAGCGTGTGGCGGATTGCCTTTACTCACCGAACAGCCCGACCAGGCCAGTTCTTGGACGAGGTTACGCCGGGATATGTACTTCCGAGTTAGACACACCTTGCCACAGGACATGTTGACGAAGGTTGATCGTATGAGCATGGCTAATTCTCTCGAACTCAGGGCACCTATGCTTGATCCTGATCTTGCAGAGTTGACAATGAAACTGCCCGATAGATATCTGATCAACGGGGGTGTGAGGAAGTACGTGTTGCGGCAAATCGGCCAGAGAATGCTACCGCCCGAAGTGTTTGCTCATCCCAAGACCGGGTTTAGCATTCCGCTTCATAGTTTCCAAAATGCTGAGTACGAGGATTTAGCGCGTGAACTCTTGAATACCCGTAGAGGCCCATTGTCACTACTTGATTCAGCCGCCATAGACAAGATCATGGAGCGCGGTTTGGTTAGAAAAGAGGATCAGGCTGATATCAGTACATATCGAGCGAGCCACCAATTGTGGGCGTTAATGCAACTCGCCGCTTGGGGAGAACGTTTTCGAGTTTATGTTTGAGAATACGACAGGCTCAACTAGGTCGGGTAGATCGAGAATGGCCTATGTTGACCCGATAGGTATCCTTTACGTCTCACCTCTTCCACCTCCTGAAGGAGGAATATCCGTTTGGACCGCGACTTTGATGAGACGTGGCCTCCCGCCACCGTTCAAAAGCTGGGTGGTAAATACGGGTATGAGACAGCGAGAAATAGATAGGCCGACAAGGCTGAGTTTCACGGAAATTCGACGATCAGTGAGTATCCTGTGGGACCTATACCGCCAGATACGATCACGTAATCCTGCGATTGTTCATATCAACTGTAGCTTGTCTCCAGTTGGTGTATTTCGAGACTGGATATGTGCTTTGATCGCGCGTAATCAACACGTACCTTATCTTGTACATTTACGAGGAAATTTGGTTGTCCCAGATTCTACTGGTCTTAAGGCGCGTGCGACCCGCTGGGCCTATCGGAGCATGCTTCGCGGTGCGTCCACGATACTCACGTTGAACAAGTCGAGTTACAGTGCTGTGCTACAACTGGGAGACTTGGCTCATAAGGTTGTAACTCTGCCGAACTTTGTTGATTGTTCAACTCCAACAACCGATGTTGACTGTGCGGATAGGAACCGTCCATTACAGGTTGCTTACGTTGGTAGCCTCAGTCAGCAAAAAGGTTTGTTGACGATCTTACGCGTGGCCCAAAAAGTCGAAAGAGTTGAATTTCGCCTAGTAGGTGAGCCGAGGATGGGTGATTGTCAGCACGTGGACGCATGTCCGTACGATGAGCTCCACATTGAACGTTTATTGGTGGATCGGGGCATACAGGATAAGGTCACCATTGAAGGTCCACTTGCTAATAACGAGGCACGGGCGGTTTTGTGTGAAGCAGATGTGTACATTTTCCCTTCGGTCACGGAAGGGTTCCCAATAAGTGTTGCCGAGGCGATGGTGGCACACCTTCCTGTGATCGCGTCAAACGCAGGCGCGATTCCGGATATGATCGACACACCACAGGGTGGCTACATAATTCCGTGGAACGATACCGAGGCATATATCGAGGCCCTAGTGCGATTGCGTGATGACGCCAAACTTCGCAGGAAAATGGGTCTCCACAATCAACAAAAGGCTAAGCAGGAGTACGATTTTCCGAAAGTAATTTTGCAACTCTGTGATGTGTACTATCGGATACTTGGGAGAATATGACCGGTTGTGATACACCCGATTTACGTAATTGCCTAGTCTGATATGTCCTACTCACAAGTGACTGATGTAATCAAAATATTATGGTGCCTATGCAAGCAACTATTGAATCATGGAGTACATGCAAAGATCAGCGTCTCTTTAACAGAATAGGCATAGATATTCGTAACGAAAGGCAGATGTTGACACTCGTAGCGAGCAGCCGTATTCACGCGTGTCTATAATTTGCGGTATTTGAATCGAGGAAGTGTGAGACTGATATGGTGATGTGGACACGACATAAAACGCGGCACTGAATTGAATTACGGAGAGAAACAATTCCACCAAAAAGGATTCCTGAAGTTTACAGACGATTAGGAGTGAGCCCCGTTATCAATGCCCAAAGCTGGGTGACAGTGCGGGGCGGTAGTCTTATGGCTCCAGAAGTGCTCGACGCGATGAATGAAGCGTCTACGTGCTTCGTTGACATGGAAGAATTGAACCTCGCGGCTGGCAAAGTCGTGGCTCGCGCCTGCGGGGCCGAGGGTGGCCTCGTAACCGCTAGTTGCGCCGCTTCACAAGTGTTGATGGTTGCAGCTTGTATGACTGGTACGGATCCGATGAGCATCGAGATGCTTCCAGATACTAAAGGGCTAAGAGACGAAGTTTTGATGTTTAAAGGCCAACGTAATCACTACGATTCGATGTTCGAATTGTCTGGGGGAAACATAGTTGAATATGGCGG
The DNA here is from genome assembly GCA_964644645.1 of uncultured Dehalococcoidales bacterium. Lineage (GTDB taxonomy): Bacteria > Chloroflexota > Dehalococcoidia > Lucifugimonadales > Lucifugimonadaceae > CAZXXH01. Next base: position 23,056 of record CAZXXH010000010.1, read on the forward strand.
AGTGAAAGGTGCCGAGCCATATCAGCTTGAGGCAGCGATAACTGATCGCACCTGTTGTGTGGCTGTTGTTAACGGCCCATTTATTCCTGTAGGTTTGCATATTGACGAGATCATCCGTATCGCTCACGCGCGAAATGTCCCCGTGGTTTTGGATGCAGCGGCGGAGGTGCCGCCGATAGCGAATCTGACTAGTTTTATTGATCAGGGAGTAGACATGGTTGCCTTTAGTGGTGGCAAGGGCATTCGAGGGCCTCAAAATACAGGTCTGCTTGCAGGGAGCGCTGAATTGGTACAAGCGGCTTATGAAAATATGATTTCTTTCGGGAAGCCACGTGCTGGAGTAGGGCGGCCTCTTAAGGTGTCGAAGGAAAATATCGTTGGACTGGTAACAGCAATTGAGCTATTTCTCGATATTGATCAGGAGGCCGTATGGGCGGATTGGCGTAGGCGCGGAGGTTACATTTTTGATCGACTTAAGGGAATTCCGCACCTTAGGATAGTGATGGAAGACGGGGACCCGAACCGAGCCGGTCCGCAGCCAGTGATCTATTTCGAGCCTGGGTGGGATGGCCCGAAAGCTGATGAAATACGGCAACTTCTTGAAGCGGGAGATCCACCCATTTATGTTGGAAATGGCGGATACCGTGATGAGTTGAACATCGTTATGGTTAACGTGCAGCCGGGTGAAGAGGTAATCATCGCAGATCGTCTAGAGGAAATCCTGCGTAGGTAATTGTGTCTCATTTTTCAGGCGTGGTAGTTATCACCGCAGCCGCTTTTACTTGAGTGCAATACCTTTCGACTAAGCAAGACCTACCCTGGTGACCCCTTTCGATCTATTTGACTCGTCCGGTGGACCGAATTCGACCACCTCTGCTATCTCTGATAGTGCTTCCCAGACCGCCTCTCTCACAGCTCCGCTTCCAACTCCATGCACGATGTAGCAAGAGTCCAATTGAGCCAGTGCGCATCGATCGAGAAAAGTCAGGATCTTTTCCCTTACTTCGTGTGTACGAACCCCTCTCAGATCCAGTGGTTCTACTTCTGAATCTATATTAGGAGTGCTCACTTGAACAGGATCTTTTTCCTGATCAGACACATTTATCTCTACTCGGCGCAGCTGTTGGACATCTAGCTCAATGCGAGAGTTCCCCATCGCTAATTCTGCAATTCCCTGCCCAGAAACAGTGATTACGGATGCTCGCACGTTCAGTCCTTTAACCTCCACTGAGTCCCCTGGCATGATTGGTGGAGCCTCCTCTCCTTCCTCGACTGCTGGAGGCTCTGGTCCAGCGATCGGGAACCACGTCGGCGCTGCCAACTCCTGTCTCAAACGATTGATCGCACGACGAGCAGTAGCCACGTCCCGATTCTCCCTGGCGTCGTCTACTACTCGCCGTATCGACCTTCTGATTTTTTCAACTTCATTCCGTAACTCACGCCTCGTTCTCTCGATTAAATCTTCCTGTTCTCGTTTAACTGATGCTAACTGGCCTTGAAATTCCTTGCGTGCTACTTCGGCCTGACGGCGTTCTTGTTCAGCGTTCGCGGAAGCTGTCCTTATCCGATCGCGCTCTGATTGAATAGTAGACAGAAGCTTTTCGGCTTGCTTGTGGCTAGAGTCTAAGAACTCTGATGCCGCTACTAATAGATTCTTGTCTAAGCCGAGTCTCTCTGCCACCGAAAAGGCATAACTTCTTCCAGGAATGCCCATGGTAACTTCGTACGTCGGTAGCATCGTTTCCGGATCGAGTTCCACACTCGCATTTTGTAAGCTATCGACCGATTCGACGAATTCGGCGACCACTCTCTGGTGAGTAGTCACCGCTACCGTGGTTTTTTTGCTTGCTAAGTGCTTCAGTATCGCGCGCGCCAACGCGGAACCTTCTTCTGGATCAGTGCCGGTCCCTAACTCATCAAGTAAAACCAGCGAATCAGAGGTTGCTTGATCCAATATATGTACAACGTTTCCAAAATGGGACGAGAAAGTAGATACAGATTGCTCAATACTCTGGGCATCACCGATATCAGCAAATATGGCGTCGAACACTGCGAGCTCTGACTCGGGAGCAGCGGGTACCTGTAGACCACTTTGATGCATTAGAGCGAATAGACCTAAGGTCTTTAGTGCAACCGTTTTTCCTCCTGTGTTTGGGCCTGTGATTATCAATCCACTGAATTTAGGTCCGACTGATAGGGTGATTGGTACTGCGTCGAGGGTCAGTAATGGGTGACGGGCCGATACCAATCGAGCGCGCACAGGGCTATCAGCCGGTAATGCCTTAATGGAGGACGCACCCATGGACCGTGCCAGGCGAGCACGAGCAACGATTAAGTCAATTTTTGCTGCAGTTTCCATTGCAGCTAAGATCACATCTCGCTCCCTCTTGACCAATCTGGAAAGATTCCGACGAACTTTCTCTTCTTCCCTTGCGGCTTCTGCCGCCGTCTCTCGCCATTCATTGCAGGGATCCACTGCTTTGAATGGTTCAACGAATAAGGTCGCGCCGGTTTGCGATACGTCGTGCACAATACCAGGGACGTGAACTCTCTGTTCAATTTTCACTTCAAGCACAAGCCGATCACCTCGAGTCGCGATCGCCGTTGATTGAAGAGCTGGTCTCGTGGACTGACTTGACGCGATCTGTTCGAGCATTGCGACTAGGCGTCGATAAGTAGTGGCTACACGGCGACGGAGAGTACGGAGCCGGGGAGTGGCAATGTCTAGGACATCGCCACTCTCAGAGATCGCCGCGAAAATACGGTTGGGCAACCCGCTTAAGTCTGGGATTTCATCAGCGATCGCTGTAAGTCTTGGAAGTCTTTGTTGAGCCGAAGAAGCGACTGTTTGTGCACCTGATATGGATCGGATCGTATAGCCGATTGTGACCAATTCCTTGCCGGTTAGTATCCCGTCCAGGGTTGCTCTCTTAACCAACGGTCGTAAGTCGGTCGTTCCAGTCAAGCCGATATCTCCAGCAATATCAAGCAAATTGCGAGCCTCATAGGTCTCGGCTTGAAGGATCTCTACGTCTTCGATGGAGATCTGTGGTTGGACTGCATCGGCCATCTCCCGCGAAAGAAAAAACCGTGTGTGGTCCGCTAGCATCGTTAGTATCTTTGGGAACTCCAGGAGTTCACTGGCCAAATCTTTCAAGTCAGGTCTATCCTGATAAGTAGATTGATCAGGTATGGGCGATTCCGCAGAGGATCGTCCTGAATTTAACCTTGTGCTTGTCCTCGACTCCATGTTGACCTAATTCTAATGATGGGAAGCAGTGTGTGTCTTATCAGAGCGGAACAATGTAGACAACAATCATCGTTGGAACTATGAAACGAGAAATGGTTAAGCATGAGACACATTCTGAAGCTACTCAGGCTTCAAGTCCCGTCATAGATCGAATCTATGAGAGCATGGTTGCACTTCTTGCTAGAGCCGGGCTGGATTATCGTGGTGGTTATGTGCGCACTGGTGAAAACACTGTCCACTACCTCGATTATGGGCCAATGGAGGCATCCGATCCGCTTTTTTATTCGTGTCCTTTAGTACTGTTACACGGTGGCGGTGCCGGAGCTGCTATATGGTATCGCCAGATAGAGCGTCTAGCAGTTAATCGCCGTGTTCTCTTGCCGGACAATCCGATTCTAGGTCTATCAAGTGATCCGATCATCACTTGTTCGATGCACACTTTTGCTCTAGATCATCTTCGAAGTTTCTTGGACCGTATGTGTTTGGATGTGGTGGACGTTGCAGGATTATCACTTGGTGGCGTAGCTGCCTTGGGATTGGCTATTGAGCATCCGGCGCGTGTTCGCAATGTCGCGATACTTGGTTCAGGTGGTCTGGGCCGAGATCTGCCTATCGCGGTACGTCTTATGGGCGTTCCATACTTGGGTCGGTTTTTTGCCAGTCCGTCAAAGATGCTGATGGACCGCGTTTTCGTGAATCGGGAGGTAGAGCACTCAGAACGCCCAGATGCAGAGACACTAAAAGAGTATGCCTACGCGGTAACGCGTAAGCGTCGGTACGCAAGACACACAGCGGCAAGAAGATTTACCTCGTTATTTGGCCAGTTGAAGGTATTTTCAGATAGCGAATTGGATCGAATTAAGGCTCCAACTCTGATTATTTGGGGCTCTAACGATAGATTTTTCCCCTACCGACACGGTGAACGTGCACACGAGTTGATACCCAATTCCAGACTGGAGATCCTGCCAGAAACAGGCCATCTTTCCATATGGGATGAGCCAGAGAAAACCGCTGGATTATTAGCCGAACACTTTCAACCCTGAACGGACGATTAACCCTAACCCTGAGGAGTCTCTAACGTGTCCCCCAGACGGAGGCGGTGCTTGTTGGCATACTCCAGTGCGGGGATCTTGGAGCCACCAGCGTGTCGAATTCTTTTGACTATTACGCTACCTCGACCGGTTGCTATTTCAACACCGGTTTTTTCGATGGACAATATTGTGCCGGGGACTCCTTTTTCTGTACCACCAATGCGGGTATCGTAAAGTTGTAGCTTAACATTCTTATAAGTGGTATACGCCCCTGGCTGCGGATCGCATCCCCGGATCAAATTGTGTATCTCGGTGGCCTGTTTTTGCCACTGGATGCCAGCATTTTCCAGCCGGCACCAACCCTCGTAAGTCGCTTGCGATTCATCTTGAGGCGTGCGGGGTGCGTTTTCAGTTCGGACAAGGTCAATTGCATCCAAAAGACCCTGGACTCCCATTGGGAAAAGTTTGCTGAAATAGATAGACCCCACAGTATCGTCTGGACCGATCGCTACTTCTCGTTGCAAAAGTATTGGGCCGGTGTCCAATCCGGAGTCAGGCCAAAAAATTGTCAGTCCTGTCGAACATTCTCCATTGATTATCGGCCAATTGATTGAACTCGGGCCGCGATGTTTTGGCAATAGAGATGGATGGTATTGGATGGTACCCATTACGGGTGCACTAATGATCTCTGGAGGCACTATGTCAGTGACAAATGCCATAATGCAAAGGTCGGCAGATAATTCGCGACTTTTACTAATGGCCTCTGGGGATCGCAGCCGTCTGAACTGGTATATATTCAAGCCTGCAAGCTCAGCTGCTTCTTTAAGCGGATCACCGCGACCGCCACTGCGGTCTGGTGGACAAAACACCGCTGTCAAGCTGTCGTTACCGACAGCCAGTATTGCCTCCATAACGGCTTTCCCGAACGCTGACTGGCCAATTAAAATGATTTTCATGTCGTTGTGCCCTCCGCTTAACTTTTAGGACAATATCGTTAGTGGAGAACATTCGCCAGTGGCTCCATCGTCGGGTCACATTAAATTAGTTTGCTATCAAAGCACGACCTGCCAGACAGCAACCGTGTTCGTGAAGCGCCATTGTTTGCATCGGATTGAACGGACTCACATAAACTTTGGTGTATGCCGCGGGAGAAGAACGGGTGAGATATTGCATTGGAACCCAATGAGGATTACATGGAACAACAGTTAGATCTTGATTACGAGGATCCTAATCAAGCAGATGACTTTTTTAGTCGAGGGCTCCATTTCGCGCAAACCGGCCTACATGATCGTGCTGCACAGCAGTTTGAGGAAGCCGCCTGGCGCGATCCGGACAATGCTGAGGTTCAATATAATTTGGGAACCGCTTATACGTTACTAGGTAGCCTGGAACAGGCGGTAAGAAATTTTGATGCCGCCATACGCCTCAATCCGGATCATCGAGACGCCTTCGCAAATCGGGCTGTGGCTTACGCTGCAATGGGCGATACGGCGCGTAGCGAGTCGGACTCCAAGGAGGCACTTAGACTGGGAGCGAATCGGCAAGGACTTGCAGCCGCGCTAGACTATGTCAGTTCAATACGGAGCAAAAAGAATGAAC
>CAZXXH010000011.1:0-363 GCA_964644645.1 uncultured Dehalococcoidales bacterium
TGCTCCCATCTGCTCCTGGCGGACTAGGGGACTCTCGATTGTTTGACTCAAATGTATTATCCAACATAGATGCTAATTGATCGCGCTCTGCGCGTAGTTTTCGCAATACGTTGCCTGCTGCTTACATACATTCAGTACACCTGCTAGGTCCTACACCTCCCAACGCTACCGCAGCAATCAACATTAACTAAATACTCCATACGCCCAGGAAATTCATATCTTCACAATTTTTCCATGACAGATCCAGAACAGACTGTCTGACTAATCCGGCTATTAAAAGTAAATCCCGAGCCGGTTAGAAGATCTAGTATCAGGCAGATTGGCAATCCAGTCACATTCAGATAGCCGACTATCGTATATGTT
>CAZXXH010000011.1:449-28848 GCA_964644645.1 uncultured Dehalococcoidales bacterium
GAACATGATGCCCGCCCACTCCGTCCAACCTTAAATCAATTTCCGAATAGGCATTTGTTACGTTATCTGAAAACACTCAAAAACTCGTTCCAGTTAGATTCTTTTCAGTAGTAGATTGTTCGGGGCAGATGACTACTACACGGGGATCGAAACGTGGGAGAAACAGTGCTCAAGTCTCAACAAAGAGCTCAGTTGCAGCATACTAGGCTGTTCCCCAAGTACCTCACCACCACGAACTACACCGCAACGGAAGATATAACAATAGATGGTGTGTACTGGGCAATCAGTGCTAATGCTTCCTTGAGGCTTGCAAAATCGCATGAACCCCCAGCGACGCTCGATCAGAATATGTATGTTGCTCAATTGTTACCCGCTATATGTCGTAGTAAATTCCAAAAACAGACATGATCGATGAAGATAAAACATTAGTATGTGCGAACAGTAGAGTGGAATTGATCGTATTAGTAATTGCCACGACTGAGGATCGCCACCGCTTCTATATGCCTTGTCTGAGGAAACATATCTATGGGTTGAATGTATTCGATTATGTAAGATCCCTCGCTTAGACCGATTAGATCGCGCGTCAAAGCCGCTGGATCACATGCGACCACAGCAACTCTCGTGGGTGCAAGTCGGTTCACCATCTCTATTACGTTTGGGCTGCAGCCTATCCGTGGGGGATCTAGAATCAGAGCATCCACATGCCGCTTAATTTGGTTAAGCCCATCCTCGGTCTTAGCCTGAATAAACGTCACGTTGTCCATTCCTTGTGCATTTTCTGTTGCATCAGACACTGCCGATTTTGCTTCTTCTATTCCTATCACTTGCCGTACAAACGGTGCCAACAGAGACGCAAAAACACCCACCCCACAGTAAGCGTCTACCAAGACATCGCTATCGCTCAGACACAACCCGATGCGCAATAAATCTACTATGGTCTCAGCCTGAGGAATATTGACCTGAAAGAAGGAGGAAGAGGCCACCCTAAATCTCCAATCGTTCATTACCTCTTCAAAATATCTTTGGCCGGAGCTAATCGGGATATCAGGATTGTCTAGCTTAGGCTGAACCAAGATTGAGCCGGTTCGAGTGCCTACTCTGATAGAAGTTTGCGTCATGCCGGTCGCTTTACCTTGCATGTGGGCGAGGGTTTTATTGATCATTTCATCCATAATCAGACACTCGTCGATACGAACGAATCGCCGGGTGGTGCGGTTAACGAAACCAACATTTGGGCTATTCTCTTTTCTGCCGATCGAAAACCGTGCGTGGTTACGGTATCCGAATATGCGAGGGCTTGGATTGGTTGGCTTAACAATCACCCCTTGCATCCGAGCATGCTGTCTGAGCTCATCAACGACACCTTTGTGCTTTATTGCTAGCTGACGATCATATGAAATATGTTGAAACTGGCACCCCGTGCAGTCCAAGTAGTAACTACACGGTGGTTCGACGCGATCGGACGACCTGACCATCACATGCGTGACAGTAGCTGCCAGGTGCTCTGGAAAACGTCGAGTAACCTCAACCTTAACTCTCTCTCCCGGAATTCCACCGGCAACCTCTACCAAAATTCCTCTGTATTCAGCAATTGCACTTCCTTGTTCATTGAAGTCCCCCAATACAAGTTCAAGAGCATCTCCGCGATCCACTCCAACGTCATCGGATGGCCATGGGCCGTTTCTTTTAAAGCGGCTTTTCTTGGCCAATTTAATCCTCCGAGTTCATCAGCTAATCCAGCCTATAAACAACTCGATTATTCCAGCCATAGACTCCGATTTACCTCACACATTTGATATTCTGCTTGGTATGCACGCTTGCGCACGTTAAATTGACCGAGCGGTGGCTTCTATCCCGAAACAGTTTGGAGACTAGTGTACCCGTGGTTGTTAATCAAAGGCGTCTACCACATTGGTTCAAGGTACCTATGCCAGGTAGCGATAATTTCGTTGGTCTCAAGGCGCGTCTTCAAGATGCAGGGTTGCACACTATCTGCGAAGAAGCCGCCTGCCCTAATATCGGTGAGTGCTGGGATAGGGGAACAGCCACCTTCATGATTCTCGGAGATATCTGCACGCGAGCTTGCTCGTACTGCAATGTCAAAACGGGCAGGCCTGTCGGTGTTGATCTGAACGAGCCGCTCCGACTGGCCATAACGGTCAAGAAGATGAGCTTGAAGTATGCAGTTGTCACATCTGTTGATCGTGACGACCTGCCCGACGGTGGTGCTGGCGTCTTCGCCAATACTATCCGTCAGATCCATTCTGTTAATCCCCATTGCCGTGTTGAAGTACTGATACCCGATTTTCAAGGCCGACGCGAACTATTAGAAGTAGTGCTCGATGCAGGTCCAGAGGTCTTAAACCACAATATAGAGACTACTCGACGCGTTTTTCGGAAGGTCAGGCCGCGAGGAAATTATGACCTTTCACTCGAATTGTTAGAGCGAGCCCGTATTATGCGGCCCGAGACACCAACCAAATCAGGGATTATGGTAGGCCTCGGTGAAACTTGGGAAGAAATCTTGGAAACAATGAGGGACCTACGGGCCGTAGGCTGCAATCTGCTCACCATAGGTCAGTACCTCCGTCCGTCTAAAAATCATCACCCGCTGATACGATTTTACAGTCCAAAAGAATTCGATACGCTCCGGATCGAGGGGTTGAACATGGGCTTCAAACATGTTGCTTCAGGGCCGTTAGTTCGAAGCTCATACCACGCTGATGAGCAACATGATGCAGCGTTAACAACGCATTGAAATACTGGTCGAAAACAATTTCGTTCATAATCCCTGTCGATTGATCTATCTATCAACAGCGGTTCAAAAAATGGAGCAAACACCACCGCTTTAACCTACAAAGTTGGCTTTGTCTTTCAAATAAATACTCGCTAACAAACCAACATTCGACTTAACCCTCGAAACCGTTATATACCCCATGTTTTGGAAAGGCCTACCACAAGACAAAACTCCCACACCGGATCATATTTAGAGTAGTACACCTTAGTATTTGGCCACTACCGCGGCGTCACATGATGACCCCTTACGTGGTTGGCAGCAACCAGTAGTGTCCCATCCACCATTTACAACCAAGTTAATCGTCGGCAAAACCACATAGGAGACATAGTTGGTGATAAACACAGATATCGACTTTGTTCTTTAACACCATTCGTTTATGGGCACACTGCACGTAGTCGCGACACCAATTGGCAACCTCGACGACCTTTCTCCAAGGGCGTCTGAGGTGTTACGTAGCGTCTCGATGGTAGCCGCAGAAGACACACGCGTGACTCGCAAACTGCTTGAACTAGTCGGATCCCGTGCAAAATTGGTGAGTTACCACAAGTACACCAAACCTTCAAAGACAAATCGAATAATTGACGAACTTGAAAATGGAAACGTTGCCCTCGTCACTGATGCCGGTACACCTAGCGTAAGCGATCCTGGCTCCGACTTGGTCGCGCGAGCGCGGGCAAGCGGCATCAGAGTCGAGGCGGTGCCCGGTCCGTCAGCTGTCAGTGCTGCTCTTGCTGTGAGCGGCATAGCGGCAGATCGATATTTATTCTTGGGCTTTCTTCCTCGGCGACGATCGGATCGTGTAAAAACTCTGGAAGAGGCTGCTGACGAACCCGGAACTCTAGTTGCATTTGAGACACCTCACAGACTTCAAGCAAGTCTTCGAGACATTTACACGGTAATGGGGCATCGCAAAATATCACTATGTCGAGAACTCACGAAGATGCATGAGGAAACATTCCACGGTACGGCTGAAGAAGCACTAGAGAAATTTTCACAACCCCAAGGTGAGTTCACACTAGTGATAGAAGGCAATAACTGTAGTATTGACGAAACGAGCGATTCAGAAATTCTCGCACTATTAATTCGCTTAAGAGAGGAAGGATTCACCGGACGTCGGCTTGTTGATCGAGCGATCGAGTATTCCAGCGCAAGAAGACGTCAAATTTACCGGCTCAGTACGCAACTGGACAAGCAGCGCGATTGAATTAACCACGTAGTTATAATTAGGGGTTGTAAACTGCCAATGGTCTTGATTAGGTTCCATACTATTAACGCCGACACAAACACTTAATAATTTTCACGTGCCACAAAACATTTTGGTCGCTGTCGCATGGCCGTACGTAAATGGCCCTCCACACCTAGGCCACATCGCGGGCAATACTCTTCCTGCTGACATATATGCGCGTTTCCACCGCTTGAAAGGGAACAACGTGCTGATGGTATCCGGCAGCGATATGCACGGAACACCCACCATGTTGCGAGCACGCCAAGAGAAAATTTCTCCGCTACAAGTGGCAACCCGTTATCACCGCATGTTCCAAGAAACGAACACGGGCATGGGGTTTTCCTTTGATCTCTACACTCACACGGACACCGATAACCACCGAGAGGTGGTGCACGACTTGTTTTTGAGATTGCTTGAACGAGACTATCTACGCGAGGGAACCAGCAGCATGCCCTTTTGCGAGGTAGAGGAAAGATTCTTATCGGACAGGTTCGTTGAAGGCTCTTGCCCCCGGTGCGAAGCCACAGACGCCCGTGGAGACCAGTGTGACGCGTGCGGGGCACTTCTTGATCCTCAGGACCTGATCAACATCCGTTGCAAAGATGATGGTTCAACGCCTCGCTTTCGTGATACCAAGCATTTTTTCTTCAGATTAACTCAGTTCGAAGACCGCTTACAGGAGTGGGTTCAATCCCAAAGTCAATGGCGGCCTAACGTACACAACTTAACGCTTCGAATGCTCCAGGATGGCCTTCACGACCGGGCTATAACCCGTGATGTCCAATGGGGAGTACCGGTACCGGTCGATGGCTATGAGAACAAGCGCATATACGTATGGTTCGAAGCGTTGATGGGTTACCTCTCGGCCTCTAAGGAGTGGGCTAAGAATATAGGCCAGCCAGATGCCTGGAAAATTTGGTGGGAGAATCCGGACGCACGCTGTGTTTACTTTCAGGGTAAAGATAACATTCCTTTTCACACAATAATCTGGCCCGCGGCACTAATGGGATACGGAGGCCTAAATTTACCTTACGATGTACCGGCGAACGAGTTCCTGACCCTCGAAGGCCGTGGGTTCTCTACCAGCAACAATTATGCAGTGTGGCTAACCGATTATCTTGAGCGGTACGATCCCGATCCACTTAGGTACTGCCTATCAGCTATGATGCCGGAAACTTCCGATTCTGATTTTTCCTGGTCTGGATATGTACGTCGTAATAATGATGAATTGGTGGCCACGCTTGGAAATTTCGTTCACCGCGTGATGACCCTTACCAGCAGAAATTTCGATCAGCAAATACCTGCTCACGGTGAGCTTGAAGACATCGATCAGCAAGCAATAACCAAATGCGAAGAAACTCTACGGGAGGTGGGACGCCAAATAGAGAGACGTCGCTTTCGAGATGCGTTGTGGGCAGCTATGGGATTAGCTCAGCACGGCAATAGGTACATAGACACTAAGGCCCCTTGGGCCCAAATGAAAACAAACCCTGAAGCCGCAGCGACAACCTTGTGGACAGCTCTCAACCTGGTCGCTACGCTTCGCACAGTATTCTACCCATTCATACCATTCAGTTCGGAGCGTATACACGAACTTCTAGGATTTGATGGTGACGTTTTATCAGACGGTTGGCGCTCGCGGGTAGTCGAGACAGGCAAGCCCTTGCCAACACCTCAACCACTTTTTAAGAAACTTGATGAATCGGTGGTAGAACTGGAAACCAAACGCTTGCTTACCGCTCAATCCTAAGACACAGGAATTCGACATTGGCTATGCCCGCCACAAAATCCAAAACCTCATCAAATGAACGTCATACAAAAATGGCCGCCCGGGGACATGATCAGATATTTGCTCCAGTAGCTGACGGTCTGGGTCAAGTCGTGGAAAACATTCGACAACTCGCATCAAGTAGTAACATTCGATCTGCCGCCGTGTCTGCGAAGTTGAATCATATCCTCTCAACTCCCGGAAAAAAGATCAGGCCTGCAATTACCTTATTAGCTTCCCGCCTGTTCTGCACCGACGACGATGACACTGTCATAAATATGGCCACCGCGGTTGAATTGCTCCACATCGCAACACTGATACACGATGACACGGTGGATAGCGCAGATTTCAGGCGCGGCATGGCTACCGCTAGCAATTTATGGGGTGGAAATATCGCTGTATTGTTGGGAGACTTTGTGTTTGCCGCGTCCGCTACATTCGTCTGCGATACAGACGATATTCGTCTAATTCGTCGCTTCTCCGAAACGGTCAGCGAATTATCACATGGCGAGTTAACCGAAATACTTGATGCAGGTGATCCAGAAGTAGGTCGAGACTCGTATTTGCAACGAATATACGAAAAGACCGCCTCTCTTTTCTGCACAGCAGCTGAGAGTGGTGCTGTACTGGGTAGAGCATCAGACGATCAAATATCGATGTTACAGAAATACGGTTACAACTTGGGAATGGCCTATCAGATCAAAGACGACATACTTGATTTCGAGGCCTCAGAACAGAACCTCGGTAAACCTTCCACAAACGACTTAGCGTCAGGGATATTGACTATGCCTTCGATCTTGCTGATGGAGCGTAGTCCTGCCGACAATCCAGTACTGGATTTCCTGCGCGGGGAATTGCCTCAACGTGCTGAATAGTTAAAACGAGCGGTTGAAGCCGTCCGGATGTCCGGTGTACTGGAAGAGACGCGCAGCGAGATCGCGGAATACCTCGCATTAGCCCGCCTATCTTTGGATGGAACACCCGACTGCCATGCAAAAAATTCCCTGCTCGCTTTGGCAGATTTCACTTCTAAGAGATCACATTAAGTGGAACCTGATCGGTTTGTGCAACATTTTCGTTACTGGATCTAATCTATACGTGATAACAAACAACTCTCGCCTATGCCATTGCACCCAAAATTCAGATCAAGAGGTGGTGACGCGGGGAAGTCCTGCGCGGACATCAACCCGACGCTCATACTTAACACTCTGATCAAAGAGTATGGTTCCCCCCATTGGCAGCCGAGGATGGGCGCTGTCGAAGAATTAATATTCACTGTGCTAACCCAACACACTTCGGATAACAATGCCCAAATCGCTTATGAACAAATGCGCAAGTCCTACCCTACATGGGAAAACGTAATTTCTGCCGAAACCCCCCACTTAGCAAACGTGATCAGGTCAGGCGGCCTAGCCAACCAGAAAGCTCCTAGAATTCAGACGATATTGCGTAACATCCTTGCTAAGCGCGGGGAACTGAATATAGATTTTCTACGATCAGAAAATCTGTCAACCGCTAAATCCTGGCTTCAAGACTTGCCGGGCGTCGGACCTAAAACGGCGGCTGTGGTACTAGCCTTTGCATTCGGAATGCCAGCGATGCCTGTAGACACCCATGTGTATAGGGTCGCGAAAAGGCTCGGCCTAATAGATGAGACAATAACTGTGGAGAAGGCCCACGATCTGCTCGAACAACTGATCGAGCCAAGCGATGTTTATGCCTTACATGTACTCCTTATTACACATGGGAGAACCATATGTAAAGCATTGCGTCCTCGATGCAATGTTTGTCCATTGCGAGGGCCTTGTCCAGCCGAATCCATTGTTGAACGGAGCCATTTAGGGAAAAAAGTCGATTGACGTACAGATACTCGTTCTCCCTATCAATAGATGTAAAGTAATAGAAGTTCCCGTCACGTGGTTCCATAGCCGTGGTACGCTCAAACACTGCTCTGGAACCTGCTAAAGCGCCAACTATCATGGAGTCGGGTATGACACGAGTTGCAATTGTCAACGTAACAGGCTACGCCGGCGTCGAACTAGCTCGTCTTTTGCATACTCACCCCGAAGTACAATTGACCTGCGTAACCGGCCGTAGTTCGGCAGGACAACTGTTGGGAGATGTGTTTCCTCATCTCCGTGACATCGGTATAAAAATCGTCCCCGAGATTGAGGGATCTGTTGACGTTGTATTCTCAGCATTACCACACGCGGCGAGTGCTGCTGTAATAGGTCCAGCATTCAACGACGGCGTGCTATGCATAGATCTGAGCGCCGATTTCAGGCTCAAGAGCCAAACTGAATACCAATCATGGTATGGAGTGAAGCATGCATACCCAAACCTTATTGGGATGGCAGTGTATGGACTCCCTGAGCTACACAGAGATCAGATCGCTTCAACCCGATTGGTAGCTAATCCGGGCTGCTATCCGACCGGAGCAATTTTAGGTCTTGCACCTGCTATGAAAGAAGGCCTAGTAAATGGGTCGGTGATTGTTGATTCAAAGAGTGGCCTCTCGGGGGCAGGTCGCTCCTCCAATATCGAATATAATTTTTCGGAGGTTAATGACAGCGTCAAGGCGTACGGTTTGAGTGGTCATCGTCATGTTCCAGAAATGGAACAAGAACTGGGAGCCCTATCTTCAAACAATACTGTATCGATAACTTTCGTCCCGCACCTTGTGCCCATGACAAGAGGCATCCTTAGCACATGTTACGGACAATTGGCCAAAGCCGCATCTCAGAAAGATGTTCAAGCCCTATACGAGGAATTCTACTCGTCCGAACCATTCGCCTCTGTTGTATCAGAGCTTCCATCCACAAAACAAACTTGGGGTAACAACCATTGCCTAATCTACCCAAAGGTAAGAGAAGAAGAAGGCCGAATAGTAGTGTTGACCGTACTAGATAATTTAGTGAAAGGTGCAGCCGGAGCTGCTGTGCAGAACATGAATATCATGCTTGAGCATCCCGAGACGGTAGGTTTAGAAGGTCTGGCTGTCTACCCTTGAAACGTTACCTTACACTGTAATCGAATGTCGTCGACAACTCTAAAAATGGGACCGAAAAGCCAGCGCCTATTGGTTTGTGATGCCTCCGGTCTTGTTATGCTGGTTAGACGCCCCGGTGGTGTAGCGGCCTAGCACGCCAGCCTTTCAAGCTGGAGATCACGGGTTCGAATCCCGTCCGGGGTACCAAATATCCTATCTTGCCGTGGCACAAAGATAGTTGGCATCACTTGTGAATCTTGGGGCACCCCTCCCACGCGATACTGAGATAAGATCGCTATGGTTTTATGATCGTGACCCATTGATCTAACGAAACCCAATGAACGTGGAGGATACACGCATGGCGTTGCTCAACAAAGAAACTCAAATCTCAACGCTTGTCGAAGGACTTGATCACCCCGAAGGCATAGCGTGGGGACTAGACGGGCATGTCTACGCGGGAGGGGAAGCTGGCCAGATATACAGGTTGAACATAGACCGGAAAGAGGCAAGTGAGATTGCTAACACTGGAGGCTTTGTACTTGGATTAGCGCTCGATGCAGACAGCAACATATACGCCTGTGATCTGGTGGCGAAATGTGTACAGAAAATTACACCGAGCGGCATTATTAGTACGTACTCATCCGGTACTATAAATGAGCCTATGTCGGTACCCAATTACCCAGCCTTCGACAGCAAGGGCAACCTTTACGTATGTGATTCCGGAGGTTGGAAAGAAAACGACGGACGAATATACAGGATAGGGCGCGATGGGGAAGCCGCTGTTTGGAATCGCACCCTTCGTGAATTCCCGAATGGTTTATGCATGGGGCCCAATGAACAACACCTATACGTAGCTATGAGTTTAAGCCCGCCACGAGTCGACCGTATCGAGATCAACCCTGACGGTAGCTGTGGCCGTAAAGAAACCGTGGTTGAACTCCCGGAAACTGTACCGGATGGAGTTGCCTTCGATTCCGACGGCAACCTATACATCTCCTGTTATCGACCTGACGTTATATACAAATTTAGCGAGCAACATGATCTCGAAATTTTCGCGCAAGACTTGGAGGGCACAATAATGGCTGCCCCCACAAACATAGCCTTTTGCGGCGAAAACAGGGACATTCTTTTAAGCACCAATCTGGGCCGGTGGCATATCAGCCAATATGAGGCAGGCCTCACAGGTCTTTCGTTGCACTATCCCAAACTTCCAACAAGCGGTTAAAACTGCACGTATCTTGTCACCTCAATAATGGCCAACATAGGTGGACTCAACTGATGGGGAAGTGGAGCAAGAATGAACCAGGAGCGATTATGATATGAAGGGGAAAGTTGCTGTCGTCTCAGGTGGTGCTGGAGGCATTGGTTCGGTCGTGTGTAGCACACTGGCGGATAAGGGTGCCGCGGTAGCTGTAGTCGATTTAGACGAAGATAGCGCCCTACGCGTTGCCAATCGACTCCCAAGCTCAGGCAAGTCGACCCTCGCATTGGGAGTCGATGTGACTTCCCAAAAGTCCGTTGAGAATACTGTCGACACCATCGTCGATAAATACGGACAAATCGATATTCTGGTCCACTGTGCCGGAAATAACGTTAAAGCGCCGATACTAGAGATGTCTTTACAGCAATGGCAGAGCTCTCTCGATACACACCTAACCGGGGCGTTCCTGTTCTGCCAAGCTGCAGGTAAGCAAATGGTTCAACAGGGTCGTGGCGGCGCAGTCGTCCTGATGTCCTCAGTCGCAGCAATGGCACCTGTACCAGACCGGGGTGCGTACACTCCTGCCAAGGCTGGTCTCATCGGACTCGCAAAGTTACTTTCAATTGAGTGGGCCCGATACAATATCCGAGTTAACGCCGTGTGCCCGGGTGTTGCGGTAACGCCAATGACAGAAATGGTCTACAGACGGGACCCAGAATTGAAGAAACAGCGACTAAAGCGAATGCCGATGGGTCGAGAAGTAACGCCAGAGGAAATATCTGATCTCGTAGTTTTTCTCTGCAACGATGTTTCTACTTCCATAAATGGTGCAGCTATGATCATTGACGGTGGGTTTCTGAACGCAGGCTTCATGCCTGAGCCATGACCAGTCAACGTTGAACGAAGTGTCTAGCCGCACTCTACTGCGACGGAAGTTCTTGTGTGCCCACCACTCCAATGCCGAGATCGGCCCTAGAATACGTGGGATTAGACAAGCGTCAAATCACGAGGTTGCCTGCACCTTCAAAGATCCAGTTGACTTATCGTACGCCGTGTCAAATCCTTGCTGAATTTGCTCTAGCGGGACCACATGAGTGACGATCTTTCGGAATGGACAGTCACTGACACTCAGCATGTCGATCGCAACTTCATAGTCGTGACGTCCATCAACGATACCGTAGCAAGATGAAAACAATAAGGTCAGCTCCCGAATAATAGGAGTGATAAAATCAAACGCCTCCTTCTTTCGGAAACCTCCCACTACTACTATCTTGCCCTGATCACGGCATGTATCAACCGCTTGCTCTAGAGTCTCCAAAGAGTACCCACCTATTGTCTCGATCACAAAGTCAGCACCTCGGCCATCAGTAGCATCGCGAGTTGCCCCCTCTAGTTGCCCTCGAGCACTATCAAGCACATGATCCGCTCCCATTTTCCGAGCAGCGGTCGCTTGAGCTGGATAACGAGCTGAAGCAAGAATGAGCCCAGCTCCCAAATACCGGGCAGCGGCGATCGCAGCCAGTCCGATCGTTGAAGACCCGACAACGGCGACAGTATCGCCTGGCTTCATACCGCCCCACCTTATAGCATGGACCGATACTGCCAAAGGCTCAACAAGCGCGCCATCAGACCATTCCATCGAGTTTGTCATCTTGAACAATCCGGCTGGATTACGCGTCATAAACTCAGCGTACCCACCGCCCGTCGAGTCGACCAAGAATTGGCAGTGCCTGCGTTGACCCATTCGGCAATACCAACAATTACCACAAGACAATCCAAAACAGATGGAATCAATGGCCACACGCTCGCCAACATTGAGCCCATGTTGACCTGATGGGATGTCTAATATCTCCCCAGCAACCTCGTGCCCTTCTGGCAGATCACCTGGTGTCTTAGAATCCCTATTTATATTCAAATCTGAGCCACATATACCAACCTGGCGCACCCTAATCAAAGCGGAACCAGGGAAACGGACGGGCATTGGCACGTCTTGTATTACGACGCCTTGATTGCCGTTATATAGCGCACCTCTCATTTTGTCTGGCATGGCAACTTTCTCTATATTGCGTGTCGTTACGGAAGTGATACCTTGTGCAAACGACCATTGTATGCCCGAAAGAGCATTTCAGTCGGCTCTATAACGGATCTGTGGACATGGTAGGGCAATTGCCTTAGAGTAGCCCCGCCCATGCATCTACCCAACCAAAGTGTGTGGGTAGATGCACTATCAGGAGATTCCCCATTGCGTGATGAAGTGACCTTCAAAGTTGTTGTCCATAACCGCGTCAATCTAGATTACGCCATAGAGAGAGAAGAACTTAACAAGATTGGCGCCGATATCGTGGAGATACAACCTAGCAATAATCGTGAGTTTATCGAACACGCTCGAGACGCTGACGCGTTGATTGCTCAGAAAGACCCTATCTCCTCGGAGATCATAGATGGGTTAGATAAATGCCTAATCATAGGCGTGCCGCGAATCGGCGTTGACATAATAGATATTGCGGCAGCAACGCGTCAGGGCATAATCGTCACCAATACACCAGATGTGTTTATCGAAGAAGTCGCCGATCATGCCATGGCCATGCTGTTGGCCTCGGCACGTAGATTAAAAGATATGGACCTGATGACCCGCTCTGGTGATTGGCTTAAAGGTCGGCCATCATTCGCGACTATCCCACGTCTCTGGGGCCAAACGCTTGGCCTCATATCATTCGGAAATGTTGCCCAAGCTGTCGCTCGCCGTGCTAAAGCGTTTGGATTGCATGTCATTGCCCATGACCCGTATGTAAGCGAGTTAAAGATGACCAACGATGGAGTAGGCCCAGTATCTCTCTGTGAGTTACTGGAGCGCAGTGACTTCGTTTCCATGCATGCGCCGCTCAATAGAGAGACTGAACACATGCTGACGGATGAACATTTCGCCGTCATGAAAAACACAGCTATATTCGTCAATACTGGAAGAGGCCCAACTGTGGATGAGGCGGCACTTACCAAAGCGCTTAGGACGAAAAAAATCGCAGGGGCGGCATTAGACGTCTTTGAACAAGAACCTCCTGACCTCGAGAATGAATTATTCCACATGCCTAACGTGATCGTGACTCCTCACATTGCTTCGGCTTCATCACGGATGGCCCCAGAGTCACGACGCCGAATGGCGCGAGAAATTGCGTTGGTACTGACTGGACGTTGGCCAATGAGTTGTGTCAATTCTGAAGTCCTTCCTAAGAGCGGCCTTATCCGATGGCAACCTTATCCAATGGACCGCGGTCCTAGTCGCTAGTCACAAGATCTAAATCGTAGATCCTAGCAATTTTCAGGAGTAGATAGCCTTGATAGTAGATGTTCATACTCATCTTCCTAGTCATAGAAATCGAGTCCCGTCCAGCGAGGAACGATTCGAGACAGATATGCGATCTGGTACACCTGTAGCCCTCACTAATACTGTGGATGACTACGTCAATGCACTCTCCCCTGTAGACAAGGCTTTTGTATTTGGAATTGCGCCAAGACCCTGGGAACCAGACAAACATGTGCTGCCATTCGAAGGTTGGCCTGACCACTTAAATCATAATGATGTGGCGGCCGAGGTGGCTAAGATGGCACCAGAAAAGGCGATACCATTCATGTCGCTTCACCCGCTAGATCCTAATGTGAATGACGAATACGATAGGTGTGTGGGAGATCTGGGGTGCAAGGGTATAAAGCTAGGCGCCAACTATCAGGACTTCGACCCTCTCGATGAACCTGCGTTCAAGCTTTACTCGCGCCTGGAGCATGACAGGCTACCCATAGTCTTCCACCAAGGAACAAATGCCATGTTGAGTACTCCGCTCATGTATTCTCATCCACTCGTTACCGATAGGATAGCAATGGCATTCCCAAATTTGCCGATAGTTATGGCTCATCTCGGGCACCCCTGGCACACAGATTGCCTAAGTGTGGTACGAAAACACCCCAATGTGTGGGCGGATGTTTCAGCCCAATTCTATAGACCTTGGTCTTTCTGGAATGGAATGCAGCTTTTCCACGAGTGGGGGGTCACCAACAAGATCTTGTTTGCTTCTGACTGGCCAATCACCCTGCCACAGGATAATATCGATGGGTTACGAAATCTGGCAAAATTCGCTGCTGACCATCACTTGCCAAAGATTCCGGAAAATGAAATCGAAGGTATCATTTCCAGGGATGCACTAGATGCCTTGGGGTTGGACTGACACACGAAATCACAGGATCTTTGTGGTCGCCTGAGGTATCTATGGCAAGGATCACTGCTTTTGTCCGAACCTAATCAAATGTTCTTGCTCGAACCTTAGCCATCACTACTGCTGGTTTCTCCAATGAAAAACTGAGAGGAACAGCTACCGCTATTGCCGCAGCCAAAATAAAAAAGGCCGGCCTGTAACTCCCTGTGATGTCGTACGTTAGGCCGACAAAGATCGGCCCAGACGCGGCAAAAATCTCTCCGACAGTGCCTGTTAGCCCAAGGAGTGATGCGAAACTGCGGCGACCGACGTAGTCAGCAAGCATAGTAAACCGCAAGGGCACAGATATACCGAATCCTACCCCAAATCCCAAGACGAAAATTGGTAGTGGTGTGAAGCGGAGCCAGCTAGCGTCTAAAAGCTCGGAGTTCACGAGCGCTAGTGCCAAAATACCCATACCCATGAGCGAGTAAGAACCAGCCAGAAACCAACGTTTATCAACCCTGTCACCGATCCAACCTACACTCATACGACCAATAAGATCGCCGATTGATAGCATGCCAACTGAGAGTGCTGCCAGACCTGGACTTACGCCGGAATCTCGAAGAGCTGGCAGATGCAACACACTGGCGGCACTAACCAACCTACCCAGACTACCTACAAACGCGAACTGCCAGAAAAATCGGGTCTTAAGAACCTGCCTAACGCCTAGATTAGGATCGTTGAAGAAACTGCCCGTAGACCGGGGCAGACCGACACTTTCTGTATCTGAACTCTCACCATCGGGTTTCTGTCCATAATATTCAGGTGGCCTACGCATTACCATAGCGCTTGGAAAACCAACTACCCATATTGCTATTCCGATCATCACCAAGACGCTACGCCATCCAAACGAGTCGATAGAGGTAACCAATATAGGAACTGTTAAGCCGCCCAAAGCAGAAAACGACATCAGAATAGCCACTGCACGGGCTCGACGCTTTATGAACCAGTTGGAAACAGTTGAAACTAAAACGATAAAGGTCCCAAGTGACATACCAAATGTCAGCAAGGCCATGGCTACATAAAACTGCCACAAAGCGGTAACGTGGCTCAAAATGATGAAACTACTACCGGTTACAGCGATCCCGAGCAGCATTACCTTCCTGGGCCCATATCGAAGAATTAACGGGCCAACGAAGGGCGACAAGATACCCCCCTCGACGCGTTGCAGGGACACTGCAGCCGCGGTAGCACCGCGACTCCACCCGAACGTAGTCACTATAGGGTCGAAGAAGGCCTGGAAACCCCGCCAGTAAGTTGCAGATATTAGAAATTGCACCGCTCCGCCAGCGGAAACGATGAACCACCCATAGAAGACGCGTGGACGGGATGTCGTGGTTTCAGACGCCATTCTTTGATCGACACATTGTGTTAAACGTATTAGTGAATCGAGTACATTAAGAGCGTAGTAAGGATAGACCTAGCACATCACACCGGTTATTTGAATCATTATTGCTGCATGATTGCATATCTAATAACGATTAACCGAAAATCTCAGACAATTGCCTGACCATAGATCAACTTTTTCAGGAGGTTAGACCATGGCCCCGCTTGATTTTGTGGACTCACACATCCACCTATATGACATGAAACATCCTGAGTTGTTCTACGGGCACTGGCAGCCTGGAGTACCTCACCCATTCTTAGGTCAGCAGATACAGAAACTCGCAGAAAGGAACTATTTCGCCGAAGACTACATCTCAGAAACCCGAACCTCCAATGTCACCAAGGCCATACATATCCAAGCTGCGATCGGCTCCAAGGATCCTGTCAAAGAAACTCAGTGGCTCCAACAAGCTGCAGATCGGACAGGGTTCCCTCACGGTATAATCGCCTATGCCGATCTCCGCGATCCTGGTGTTGAGTCGATGCTTGAGCGCCATTGTCAGTATCCCAACATGCGCGGCATACGAGACTTTTCCTATGGTGATTACCTTGTTGAGCCCGATTTCCACAGAGGTTTCGCGCTGTTAAAGAAGTACAACTTGGTCGCGGGGATGAACGCCCAGTGGCAAGATATGGAAAAGCTTAGAGGCCTTGCAGAAACATTCCCAAACACCGTAATAGTGATCGATCACGCTGGGTTGCCGGATGAGCGATCGGACGAATATTACGAGAACTGGAAAAAAGGCATGGCCATAGCTGCGAAAGCAGCAAACATTCACTGTAAGATCTCGGGACTAGGCCTCGGCGACAACAACTGGACATTAGAAAGCATTCGCCCGTACGTACTTCACTGCATTGATACCTTTGGTATAGATCGTTGTCTTTTCGCCTCAAACTGGCCGGTCGATTGGCTATTCAGTTCCTTCGACACTGTTGTAAATGCCTACAACGCGATAATTTCAGGCCTAAGTGAGGATGAGCAAATCGCTCTTTTCTCTGGGAACGCTGAAAAAATATATCGAGTCTAATCAACTCCAAGACAACATTCTGATCGATCGCTATGAGGGTCAAAGTTTAACTGGTGCAAATACTGTGTATGTACCAAAGACTTTAACAAGCGAGCGACAATCAGCCTCCCCATTCGAAATGACCATTATCCATTCGACACACCTGCTCTCCACTTTTTTGGCTTCGCATGGAGACCTTAATTCCCGGATTAAACCTAGGAAATATCGCCAGGTTTACCCTTAATAATTCGATCTGCATGTGCCAATAAGAGCCTGTGATCACGGTCATTAAGGGCAGGATCTTTATCCAACAAGCCCGCTACTTCGCGCCTTGCCAAATCAAGAATGTCGACGTCCTGAAAGCTCGCTATTTTTAGGTTGGCGAATCCAGTTTGGCGTGTACCGAGGTATTCACCAGGCCCTCTAAGCCTAAGGTCCTCATCTGCTAACGCGAAACCGTCGGACGTGCTACTAATTACCGAAAGACGCCTACGAGCATCGTCAGATAGGCTGTCGGTAAGTAGTAAACAGTGGCTAAAATATTTTCCTCGACCTACTCTTCCTCGCAACTGGTGAAGTTGGGAAAGCCCGAAGCGGTCAGCGCTCTCAATTAACATTACTGTGGCGTTGGGCACGTCGATCCCTACCTCTATAACCGGTGTAGCCACAAGCACCTGGAGATCACCCGACCTAAACTGTTCCATCGTTCTTCGTTTTGCTGGTATGGCCATACGACCGTGCAGCAATCCTATGCTAAGCTCCGCGAACTCCCGATCTAATAGTCGCCTGTACTCCTCAACAGCTGATCGGGCGAATACCTCATCGGATCGCTCGATTAAAGGGCACACCACGAAGGCTTGTCTTCCCGACCTCACTTCATCGATTATCAAATCATAGGCTTCCGCTCTCGCCTTCTTAGACTGTGCCCAAGTGGTCTTGACCGTCTGTCGCCCAGCCGGTAATTCTCGTAGCGTAGAGAGGTCAAGGTCGCCGTATAAGGTGAGTGCCAAACTCCTAGGTATGGGAGTGGCCGTCATACAAAGAAGGTGTGGGCGAGGCTGTTGATCTGTAAGAGCTCCCCGTTGATCAACACCGAATCTATGTTGTTCGTCAACGACCACTAGGGCAAGTCGTGGGATTTTCACAGCCTCCTGAAATAGTGCATGGGTTCCTATAACAATATCGATTTCACCCTCGGTCAACATCGATCGGACATGGCGCTTTACACTAGTCGCTAGACCACCGGTAAGTAGAGCTACCCTCAGTGGTCGGTCGCCAAACCCTGGTACTGATGCCTCACTAACTACGGACGGTAATTGTTGATTTGGAGAAGAATTTAAATCAGCAGATATGCTCAGAAAATGCTGCTCTGCCAGCACTTCAGTCGGCACCATAAATGCACCTTGAAATCGGTCCGATGCGGCACTAAGCAACGCGCCAACAGCCACAACCGTTTTGCCGCTGCCTACTTCCCCCTGCAGTAAACGCCCCATTGGCACGTCACTGGACATTTCTCCCAACACTGTTTTCAGAACTTCTTGTTGTTCCGATGTGAGATCAAAGTCCAATCCATCCAAGTAGGAATTGATTGAAGACCGTACCCACGACACAGGCACACCATCACGGCGTGCTCGCCACTCACGGCGACGCAACTGGACGGCTATCTGACCTAAGAAAAGTTCTTCAAACGCTAGCCTCCGTCTGGCTGTAACGAATGACTCATGGTTCTTGGGGAAATGCATTTGGCTGAGAGCTGTAGCCAGCGATGGCATTCCATGACGTTTTCCGATCGCCGAAGGTATCGGGTCTTCGACTATGGGGATCCCAAGTTCCAAGGCGCGTGATGAAAGGTTGCGGAGGGTTCTCTGTGCTAGACCTTCGGTTGATGGGTAAACTGGCAACAGGTTGCCGGCATGAAGTCTCTGGCTTCCCTCTACCACCCCCTTTGGCAGTTGTTCGTATACCGGATTTTCCATTCGAGCGCGCCCTCTAACGAGTTGCACGCGCCCACTTAGTACCAGTTGGGAACCGATTTGGAATTTATCAGCCAAGTAACTTTGTCGGAACCATATCGCCTCTAAAAAGCCGGTACTATCAGTTAAGCGTACTTTGGCTGCACCCGGCCGCGGGCCTATCCGAACGGACTGAGAACGTACAACCGTGGCAATGACTGTCATTTCAACGCCCGCCTCAAGTTCCGAGATGGGGTTGATCGTGGAGTAGTCGACGTGGCGGCGAGGAAATAAGTAGAGCAGGTCGCGAAGCGTCGATACATCCATTCGTTCCAGCTTCTTTCGACTCGTGCTGTTGCCAACTTTCAAATACGCCAGCGTGTCGTCCAAACTGTTGCGATGCGCCGATTGCCCGACCAAAAAAATATCAGCAGAGCGGAGGGCCAAAGCCCATTCGCTACGCTGTTCTCGGCTAAGATCTGAATACCGCTTACCCTGCAAAAGGCCTGTATCTATGGACTCCTCGAGTTGATCGCGCCATCGATCAAGGAAGGCGTCTAGCCCTCCGACAACAGCGTCATCCGAATAACCGCGTTGGTTTTCTAGATCTAAGATTTTCCCGAGCGCGTCCAGTGCGTGCATAAGATTTGGAATGGCTTTTGCCTATCAAAGTTGCTGGACGTCCATCATCCGATCGGCACATCCGGTGAAAGGTGTAGATCTCAAATTAACGATAACGCTTATACGGCGCTCCTACAAACGAGATATCAAGGCCCGAAAACCCTGTATACGCGTTTGGCGATCATGGGCTTTCCTCGCTTATGAAAGCGACACCGAGCGCGCCGGGGCCCACATGAGCGCCCAGTGTCGGTCCGATTCTTGCCGTTATCGAGCCAGCGGTTGGAGCTATGTCGGCGAGGCGTGAGGCTAAATCCAGCGCCCCTTCCTCATCAGTACTGCTGAGTACCGAAACAGACGTGAGTGGAGCACGATTTTGCACTATTTCGACCAGTCGCCTGATACCTCTCTCACGGGTTCTTGGACGGTCAACTGGCTCCACAACACCATCTGCAAACGTAAGTATCGGGCATGTCTTTAGCAGGGAGCCGAGAAGGAATTGTGCCTTGCCAATCCGCCCACCCCGGTGCAGATACTCCAGTGTCTCCATCATAGCGTAAACCGAAGCACGCCCAGCCATGTTTTCGGCCAGATCAGTTGCCTCTTTCAAGCTAGCACCGCTAAGCACGGAATCCGCCACACCCAAAGTGATCAAACCTAACGACATGGACGCCTGGAGGGTGTCTATTACCTCGATTTGACAACCTACATCACCGATCTCAGACCTCGCTTGGATGGCAGATGCATACGTGCCGCTTACCTTCGCAGAAATATGCAGAGAGATAATCGCATCATGAGATTCGGACAAAAGGCGATATACCTCCGCGAATGCTCCAACGGAGGGCTGAGATGTGGTAGGGAAAACATCGCTGCTCGTAAGAAGTTCGTAGAACTTATCGGCGGTAATATCTTCTCCATCCTGATAGGAGTCGGTACCAAATGAGACTGTTAACGGCACAACAGTAATACCCTTTTCCCTAGCCTGCTCCTGTCCCAAATCAGCAGTGCTATCAGTTACTACGGCAATAGCCAAGATAAGCCCTCCTAGCTGCAAAACCCGTGTGGAATGTCATTACACTAATACTATGATTCTATGGCAACGTAGTAGTAATAGTAGAGTTGGTCTCCTCGCACTACTTCAACCTCCGCGGACGGCAGCATGTAACGAACCCGTTTTTCACAAGCCGCCGCAGATTGATCATCCGTCTCAATGCCAGGGTACAACGTCACGATTGAATCGGTCTTATTGGCCTTAACGAGTAGGTCTATTAATACGCTTTGAGGGTCATCTCCTACAACCGAGACCTCTCCATCCATCATGCCCATCACTTGTCCCTTTGTCACGCTCACTCCATTAATCGAAGAGTCCCTCACGGCCTTGAAGACCGAGCCTACCTGTACCTGGCCCATCGCTTCATCCATCATTCTGAAATTATCATCAACGCTTGCGGCTGGTGAAAATGCGATGAGCGCAGCTACACCGGACGGCACGTCTGAGGCACGTACTACTAGAACTTGTTTATTGGTCAATTGGGAAACTTGCTCAGCCGTCCCAATGATGTTCCGGTTATTGGGAATTATGATCACACTATCAGTGGAGGCATTATCGACCGCATCCAGTAGGTCAGCGATTGTTGGATTCATGGTGTCGCCGCCCTTAACCGTGACACAGGCACCAAGACCTGTGGCCTCGAAAAGCGTTGCGAACCGGTCGCTTGGAACGACCGCCACTACCATTACTGGCTTTTGCTCTTGAATTTCCTTCCGTCCATTTACCCGTTCGGACGTCTGTTCATCCATATTGAGGATACTGATGTTGGATAGCGTACCAATCGAGATACCCAAACTAATAGCACTGCCCGGGTCTTCCATGTGAACGTGAACCTTGATAAGCGTGTCATCTCCCGCAACCACTACCGATTCACCGATTTCCGAGACTCGTCGCCTCAAGTCAGCGACTACCATTCCTCTGCCCTCAATCGCAAACGAGGTGCAATAGCCCCACGAAATACTTTCTGCATCAGCCAAGAATTTATGATCGACCAAGTCACCATCGTGCACAACCCCAAGCGAGTCCTTGGTTGAAATGTAGCCCTCAACCTCATCATGTTCACCCTTCAGATAACGAAGAGCGCCTTCGAGTAACAATGAAAAGCCGTAACCGCCCGAATCAACCACACCAGCTTCTTTGAGAACTTCCAGCATGCTTGGGGTGGCCAGCACCGTATCCCGTGACCGCGTGGTTGCTGCTTCCCAAGTTGCAACCAAGTCGGTTGGGTCAAAAGTTGATGCGTCTGCCGCTGCTTTCGCGGATTCCCGATACACGGTCAGCATCGTACCCTCTTGTGGGTCTGGAACTGCTGAATATGCATGTTCAGTAGCGACTCGCAAGCATTCAGCGAATTCCGTAGGACCGAATACGGATGATTTCTTTAAACATGTCTCAAGGCCCTTAAAAAACTGGGCGAGTATCAGTCCACTGTTCCCGCGAGCCCCTAATAGCGCGGCCTTAGCCATGACAGTTGCGATTTGGTCAACGTGCCCATTCTCCAGTTCACGTACCGCGCCCAGGACGCTCCGCATGGTAAGCAGCATATTCGTACCAGTATCGCCATCTGGTACAGGGAAGACGTTGAGCGCGTTTATGACTTCTCTGTTAGCTTCTATCGCTCTGGTGCCAGCGGACATCAGCTCCACCAAACGAGCTCCGTTAACCGCATTATGCACAACAACTACCCCTACTCAAGACATGCTATTAATGGCCGGCAACCTACGATTTGAGTGGGTGCGGTCACGCTAGCGTCCAGATTCGTGTTAGATCCGGAGTATGGTTTTCTTGCCTGCTAGAGGTGTCGATGGTAGCTTATACAGAGCGGTCCGGCAATTTGCCCGGGCCATTAGTTGCGGCTTGTAGCCGCATACATACAGCCTCTGATTCCGACGTTCCATTATGGCCAAGTGCGCGTTTTGCAACAAAGGGCCTCAATTCGGCCACAACCGTAGCCACTCGCTACACGCGACTCGCAAGATCTGGAAACCGAACGTTACCAAAAGAAACTTGGTGATCGACGGTGAACGCCGGCAAGTTAGTATTTGCACCCGTTGTCTGCGTACGCTACACAAAATGCCACGCTGACCGTAGGGTTCGGATGCCAGTCGGTCTCCGTCAGAATACATACTCGCTGCTATTTTCAAACCAACTTGATCGGACTTTACCCTATGCAAATGTGTGGTCCGTAACGTTCGTGTTAAACATAGTTGGCTCTGGACCTCCGGCACGATCAAGTCTCAAATATGAGCTAGGAGATTGGCGCTTTGACAATATCCACCAGAGGATTGCTCTCACGATCTGAATTACGTGCTCGCTCGAATCGATTCCAACGGGTACCCATAGCTCATCTCCCAACCCCGTTGGAAGAAATGCCTCGTTTAACGCGGTTCCTCGGCGGACCCAGGTTACTGATTAAACGTGAGGATGCCACCGGCCTCGCATTAGGGGGTAACAAGGCTCGCCATTACGAATATGAACTGCCGCACATCCGGGAGCAAGGCTACGATGTGATCATAAACATCATGGACTACCACTCCAATAATGCCCGTATGACTGCCGCAGCCGCTAACCGATTTGAAATTCCATACGTGCTGATTCTCAAAAATGCGAAGGGTCGACCAATACAAGGCAATATACTCGTCGACAAGCTACTAGGCGCCGATATGCACCTCCTAGATGAGGCCGAGTCAGATGACGCCATGGCATACGCACAAGAATTGGCCAACGACCTGGAAGCGCAGGGCAAGAAACCCTACCTTCTTCAAGCACACGAATTCCCAACGGTAGTGGGTATGGTCGGATTTGTAGGGGCTGGCCTCGAATTACTTGATCAACTTGAAGAACGCGGGCTAACCAAAGTCCACATCTACGGAGTTATCGGGCGTTCTTTGTGTGGTCTAAAGCTAGTGGCAAAAAACCTTGGCCTGAACAGGAGATTCACTGGAGTAGCCGTAAATTATGAAGTCGATCTAAACGATTACGTCTTCAATAACGCTGAACGTATACAGGAAATGTTGGATCTTCCATTTACATTCAATCGCGACGACGTGACAGTATTAGACCAATATATCGGTGAGGGATATGGCATACCGACTCAGCAGGTGATCGAAGCCGTGAACGTTGTAGCCCGAAAAGAGTCTGTGATTCTTGACCCTAATTACACGGGTACGGCAATGGCTGGACTTATCGACCAAACCCGTCTAGGCAAACTGCCTGCAGGCGAGCCCGTGGTATTCATCCACACAGGAGGCGTACCAGGGATTTTCAGCTTTGCAGAAGAACTTTCAGCTTACTCGTCTTAAGTCCCTCTCCGTTTTTTAGCCGGCAATTTGATCACCTGTTTAACCCTCTGTGGTGCCAACGCCGCCCCGCGGGAGATCTCTTGATGCTCCTAATATTGAACAAGTTCAATATTAGGTGTTCGGTTGAGGAGTGGTTCTGAGATAATCTTTTATGATTTTATGACCCTTCGGAAATTTCTCAGGTATATCTTCCGTAGCGACAGCTGGAACTACAATACAGTCTTCCCCATTTGTCCAATCAACCGGTGTCGCCACCTGATAATTTGCGGTTAACTGCAGGGAATCTATGACCCTTAAGATCTCTGTGAAATTTCTACCTGTTGATGCTGGATAAGAAATAATAAGTTTGACGAGTTTATCTGCACCGATCACAAACACAGATCTGACGGTTAATGTGTCACTTGCATTCGGATGGATCATCCCATAAGAATTTGCTATTGCCTTATCAGGGTCTTCAACCAATGGGAAGGTGACATTCGCATTTTGAGTCTCATTAACGTCTTTTACCCATTCTCTGTGAGACTCCAGCGGCGTCATCCCTGACTTCGTGCCGACGCTCAAAACTAAAACCTTAGCGTTTCTTTTTTGAAATTCTTGCTGGAGATTGGCTACCCTACCAATCTCGGTGGTGCAGACCGGGGTGAAATCTGCCGGATGTGACATAAACACCCCCCAAGAGCCCCCAAGCCATTCGTGAAAGTTGATTGTTCCAGATGTAGATTTGGCAGTAAAATCAGGTGCTTCGTCACCGATTCGAACAGTCATAACGGCCTCCCAGACAAATTCTAGTTGTTCGACTTACCCTTGCAAGTATTTTAATTGGTATGAAGTCGGCACACGCTACGTCTCTGTGCTTAGAGATTGGGTTGACTTAGATCGTAACAGGACTAAAGAGCTGGCCTATACCGAACAGAAAACGGCTACGTACACAGTTGAGTCAGGCTCGAACTCGGCGTGCAGAGTACGCAACCCAAGTCGCACCTCCCACAATTGCCAACACCACAACAGCAAACAGTGCGGTGCCGAGAGCTAAATTTGAGCCGCCCCGAGAACGTTCAGCCACATAAAGCTCAAATTGAGCAGATCCGGATCCTGCATCGGTTTCTACATCTGTCCGAAAAATCCACGTGCCTGCTTCTTCCAGCTCTAGATTGGCATCATAGTATAAGGATTCCGATGTCGCTGTTAGTGCTGGGCTGAATAGATTAGCACCCACGTCTTTTTTGATTGCGAAGACGAGGACAGTAGCCCCATTAACCTGTGACTCTGTCGCCACGTCCCGAACACTAACTGAAATATGAAAAATTCCGACCACTGGCTCTGCGGGCAACATACGCACCCCAATTATGAACGGCCCACTTACTACACTGGTGATCTCTTCCCCGGCACCATGTGCAAACGTAGTCTCAGGCGATATTATGAGAAAGACGGTAAGGCCCGCGATGACTATCATCGCAATGCGCCACGCACACTCCTGGCTTATCAACGGCTGACGAACTAACCGATCCATCAGGCTCTCCCGACGTCTGTGAGAGTGGAGAAAGTGAACGTATCTTCGGCGCCCTACCATCAGATCAGACACGATTTTCATCCAGTGAATACCAACTCTAAGATTAGGAAGCGAAAACAAGTCAGTCTTTTCATCTACAGGTCCGTTTGATAGTTCGTCCATTAATAAACGCAGCACAAGTTGTGGAACGATCCGACGAAAGCCATCGATCCGAACCTATAACGTCTCGGCTCTTAATCACTCAACTGCGTCAACCAATAATAAACACTAATAATGATATTGCGCGATCGTATCGGGTTCGACGCAGGAGAACATAGATTAGAAGATGCTATCGGGTGGGCTGCCAAGCAAAAGATCCATTTTGTTGATTTCAACGCCGACCGTGGTCCTAATCACATTGAAACGTGGACACCTAGTCGAGTTGCCGAAATTAGAAGGATATGTAGCGACAATGCTATTAGACTTGGAGTACATACACTATCTAGTGTCAACGTTGCAGAATTCTCTCCGTACGTTGATCGCGGTGTAGATGAGTACTTGAAAGCCAATCTTGATCTAGCGGCTAGCCTGGAATGTGGTTGGGCCATCGTACATGCGGGATACCATTTCGGCACTGCACTGGATGACCGCATCGAGACTGCAATACGGAGACTTGAGCGACTGGCGACTGGCATAAGCAATGCTGGGGTTCGGCTACTCCTTGAAAACCTGAACCTAGAACCGGAACGAGCTGAAGTTCATTATTTGGCCCATAACGTATCGGAGCTTCGGCATTTTTTCGATGCTATACCTGCTGAAAGACTTGGGTGGGCATTCACAGTAAATCACGCCAATTTAGTACCCGAAGGAATAGACGGATTCCTGGACGCTTTCGGGATTGAACGGATCGGAGAGGTTAGGTTGGCTGATAACACCGGTAAATACGAGATACATCTCCCACTTGGTAGCGGGCATATCGATTTCCGTCACCTGATACAACGACTGGAACAGGCTGGGTACTGTCAACACTATTCGATGGCGTTCGGGTCTCCCGCGGAAAAGTTGATCGCTCGAGATTTGCTGGTTTCGTTCGACTCGAACAACAGATTTTAATCGTAAGGGTTGGGGTTCAGGCTCCTTTTGTACGTACTGCCCAGATCGTCCTGTCTTATCCAACGCAGATATGGTCGACGGGCTGCAGTCGCCTCATCCAGGCGGGTGTTAGGCAAGAGGTGCGGTGCTTCTTGTAGCAGTTGAGGGTTTTCGTCCACCTCTCTGTCAATCGCTCGCATAACCGTCACGAATCGATCCAGTGTCTCAAGACTTTCGGTCTCTGTAGGCTCAACCATCAACGCCTCATCAACAATAGTTGGAAAATACATCGTTGGGGCATGAATGCCATAGTCTAGTAATCGCTTGGCGATGTCCAACCCAGACGCACCACGCTGCTTCTGCCGGCGTGCGCTCAAAACTGTCTCATGCATACAGAAGCGGTCGTCTGCGGGGTCATAGATATCCTTTAGTTTCGCCTGTACATAGTTTGCGTTGATGATTGCATGCTCGGCCACCGATCGGATTCCTGAGGCACCAAGTGACCTTATGTATGCATAGGCACGCACCAAGATACTGAAGCTGCCATGGTAGCCGTTCAGCCGGCCCACCGTATGTGGTGGCGAGTGCAGGCAGTAATCGCCACCATTTTTGACGACGATGGGATCCGGCAGAAAATCTTTAAGTTCCTCGCTCACCATCACAGGCCCGGCACCCGGCCCTCCACCTCCATGGGGGGTAGAAAATGTCTTGTGAAGATTCGAGTGGCATATGTCAAATCCCATGTCCCCAAGGCGCGCCAAACCTAGCAAAGCGTTGAGATTAGCCCCATCTGCGTAGACTAGGCCTCCAGCATTCCGTACTATGCGATTGATTTCGAGAATGTTGCGATCAAACAGTCCTAACGTGCTGGGGATTGTGAGCATAAAGACCGCGGTGCGTTCGTCCACAAGCTTTCGTAACGACGCTAAATCAATGTCCCCATGATCGTCAGACTGTACAGTGACCACCTCAAGTCCAGCCATAGCAGCCGACGCCGGGTTAGTACCGTGAGCGGAGTCCGGGATAAGTGCTATTGTGCGTGATTTTTCGCTACGGGAGGCATGGAACGCCCGAGCTATAAGCAAGCCGGCATATTCACCTTGCGCACCAGCCAGAGGTGACAAGCAAACTCCAGGGAGGCCAACAATTTCACCGAGCATCTGTTGCAGCTCATATATCAACTGCAGTGAACCTTGAATGCTCTCCGTGGCCTGTAGTGGGTGTGCCTCGGTAAAACCCGACAAACTTGCAAGCTCGTCATTTATTTTCGGGTTGTATTTCATAGTACAAGAGCCAAGTGGATAGAAATTTGAGTCTATCGAGAAATTCAACTGGCTCAACAGAGTAAAGTATCTAATCATCTCCAACTGAGAAATTTCCGGTAACTCAAGTTCTTCCCGAAGTAGCGCACTTGCAGGAAGTTCAGAGTTCGGCACATCAGACACAGGTAGGGACGCTGCGCTGCGTCCGGAAACACTCCGCTCCATGAGAAGTCGCCGGTCGGACGTTGAAGATTCTCCGTGTGTCATACCATATGCCAATCAGTCTATGTCGTGTCAGGCCAGTTCTCGAAGTGCCACGAGAAAATGTTCAATGTCGGAACGCGTGTTCATCTCAGTGGCACAAAGTAGCATCCCATTAGTCAAATGGTCGTTGATGTCTAGGCCGCCGATAACCTGGTGTTCAAGTAAGCGCCGGTTAATTTCGGCCGGCGGGTTGGGGCAAATGATAGGAAATTCATGAAAGAAGTCGGCTTCCGTGGCCAATGAATATCCAGGTATTCGGTCAATTTCAGAAGCTAAATAATGGGCCTTCTGGTAACAAAGTTCTGCCACTTGTTTCAAGCCAGTTCGACCCAGAGCAGCAACGTACGCGACTAACAAGAGACCGATAAACTGCGTACTCGTACAGAAGTTACACGTAGCGGTATCACGTCATATGTGTTGCTCTCTGGTCTGAAGCGTGAGTGTGTAGCCGACGCGCCCCAAAGTGTCCTTAGTTCTACCAGCTATTCTGCCTGGTAATTGACGCTTATAAGCGTCACGAGTAGCAAAGAGACCAACATAAGCACCTCCAAAAGTAAGTGGAACTCCAAGAGGTTGTCCTTCGGCTGTAACAATGTCGGCTCCCAATTCGCCAGGTGATTTGAATAACGCAAGGGATGTCGGATTAACGTGAACAACAAGTAGAGAACATTTTCGGTGCGCTATCTCTGCATAGCTCTCAACGTCTTCGATTGAACCTAGAAAATTCGGTCTTAGGATCATTAAACATG
>CAZXXH010000012.1:0-12571 GCA_964644645.1 uncultured Dehalococcoidales bacterium
CCTTTCGTGAATAGCGTCCATAGGGCAATAGGTGTAGTCCAAACTAGGCCACCAACTAGGCCTAGAATGCCGTATGCCCATGGAGGTTCGGAGCCGGTTCCCCCAAAGGCGGCCCCGAGAACCGGTATAACTAACGTGGCGTAAGCTACAAAAAGCAAGATAACGGATCTGTAACCAGTAACTCTGGAAACTAGGATGACAAATACGCCGGGAGCCAGTGACGCAATTCCCATTTCCCAAGCATCGAGTACCTCGTCCGCTGTGAGAGCCCGTTCTACTAAGATGAATGACAGTCCGGTGATAGATCCAACAATCGCACCGGTCAGCCATATCTTAATTATTCGCACTTTTCGTCGCTACTTCCCGATCCTGACGGTACTGTTATTGACCGTAACATTGATTGCGGCGGACGAGTTCATCAACCTGCCTATTGTCCCGAATATCCTAAATTTCTGGCCTCTGTAAAATCTCTCTCGGCCTCTTCATACCTGCCCAGTCGTTCATAAGTCACGGCTCGGTTGTAGTATGCCATGGCATTATCAGGGTTAAATCTTATTGCCTCGTCGAAATCCTGAGCTGCCAGCTTGTACAGTGAAAGGTGCCAATACGCGATTCCTCTATTGAAGTAGGCCTCGGCGTAGGGTGGTTTAAGCCGTATTGCCTCGTCAAAGTCTTGTATAGCTTGTTCGTATTCGGCAAGACGTTCGTGTGCGACTCCTCTGTTCAGATAAGCAGTAGTGTTTCTTGGGTCAAGGTCTATAGCGACGTTGTAATCCAATATCGCCTGTTCTACCTGGCCCAACCGACGGTGAGCCAAACCCCTCGCAAGGTAGGCTTCGACTGCCGTTGGGTTTAGGATAAGTCCCTCGTCGTAATTTTTTATTGCCGATTTGTCCTGCCCTAGCTCAACGTAGGCAAATCCCATGTTGAAATAGACCCTGGAGATTTCGTCGGAGTTCGTTCGATTGAGCAGGATCGCACTGTTGTAACGTTCTATGGCGAGTTCATGCTTACCTAATTTGATGTACACATCCCCGCTGAGTACATGGGCTTCAAATTGATCTGGATCGAGGCTTATCGCTTCGTTGAAGTCCTGAACCGCTACTTGGTGCTTTCCAAGGCTGTTGTATGCGCTTCCTCTGGCGACATACGCACGAGTATCCTCTGGGTTGAGCCGAATAAGTTCGTCGAAGTCCCTTATAGCCGGTCCGTATTGGCCTATTCTGGCATAGCCGATACCCCTGTTGTAGTGAGCATCAGTTTCAGTACCGCACCCCGCCAAAGCGATGGCGGATGCGTAAAGAAATACTATCGAGATCACGGTGTTGGCCTTCATTGGCCCAAATTGTATGTAACTATCGAGAAGTGTGCCCGGTGGAACCGGGTACACGAACGTATGAGCGGTGATACGTCCTTTGTGCGGGGCCAAACGGTTGTTTGCTAACTAGGAATGATGGGCAGCACTATGTGAGACGGATGTATCGCGTCGTGGTATACGGTGTTGTTGGATACGATGGTGTGCGTATGCTGCCCCACCGGCTCTCCTGTGTTCGGGTTCGCATCGATTCGAGGAAAATTCGAGCTGGATATATCCAGTCTTATTCGATGACCTGCCCTGAATAATGTGCTGATAGGTTCCAGAATGATTTCGTATCGATAGATTTCACCGGGCTCGATCGGCTTGGATTTGCCCGAAAAGTCACGATACCTTGCCCTGATGATTCCATCTGATAGGTTCAGATGGTACCCATCCGGATAGTCTGGACTTGGTGGATAGATGTACAACAGCTTGGCAGTGAAATCTGTGTCTGTGCTGGAGGAGGAGGCCCAGAGTATGACCGAAATTGGTCCAGTTAACTCAAGATCTTGTTCCAGCGGTTCAGTTTCAAACACGAGCACATCGTCTCTACACGAAAGGGGGTTATACGGGGGGTTACACCCAAATATACCCTGGAGGCCTGCTTGATGGGCACCTCCGTGCAAGATTAGCGAACGCCTCCGCATCATGGCGGGGATAGGTACTGAAAACTCTTGGGGTTGCGGCAGGATTTCATCGAGGCCTGAGGAGTTTCCGCTTATGCTAGGCACAGGGTTATCCGGGTCATAGCTGTATTTGCTCGGCGTCTCTGGGTTGTTGGGCGCATTGGTAGTGAGACTGTCACCAGAGTGGAGGTAGTACTTGGTGTACAGGGTGCGCTTTAATGGCCATTCTTGCTCAGACCTCCAATGGCCTCCATGATCGAGACGTCCTTCAGAATTTTTGGTGCCTGATCCACCTCCCATAACGAAAAGTTTTACGGGAGGTTCGTCATCAACTCCGTTACCGATGTGCTTCAGCCTCCTGTCGTACTATCTAAGCATCCAGGCGTTTTTGCTTTCAGCCAGGTTCCCATCGATGCTCGCTTCTGGTCCGAAGTCAACATCGCCTGAGTGTGTTGCCGAATAAGCACCGTGGGTCCACGGGCCCATTAGGAGCTTTATAGGGCCAATCTTACGTTTAGATAATTCTACGAATTGTTTGCATAGAGCCCTACTCCACGAGTCGTACCATCCGCCTACCAGGTAAGTAGGAACATCCGAGTGCTGTTCATAGTGACTCTCGATATCGAAAGCCGGATTAGCCCAATAATCTTCGTGGTCTCCCCGGGTCATGAAATCTAGAACCCATTGTTCGTAACTCGGTGCCAGTGAAAGAGCTGTTTGGCCCCGCTTTATGGGCAAGGCTGAGAGCAAGTCGGACAGCCTGACGTTCTCCAACAACGCTCGGATTGACGGATCTTTTCTTGCCTCTTTACTGTCGACGGCTAGCCACAATCCAGCCGCGAGGAATTTAAGTTGAAATGTCCCGTCATGTCGCAGTCCGTACGTGTAGATATTCGAAGGCCCGCACTCTGGAATCATGGCCGATAGGGCGTCGGGGTTTTGGGTAGCCATGGCACTTTGGACCTGGGAGCCATAGGAGACACCAAACGTGCCGATCTTGCCATCGGACCAGGCCTGGCTCGCTATCCATCCGGCGGTATCGTAGCCGTCAGTAGCCTCATTGGCCATGTGATAGTACTCGCCCTCGGATCCGAACCACAGCTGTATAACCTCTTTTGCAGAAATATGAAGCCGAGGAGACAAATCGGGCAGAGTCCTTGTCGTATATGGTCCGCTGCAATATCGTCGGGAAGCTACCGGTTATTGGCTCGCCGTCTAGGGCGGGCCTGTAGACATCGGATGCAAGGCGTACACCATCTCGCATGGGGGGCATTAAGTCTTTCGATATTGAAACCCCGTACTCGGGCTTAGATAACATAGTGGTTTACGCTCGTTGCGATCGGCGGCGATTTAGCCCTGTGGGGTTAACCAACCGACCACATTAGCAATATCAGATAGGTTGTCCAGATCCATGCATGCGTTTAGTACTCGTTCGGCGTTTGCGTGACCTATGCTTACCTCTGCATTGCCCATGAATTTATTGGCAAGTTCTTGGTCAGTCATTGGCCGGTTGGGACAGCCGACCACCTTGTCTCTCCGTCTCGTGAAATGCCGTCCGTTAGTCATTGTAATGTCAACAATAACTGGCCAGTCCATTGGTGCCACGATGTCCATCTCGGTATCGGCGTGGACTCGAACCTTCCCGGCAAGTTCGTGCAGAGCTGGGTCCTTGATTCGGTCGGACGCGAGTTGTAGGGGCCCAAACGTTCGGTCAGCGATGGCTGCAGCAACCGTGTAAGGCAGGGAAAGCACGCAGTCAGAAAATCCGCTCTCAGTGTTCGTATAGCTTCTGCCGGTGAAGTGTAGAACGCTCGAGAAAGAGGTTACGTCGACAGCCTCTACCTGATGGGGCAGTATGTTGTTCTCTGTAACCAGCTCCAATGTGACCTCGACTGGTCCTATATTCAGTAGCCCAACCGGGTAGGCCTTGTGGGAACACAGACGGGTTAGCCATTCAGATCCAAGGTCGCGGATAAGCGTTTGTTCGTCCATCTCGTCGCTAGATATATTCATGAATCCGTGGTGACGAGGTGGTAGGCCCTCTAGGGGTCCTGCACCAAATCCACTTTGCGTCAGGACCGCTGATTGGATGCCGGTTTGCGCTGCCATACCGCCGTGCAAGAGTTTGCTACTCGTCCCATGGAAAACGCCGTCACCGTTCGAAATCGGCGCGATATGACCGGCCACTCCGAGGTTCCTGGTCATCTCATCTGCTTCGAACCCGAGTAATGACCCGACCGCAGCAGCTGCTCCAATTGCTCCTATCGTGCCGGTTGCTTGAAAGCCCCCGTACCAGTGAGAAGGCTGTATTGCGACCCCAACGCGGGTTCCTACCTCGTATCCGGCGGTTATCGCTGTAAGTATCTGGCTTCCGGAAAATCCATGCTTCTCAGCGACGGCTAGGACTGCTGGAATCGTGCCACTGCAACTGTGTAGGCATGCCGGTAATGTTGAGTCCTGCCAGTCCAACACCTCGGTCAAGCAGCCGTTGATGAATGCTGCATCCGATACTCCTGCCCGGCGGTGATAGCCGAAAGTGGTTGCGTCATCGCCGACAGCTAACGCATCCAGGTACCTTGGAAGAGATGTATCTGCATCACGCTCTAGGCATTCGTGACCAGCAAGAATCACCCCGATGGTGTCTAGCAAGCAAACACGTGCCATGCGGCGTACGTCTTCAGGAATGGATTCGATGGAAAGGGTTGACGTGAAGCTCGCAAGTTCGCTTGTGTAAGTCATGTTGTCACCGTGGCATTGGGTTTTATCTTGTGGACTCTAGCAGGAAGGCATATTGATAAGCAGAAATATGTAATTAAGGTAACAGAATCATGTGTTGCAGGGTTTGTGATTGTATTTCATGACCAGTATCAACAATAAAAGACTGCCCGATGCACCTAAGACTTGATACGTAACGGGCAATTGATTCCTGCGCATATGTAGTTCTGTCAAACGCCGCTTTAGGATACCGGGCAGTCGTCCGATTAACCTACCCAGGATTGTTTACCCTAGATTTACCGGTCCTTCGAAAACATCCGCAGGTATAAAGCTTTCCCTTGCGGTGGCATAAACGTGGTTGATCCCGAGCGTGCTGACTACGGCTATAGCGGTGTAGTGCCTGCTCTCACCGGAGACACCGCTTCCGTTCCCACCGCCATGCCCTCTCAGCCACTGCGGGTCAATTAGTTGTTCGCCATTCCAATTTCCGCGAGTGGCGACGAGATGGCCGAAGCGAGCATAATCTGAAGGTGTTATAACCACCCAACCAGGTCCACTACGCACTATGTTGCCGCCGATTTCAAATGGCGGATCCAGATAGTTAAACATGGATGGCCACCCTGGATAGAAGAATTCGTCCTTCCTGACTATGTCTGCCGGTAGCCAGTCCCAGCGATTTGCCGGAATCCCTATCTTGCTCATGATTTTTTCGTCCATCACATCCTTTAGATCCCTGTTCCAAAGTGCTGTGAGTGCCTGTGACAGCCGCCAGAATCCGCCACTGGCGTAATGGCCGATGGTGCCAGGCTCCGCATGAGCATAGTTGTCGTAGAACGGATCTCCAGTCCATTTGGCCCATTTGGGTGGCAAGGTACGTTGGGCATTGATCATTGGCAATTCGACCAGGGTTTTATCTGCAATTTCCCTTTCCAGTACGGCACGCCCTTTCTTCCAAAATGAGCCGCCGATTGCGACCGGGAAGCCGTGATACTGTGTCATTCCGTACTTATCTCCCAAGAGATGGCGCCAGGTCAGTGTCTTATGGTGCCCGTGATCCAGGTACTTGTGGGAATGTGAAAGTTGCCCCTCGCCAGTCCAAGTATCACGGACCAGATCATCTGGTTCGATTAAACCTTCCTGTATAGCCAGTCCCACAAGTGCCCTGCCGAAATTTTTGCCAGTCGAGGCTGTTTGGAACTTGTAGTTCGGGTCTCCCCATGTATGTACAAGGTAGCCTCCACGTGTAAGCGCAACACCCCACTTATTGCCTGAGTGGTCTTCACCACCGTAAGAAGCTTCCCTGGCTTCAACACTGGAGATGAATGCTTCGAATTTCTCTCGGTTCAGCCCAGCTTGTTCGGCCGTTATCGAAACCCACTCTTTTCCCGGATAGGTGACCCACCCTGGAATAGTGTCTCGATCCATGTAATACCTCCGTGTTTGCCAAGGATCGACCGCGTCACTTCGCAGTTTGATGCCAACTATAGACGAAAGTGTAGGCGTTTTCGGGCACGGGTGCTGGGATCAGGTGTCCCTTCAGGCAATAGCTTGACCCACGTAGCAGATGTAACTTCAGTATTAGTATTGGTCAACCGTTGTTCCAGGTGGACCAGGATATCGGCTGCGCTTGGCCGATCGCCAACATCCTTGCCCACATAGCTCCACTCTAACTTCATATTCGGGCCAATAATAAACACGGCCGGAGCAGCCACACCATCGCCGAGAAGATCGTATACCCCGTAGGCTTTTATCACTGTCGCGTTCGGGTCGGACAGGAGTTTGTATCTTACTTGGGTAACCGCGGTCATGGCAGCGGTCTCGGCAACGTAATCCATGCTGACCCCAACTATCTCAGCACCCCGAGCTTGGAATACTCCGTAACTCCGTTGCAACTCTACGAGTTGCGCCTGGCATATACCTCAGAAGTGTCCACGGAAAAACACCAGAACGACGGAACGATTTTCGGCCAACAGTCCCGATAGGGATACGATGGAGCCGGTCTTGTCTGCAAGATCAAAATCTGGGACGGTTGCATAACTTGTATCCACGGTAGCTGTTGCAGTGATTTCCATGATCCGTTCCTCAACGGGATCGGAATTTGATATGGGATTACTATCGCCGCCACAGGCTGATAGCAGGCACGTCAATAGTCCTGTCAAAAAGACAGTTGCTATTAGATTGATTCGGCGCACGTCATTTAGAATTTCGACGGGGAGTTTGATTCTCATACCTCAACATTTGTCACAGCGTGGACTCGCAAAATCGAGTGGAAGACTTAATTTAACTGTGGGGACGTGTATGTTGCTGCTGCATCTGCTTGGCCTGGCGCAAGTTCCCTGAAGGTTTTCCGATACACCTGCATTCTCCAACGTCCGGTGTCAACCACTAACACTCTGAATTGATCGTCTACCCGGACAGATGTGGGACGCCAGAACCGTTTTTCCCGATCCAAATCTACAATGTGATCTCTCCAGCGGAGCATATCCGGATTTGTCTCTAGGCGGTCTGCTCCTCGAACAGTCATTGGGGCGTCACCTATTAGTGATTCGATAAACATACCGCGCTGATTGAATTGAAGGACGCGGTCACTGCCCCTGTCACAGACATAGATGTCTCCGTGTGTGTCGACTGCCACCCCGCTGGGTCTATTGAGAGGTCCCAGTCCGCGCCCAATGGTATCAATTATCTGTAACAATTTACCTTCCGGTGAAAACCGTTGGATCCGGTCGTTGCGCCAGTCGGCGACCACGATGGACATGTTTATTGGATCAACGTCTACAGCCCATGGGTAATTTAGTTGTCCTGGTTCCACTCCGAACGTTCCAAAACCTCCAATATATGCACCTTGTTGCGTGAAGTTCTGGACACGTGGACTTCTTGTACTCACCACCCACAGGGTGCCATCGGGAGCAAGCGATATACCGGATGGAGCATTTAACTGGCCAGGCAGGTCGCCATGCTCCCCCCACCAGCCTATAGTCTCCCCGGTGGTGCTGAACATCGCAACGACGTTGACGTGTTCATCAGTCATGAAGATCGTGCCTTCACCATTGGACGTGCAGCACACTGGTGATTTTAGGAATTCGTGTCCTGGCCTCTGTTGCTCTCCGTCAATAATTGGCACTATGTCGGCGCCTTGCTGATCTGTCATGGTTACCGGTGCGAATCTGACGCGGTGGGTATTATTGTCACTCACATACTTATTAAGAACGTAGTAGCGGTCGTCGTCGTCGCCGCCTATAGCGACGTCGAGGGGGCCTCCGAATCCGCCAACCGCTGCGCGGTGGCCCAGTGCTGTTTCGAACACGTGACCCATACGTAACAGTAGTGGATATCCAGCCTCGGAGTCAGACCATGGTTTTGAGATTAATTCAGCAGCAGTCATCTGGATTCACCTAGGTAATGAGAATGTCGTCGAATAGGTCAAAGCGCCCGTTCACAATAGGCTCTGGCGCGATGCGGAACCATTTTTCAATGATCGTGGAGTAAATCGACCTGAAATCATTGTTGAA
This sequence comes from uncultured Dehalococcoidales bacterium, assembly GCA_964644645.1. Lineage (GTDB taxonomy): Bacteria > Chloroflexota > Dehalococcoidia > Lucifugimonadales > Lucifugimonadaceae > CAZXXH01. The sequence goes on from CAZXXH010000012.1 coordinate 8,211, forward strand.
TTGCATGTCTCCACTAACTTGGTGTTCAGGTTTGAGTGAAGGGTAATTCGCATACATTCCGCCGTTTACTTGTTCCCCTACGAGGAACGCTCCACCCCCCGACCCGTGATCCGTACCGTTACCGTTGTCACGTATACGGCGCCCGAACTCGGAGAAAATTAGCATAATGACTTCTTTCGACGCACCGTGTTCGCGTAGATCTCCGAAAAAGTCGTTTACCGATCTAGAAACGTTGGCCCAAAGTGTTGCATGTGTAGCTATCTCATCACCGTGGACATCAAATCCGCCCAACTGGGCGTAAAACACCCTAGTTCCGAGCTTCGCCAAGTGTACCTGTGCTATCCCCTTTAAGCTTTGAGATAACGCATCGGATGCGTACTCGACGGTGGAAGAATATGTTTCGGGCGCGGTTTTGAGCATGTCAGCGCCTGACATTGCGTCGAGTCCGGTCTGGCCGATATGTTCCATGACCATACTTGCCTCGTCCAATTCGATAGGCGTGTACATACGAGTAAATGCGTTTAGAGCCTTCCGTTTACTCTCACCAGCTAAGTTGGTGAGGAGTCCATATCCTTCCAATTGGCTGACCGAGATCGCCGGTGTGCCGGCAAGTTGCATTGCGCGAGGTAGACCCTGACCGAAGCTAACGCCTGTGCACACATTGCGCTTGTCCGGATCCAGCTCCCTAATTACCTTGCCGAGCCATCCTTCCGCACTTGGGCGTTCTGGTTCAGCTGTATGCCAGATATCCATAGACCTGAAGTGCGAACGGTCCGGGTCCGGATACCCGATCCCATTGATCACAGCAACGTTACCTAGTTCATACAAATCATGAAGAGGTCCCATTGAAGGGTGCATGCCAAAATGATTGTCAATGCGGAGGACTTCTTGTTCCGATATGCCAGTGGTTGAGCGGAAGTCGTAATAAAGCGGATCTCCGTAAGGAATCACGGTGTTTAGAAAGTCGTTACCACCTGAGAGTTGTAGAACTACCAGGGTTGGATTCGAGTGTCCGTTTCCGCCCATGTGCAAGCCTCCGTTGCTCTATGCCATCTGGTACTCGGGAGAAGCTGCTATCAGTTGAAATACCTTATTGGCGACGTCATCCAACTGACTATCGCAGGAGATCGACTCCTGTAACCCGAGTTCATTAACTATTGCGGTCCGACTATTTTCTTCTAGCCGCAGGCATCCCATCTCGTAAAGGCAGGCATCGATCAGGTCTGCCGCAATAATGTCGGTACGGTCGCTTCGGATACGGTTAATCATATTTGCGACCCCTGGAGCTGATGGGTTCCCTAGCCTGTCCGAAGCGAAGTTCACTCTCTCGATCAAGAACGCTGAATCGATCCACTCGTGACCCATGTGCCAGCCTTCTACCGTTGGTGGATTTAACAACTCCTGTCCCATGGATGCTGTCCACTTTACTAGATGCTCTATTCCAAATTCATAAGGATCTCTGAGCTCTTCAGTTAGTTGAATTGTACCGACCACCAATTCAGCCGGGCATTTAACTCGCTGAAAGTCTGATTCCTTGAAGAATGTTGATTTGAAAAGCGTGCGTATAACTTCACGTATCTCATATCCTGAGTCAAAGTATGCTTGGGCGAGGGTGTCGATCGCTCTCTCGTCCGGGTCGTCTGACAGGAAGAAACGACATATTGTGGTTGCGACAAAGCGGCCTGTGGCTGGCTGTCGGACGACAATGTCGATTATGTCATCCCCATTGAAATCACCGGTTTCGCCGAGAAATTCCTTTTGGGAGTGATCGTGATCATCGTCACGATAGACGAAATCTATGTCAAACCAACCGCCAGGGTACCTGGGTATGGTTTGCTCAATAGTCCAGCCTGTAAATGATCGAGCAGCTGAACGCACGTCCTCTTCGCTGTAATTGCCGCGGCCCATACTAAACAGTTCCAGTAGTTCACGTCCGTAATTTTCGTTGACCGCGTCGGTGTGGTTCATCTGCTGGTCGAGCCACCAGAGGGTTGCTGGACTGCGGGAGAGTTGCTGAAGAAGGGTTTTGAAATTGCCCAAACCGAAATCCCGGAGCATATTCATATGGGCATACATCATCAAAGAATTTGCGACTTTGGAAGACCCAGTTGCGAACCTTCCGTGCCACATGAGAGCAACTTTCTCCTCTATGGGAAACGGGCTGTTTATCATGCGGTATATCCATCTGGCGCTGCTGCCCTTGAAACCTTCCCCTGCTGAATGCTCAATGTTGAACCGGTCGAACAGATCTTCTGGTAGTCTGCAAGACTGATCGATTTCCAATATCTTATCGACTAGGGCGTCATATCCAGTTGAACACATTTGTTCAAGTTGTGACGCAGGTGCTCCGAACGCTGCTCTTCTCAATAGATGGCCAATAAGGGATATGTCTGTCTTAGGAATTGTGACCATTAAACTCACTCCTGTATTGAGATTCGTTATTTCCTCGGTCGTTGCGGCCCAATACTGTAGTCGCTCACATCAACAGTCATCTAATTGGCTCTGGTACATGTAAATGAAGCCAGTAAGTACACCGCGAACTATACAATGTTTGGTCCTGAAAGTGAGGAGGCTGCTATGAAGGCGATACGAGTTCACGAACCCGGCGGACCAGAAGTGATGCTATATGAGGAGATTCCGGATCCGATCCCGGGTAATGGGGAAGTGCTGGTGAAGATAGAAGCTACAGGGGTTAACTATATAGATATATATAGACGATCCGGTTTGTATGCCGATTCGTTACCGATGACATGCGGGCAAGAGGCAGCCGGTGTTGTGGAGTCCATAGGAGCCGATGTGTCTACCGCGAGTCCAGGTGATCGGGTGGCGTACGAAGGTCCGGTCGGTTCATACGCTGAACTAGCCGTTGTGCCATCGGAGAAGCTGGTTCCGTTACCCAGTAATGTAGATTCAAAAACTGCCGCATCCGTTTTATTGCAGGGTATGACGGCTCAATACCTGTCGCACACAACCTATCCGTTAGGAAAGAGTCATACAGCCCTTGTTCACGCCGCAGCGGGGGGCGTCGGTTTGCTGCTAGTGCAAATGGCTAAGCGATTAGGCACTCATGTGATAGGAACGGTTTCCTCAGAGGCCAAGGCAGAACAGGCATACGGTGCCGGAGCAGACGAGGTGATTATCTATACAGAGGTGGATTTTCTCTCTGAGGTAATGCGTCTTACTAATGGAGCTGGACTACAGGTAGTTTACGACTCTGTTGGTTTAAAGACTTTCGACAAAAGTCTGAAATGTCTTTCACCACGGGGTCATCTAGTTCTTTTCGGACAATCCAGCGGTCTCGTTCCTGATCTAGAATTGCAACGCCTCAACACTGGAGGTTCGTTGATCGTGACGAGACCTAGCCTCGTTAACAATACGCTAACGAGTGATGAGTTATTGAGCCGAGCGTCCGACGTACTAGGTCGTGTGGGAACAGGAGAGCTTGACGTACAAATCGATAGCGTTCGTCCAGTTGCAGATGCTGGTGAAGCGCACAGGAGATTGGAAAGCCGGGCAAGTATCGGTAAGCTTGTACTCGTTCCGTAGCCCGTTACATGGTGATTGTAGTGTCTTAGTTATGGCAACCGCGCCCGGTAATCGGCCACACCCCTTCGACTACGCCGCCTCGTACTGCAATGTAGTGATCCCATCGGTTTGTCAGGATGTCCTGCTGACCACTTTGTAGCATGAATTTGTCCCCCACTTGGAGGTTCATTTCACCCTCTGATCTCATAAGGATGTGGTGTTCTTGGAGTTCCTCAATTACTAGGTTATGCCTTTCTTCCATTAACGCTGGATCAAACCGGGGTAACATGCCGTTAGGGTATCCTAGGGCTCTGAATCCAACGTCTCCTACGGCCACTCCATCCCGTGGTGTGCTGATCACTGTACTAAGTACCTTGGCGGCTACTTGGAAGTCATCCATGAAGTCCAGCGTATGCATCATCAGGGCGTAAGTGCCGCCCTCGACTTCGGTTATCCCGGGTACTGTTGGGGCTACGTCGTAGGTCCAAGTCTCTGCGGCCGAAACTACTTCGACGGGAATTCCATCCGCTTCTATGGCATTTTTGACGTCTAGAGCCATCTCTAAAAATCGCCGACCCTCGGTAAATCGAGTCTCCTTGCCAGAAATTCCAGTAGCTCCCTGATGGCACATAACGCCTTTGAATGTAACACCAGGCAATTTGGATGCTAAACGGGCAAGACGAACCCCCTGTTCGTTATGGCGGATTCCGGCTCTGCCCATCTGTGTATCGATCTCTATCACCAAGCCTATCGTCACATGTTTAGCGGTAGCGATATTGGAAATATCTCGAACATTCTGATCATTGTCGATCGCCACCATAATTTCAGCTCTTCTG
>CAZXXH010000012.1:12581-13684 GCA_964644645.1 uncultured Dehalococcoidales bacterium
CAATTTTATCTGCAGTTACGATCTGTGTGGGAATGAGGATATCGGTGACACCACCTTCAACCATAACCTCTGCTTCTGAGACTTTAGCGGTGCAGATCCCTCCATTTGTGCCACCAGCTTGTATCTGCATGTGAGCAAGTAAGGGGCTTTTAGTATTTTTTGTGTGAGGTCTCATCTTGCATTCAGTGTCACGGTAGGTATCAGAGACAACGGCGAAGTTATGCTCCAAGGCGTCGATGTCGATCAAAAGGCACGGTGTGTCCAAATCTTCGATGGTGCTCCCTAGTTGGGGTCGCTACGTTTCCATAAACATTCTCCGTGGTTATTACGCAAAGATTTGCGAAGGCATTTGCTAGGTACTATCGGTAGAGACCTCTTGCTGTTAGTTCGAGCACAGTTTCCAGCTTACCTTCACGTGTTGCCATTATGTAGTCATACACGTTTACACATGACCCTATGTCCCATGGCGTGAACCAAATCTTGTCGCCGAGGTTGAGTTGGTCTGCCAGCGCACTGGATTCCCAAGAAAGCTTAGCGTGTTCTGCACTAAGGTAAACAAGCGTTACGTCCGGTAGTTGGTCTAATGTAGGCAAGCCAAGATCCTCACCTGTAGCCTTACGTCCTGCGTCTAGAATGGCGATGTTTGTTTCGGGACGACTAGTGACCGTCGACATAATCTTGGCTGCCGGCTGTAATCCCGACCTTGAAGTCGCATATTTGGAATCCATCAACGCATATGATCCAGCTGGTATTTCGGTTACCCCTGACATGCTGCCTGCAATCTCGTAGTTATGGGTACCGCCAACGCTCACAACCTCCACATCTAAACCCGCATGTTCCATCAACTCACGTGTGTCTAACACTTGTTGTATTGATTTTTTGGACTCGGAGGCTAGGACTTTGGGATCTTGTTCGATGATCGTTCCTTCGTAGGACATTAATCCTGCGAAATGGAGTCCTTCAGCCTTTTTTATCGACTTCGCTAAGTCAAGCGAAGGTTTTCCGGGCTCAACACCACATCTATCAATCCTTGTGTGTATATCGACAACGACGTTTAGTATCACTCCATCTGCCTGCGCTGCTTCTGAGAGGTCTGCGACGTT
>CAZXXH010000012.1:13694-20204 GCA_964644645.1 uncultured Dehalococcoidales bacterium
AATTTTGGACCGATGCGCGAGTGCGCAAAGTCGGCGTATTTTGTTTTTTGTGACAATTTCGTTGGCGACGAAGATATCCCCAAATCCGGTTTGAGCAAACGATTCAGCTTGGCCGACCGTCATCACACTCAAGCCTCCGTTGGTTCCTCCTGCGGCCAGTTGCCTATGGGCTATTGCCGGGCAAAGATGTCCTTCAACGTGGGGTCTTAACTTCACTTGTAGATCGGTAAAGAATGAGTGAACGGTAACGATGTTTTGCTGCAAAACATCAAGGTCGACTACCAGTGCGGGTGTATCCAACTGTTCGACTGGTGTACCGGATGATTTGAAAATCGGGCGTTCCATCAATTACTCCAATTGCGTCGGTTGAGCCAAATGACTCGATGTTGGCTTGCTAGCTGAGTACTTGTACCCGGGATCGGATATCTTGTCAAAGTCGTAAAGACTTTTTATTGGGTAAGCATTATTGTCTGTTTTAACAGGCGACTTTAGCAATGTATTTACGACATGTCGAAAAAGCGGATCTCACGGCTTGGATTTGACCGCTAATAAAAAAAGGTTATCGTATGTTTACCAGTTGCTGACGGTCTATTGCTGGTTCTAGGAAAAATATCTCGATACTGTGATGGAAGTTTGTGCGGGGGTTATTCAATATCGGCAAGAAGCCTCTTTGTTGAATCGTAGGTTCTAAACGAGCAAAGCAAGAGCGAAGATTTGGGGACTAATTTATGGGTGTATACGAAAAATTCGGAGCTAGGGCGATCATAAATGTGGCAGGGTCATCTACACGTGTTGGTGGTTCCCTAATGCTTCCGGAAGCTGTTGAGGCTATGTCGGACGCAGCTATTGAATCAGCTTGCATGGTTGAATTGCAGGGAGCGGCAAGCCGGGTGATCAGTGAAGCTACAGGCGCTGAAGGTGGATACGTTACGGCCGGTGCGGCGTCTGGCTTGACTCTCGGAGCAGCCGCGATACTGGCAGGTCTTGAACCCGCACTGATGGAGCGTCTTCCTGATACTTCCGGTATGAAGAATGAATTTATTATTTCAAGGGAACACCGTAACGGTTATGACCATTCGATACGCTTGGCTGGAGCTCGATTGGTTGAAGTCGGTATGAACGAACAGGTCGCCGGAGCGGGCGTACGCCGAACCGAGGCATGGGAATACGAAGCAGCGATTACAGATCAGACGGCCGGAATCGCATATGTTATAAACCCGAACAGTAGGCCACCGCTCGAAGAAGTGGTTAAGGTAGCCAGAAGGTTTGGGTTGTACGTATTAGTGGATGCTGCTGCAGAGATACCTCCCGTGAGTAATCTACGCTCATTTATCGATATGGGTGCTGATCTGGTTGCGTTCTCAGGCGGCAAAGCCCTCCGTGGTCCACAGGCCACCGGGATTCTGTGTGGGCGAAAAGAATTGATCACATCTGTGGCCCTACAACATTTGGACATGGACGAGATATTTGAAATATGGGATCCGCCACATAACTTGATACCTAAGGAAAACATTTCGGCTATCCCTAGGCACGGCATCGGGAGGGGATTCAAGGTTGCAAAAGAACAAATAGTGGGTCTGCTAACGGCGCTCGAGCTCTTTGTTGCGAGAGGTGGATCCTCCAATTCGGAAGATCAACGACGATACTTGGAATATATAGCTGATGGGTTGAGTGGCCTGCCGGCTGAGCCACGCATCGTGGTATCTGAAGAAGGACAGCTTTCCATGCAGTTGGTAGTCGATTGCGATGCGCTTGGCAGATCGATTTTTGAAATATGTCACCAACTTAAGAAAGGCGAACCAGGTGTGTTTCCCAATGAGAATTTGCTGGAGGCGAACACTCTCATTGTTTCGCCAATCAACCTGAACAATGAGCGTACACAGGCGCTGACAATCAGGTTACGAGAGGTGTTAAACGGGTGAAATGGATCACAGTTTTCGAGTGGAATTCGATGTCCAGTCGACGCGTCTCTCTCTTAACGGAGCCGCTAGACGATTGCAAGCGGATTTATGGGACTTCCAGTCCCTCCGGTGATGCGAAGTGGCGCTGCGATGAACAGAAACTCGTAAACGTTTTCTTTCGCTAGTTCTTCTAGGTTCAGGAATTCAACAAGGTATCCTCCCAGCTCGCACAACTGAGTTTTGTGTACCGGAAGAATCCCGCGCGACTCTGCCTCAGGTGGATAGATCTCGACGGCAACGTTGTCGGCACCGAGAATCAGGATGTCGTGATCGTATAGCCAACTGCATACCGTCCGGCTGACACCGGGGTAGTCACCACCCATATCAGCCTCACCCAGGGCAAACGTCTTGTACCAGCCGGTTCGGACCAGCACGACATCACCTGAACCTATGTCGACACCCTGACTGAAAGCCGCTTCATCTAATTCGTCGGGTGTGACGGCGTGCCGATCGGGCAATCGTTCAAGACCTTTGAGCTTTGGTATATCAAGCATAACTCCACGGCTGATGATCCATCCAATGTTCTCAACCCCACATCTTTGGGCACCCTCCGGGGTCACGTAGTCAGCCGAGTGCCCATTGAACAGTTGACGTTTGTGCCAGACGTGGGTGAGGCCGTCGATGTGGGTCGACGCGTGACAATGAGTTACGAGGATATCGTCGGCCCCGCCGCTGCCATGAGAAGAATCGTTGTTGATGGAGTTCACAAGATGCCATGAGGAGTTCCTAGATGCGTGTACCGGACCATCCTGACCGACTGATGCTCCCAGACTGTAAACTCTGCCAGCAGAAGCCAGTCCGAATGACTTCATGACCCGCTCAGGAGTGAGGAGGTTGAGCATTCCCCGCTGGTCGTTGTTACCCCAGCGCCCCCAGTTCGTGCGCTTTTTTGTGCGCATCTATAAGTAATTCCTTTCCGTTTTTTATACGTCACATTGGATCACACGTGCGATCTGCCAGGGAAAAGTGACTTGAGACAACTACTTAGAACAAGCGATTATGCCAACCATGCTAGTGGAAGCGGGAAGTGTTTTGTTATTGCATATTGCTCGTTTGCGTGACAGCGCTGGATTTTCGTCCACAAGCATCATTCTTGCGAATGTTCGATCCGACTCCGCCCTTCAATTTCTATCTGGTTAACGCAATGCGGAGGGAACGCTCCATTTAAAGCGGCAAGGATATTGTCGACCGTCATCATGGCCATTTTCATTCGTGTGCGGAACGTGGCGCTAGCGACATGGGGCACAACCAGACAGTTTTCAAGAGAAAGAAGGGGATGACGTGAATCCATAGGTTCTGGATCCGTTACATCTAGGGCGGCTGCAGCAATGGTTCCTGTCGACAACGCATCGTATAAATCATCATGATTCACGACTGGGCCGCGACTGGTATTGATAAGAATTCCGGTGGGTTTCATGTGACCGAGGCTTGCAGCGTTAATCAAGTGGTGTGTATCTGGGGTTAGAGGGCAGTGAACAGATACAAAGTCTGATCTTTCGAGTAGCGTGTTGAGTGAATCCACATACTCCGCTCCAAATTTATTCGGAGCCGGTTTCCGGTTGTGGTATAGCAATTCCATGTCGAACCCGGCTGCCCGTCGTGCTACTTCGCTGCCGATCCTTCCCAGCCCAATGATGCCAAGAGTGGCGTGATTCACATCTGTGCCAAGCAAAGCGAGTGGATCAAAGGCCCCCCATGCACCGCTGCGCACAAACCTATCACTCTCAGCTAATCGTCGCGATGCGGCAAGCATCAGCCCAAATGCGTGGTCAGCGGTAGTTTCAGAAAGAACGCCAGGTGTATTTGCGACTGCGATACCCCTTTCTGATGCGGCCGCGGTGTCGATGTTGTCGTAACCGACCCCGAACTCTGCTATCACCTTTAGTTTCGGTGCTTGATCCATTACGGACGCAGTCACATTGTCGGTTATATGGGCATAAAGACCGTCGACGGTTCGTATATATTCCTGCAATTCATCGTGAGACGGTGGTTTCTTCCCGTCAAGGAACGTAACAACACTTTCCCGAAGCAGCTTTTCAGCGGCTTCGGGAAACGTTCGACGGGTGACTAGGATTTTTGTTTTTGCGTTCACTGACCCGAAATCCGTCCTTGTGGATAAGTACAAAATTCGTAATCGCCGAAATTTTTGCTCAACAGCGTATCAATCTGAAAGACAGTTCGCTGTCATCTCTCGCATTTAAGCGAACCGGGCATCCTACGTTAATCGGTCACATACCTAATCCACTGGTCGGTGGTAGTGCGAACGAGCGAGTAGGAAGGTCGATTGATCAAGTCCCATAACGGACTATCGCTTCGACGCTTTCGATAGTTAATGGGGCGTCGATCTTAGAATTGCGCTGAAGTACAACGACTTGAATTCGATTCCACCCTTGTCGGAGTAGAGTCCCAGACACGTCGAACTCCATCCAACAATCGTTGTAAAGGAGCTTAGTCTGTGCTGCGGATCGATTTAGCGGTTCTCCATTTACCTTGAAATTAAGTTTATCTTCTGCAGTGAGGTTTACGATCATGATTCTCAGGGTGGCTTCCAGCAGTGAACCAGTAGATTCGGCTTCACTTACATCATCCGCTATGTCAATGGAAAGTTCAGCCGAGTCGCCCTGCCCTGCGAGAGAAACCGGTAAAGGAGAACTCGGGATCGTAGGGCTGCCCAGTTCCCGGGCAAAAAGCTCCCCATACGGTTTATTGTCTACCAGATAATGCTTGTCGAGTTTGGCTATCGTTCTCTGACTTGCGATTTCTTTCCATGGTTGTCGATCGTAGTTAGGGTCAATTTCGAAAGGGATAATCTGGTTGTTCCAAAGGTATAGCCCATCGACACCGGCTTTCCAGTAAGTAGAAGCTGAGGCTCGGCACATGGCTGTGGTGAATCCTTCAGGTTCGGTGTATAAAAGTTTTGCTGATCTCGGACGTCCCGGCCAGAATAGGCCCAGATTTTGGGCGATAATTCTTATGTCAGTGTCACGACCAGCTTCAACGTACTGCTCAACTGGCACCCTGAACATGCTGCCTTGTACGACACCGGCTACCAGAATATCTATGAGCTTTTCGTCCATCCAACGCTTAACATCCATTCCGAACGCACTTGCTAGTTCGAAAGTTGGCGGGACCCTAACCGAAAAATGAAGTTTTCGGCCGATGAGTTTTGATTTTTCGTCAAGAGTTTGCCTGACTTTGCGCAACATGTCCGTAAGAACGTCTGTGTTCTGCTCTGCCTTACCCGCTGGGAACAGACGTGGATATCTGCAGAAGTCCCAATCTAGGCCATCTAGGTTGTAGTTAGTTATCGTTTCTTCCGCTAGCGCTAACTTGTAATCTCTCACGTCGGAATTCGAGAAGTCGTACGCGAATCGCGACACTCCGGCCATATCGAGTGTCACGGGATCACTCGTCTTTATGATTTCACTAGCAGAAACCGTGTCGCTAGCAGGACCGAGAAGCCAATCTGGATGTTGTTTTTTGGTCGGCGAGATGTGCGTGTTTCCATCCAGTTTGCCGTCGTGCACATCGTTGATACGCATAGATAAGAACACTTTGATTCCGGCCTTGTGTCCTTCCTCGATCAGGACCTCCGGAGGATCGCTTCCATCCTCAATTAACTGTCTGGTATTTTCGTAGACCCGCCAGTCTGCAGCTGTCTCGAAGGTGTCCCTGTCGTCTCCCCAACGGGGGGCAACATTGGTTCTGTGAGAGTAGATATCTGAGTGGCGATGCGCCGGGGTACCCCGGTAAGGGTCTGTTCCTAGCTGCCAAAAGAGTGTATCTACACCTGTTCCTATCAGAGGATCTATGACCAATTTGGTGAGTCCCTTTTTCCCCATAGGAGCCTCGACCGTAGGGCCAATTAGCGGACCACCGTCATTGCACAGTATCAGTCGGTAACCGTCGCCTTTACTAGACATTGTTCCTCCGAGAATGTTCGCTGTTAGTTGGGTAACCCGGTGTCGTAATGTTAATCATCTAACCTAGCAGTGACTTGCAAGACCTGTTGTGTTTGAGGCAACCCGGAAACCAATATTACCTGCGGAACTATCTGGAGTGTTCGCTGTTCTAGCGGAGACACGGTAACGGTTGCAGTATGAAGGGTGACAGAGATATGACCCCCCTCTGATGACTCGGGACCGTCCACGTTTCGGTCCTTTCGGATTACGGCGGGGTCCGTTGTAGTGGAAATCTCGGCTGAACCAGTCAGCGCACCATTCCCAAACGTTGCCAGCCAGGTTATAGAGTCCGAATGCGTTCGGGTCGAATGACTTCACCGGTGCGGTGCTCAGATATCCATCTTCCATCAAGTTGTGGTCTGGAAACTCGCCTTGCCAAACGTTGCACATGTGATTATCGTTCGGTTTGAATTCCCTGCCCCATGGATACAGGGCCTGTACAAGACCACCTCGCGCCGCATACTCCCATTCCGCTTCAGTCGGTAATCGTACTCCTGCCCAACGGCAGTATGCGTTGGCGTCACGCCACGATACGTGAATCACTGGATGCGACCCACGTAGTTCGATATCTGAACCAGGGCCTTCCG
>CAZXXH010000012.1:20275-20953 GCA_964644645.1 uncultured Dehalococcoidales bacterium
ACAGTCTGCGCGGTTTCTTCGGGAACTAGCAATTTGAATACGAATGACCAGCCGAACCGTTCGGCCTCTGTGGTGTAGCCGGTGTCTTGCACGAATAGGGAGAAATCGAAATTCGAGACAGCGCATTCAGAGATACGGAATGAATCGACATGTATCTTCCTGACCGGGCCTTCACCATCAGCTACAACCATACTTCGGTCGTCGGTTCCCATCAGAAAGTTATCAGAGTGCAATGTGATCATGCCACGTTGAGATCTGTGGCTCGTATTGCAGATCGAAATCTCTCTCTGGGTATCTGAAGCCCCTGCCTCTCTGGCTACCGTACAACAGGGTTTTTGAATTGACCGTTCAGAACTTAAGTCGCACTGATCTTGGTTCCAGGATGTTCTCGAACGAGTTTTACCTGTTGGCACTAAGCAAGCCGGATTGTCTCAGCGGCGTCTTGTACGGCTCTAACGATTTTGTCGTAACCGGTACAACGGCAGAGGTTTCCCGCAAGGTTTAGGCGTATCTCGTGTTCTGTTGGTTCAGGGTTGGATTTGAGCAGCGCCTCAGCTGAGATGATCAACCCGGGTGTGCAAAAGCCGCACTGCAATGCGCCACAGTCCACAAACGCTTGTTGGACGTACGATAGACGCCCCAGTTCGTCGATACCTTCTATCGTAATAATCTCGCGAT
>CAZXXH010000012.1:20963-24129 GCA_964644645.1 uncultured Dehalococcoidales bacterium
ATCGCAACGTGTCTCTCAAAGTTTCTAGCAAGGTCCAGTGAGACTCTACAAGTAACTCATGAGGTTCGCCGTTCACTTTCATCTTTATCGGAATCTTGGTCAATCGAGTTCCCCTTCAGTGATATAAATGGCAACTGTTTCGCCATTTTTGGTTTAAAACCTAATGCGGCGTAGCCTTACGTACTGCCGCCGCCGAAGATGCGCTGCTCGCAAATCTTTAGGGTTCGGCGTGTAAGAACCTTGACCAGTTCTTTACGGTATTCAGCGGATCCTCGTACATCGGTAATAGGGTTCGCTGATTCAGTAGCTTTCTCACTAGCTTCGGCTATGAGATCATCAGTCAGGGTTCGTGCCTCCAAAACCTGTTCTGCCCCTAAAGCACGTACGGGAGTAGGTGCTACTGATGCGAGGGCTATACGGGCGCGCATGACGATCTTGGTGTCTGGATCTAGGTGCAGGAAGCTTCCAACACCGGCAACCGCAATGTCCATCTCGTTACGCGGAATGAATCTTAAGTACGAACTGGCACTATTTTCAGGCGGTTGCGGTAGCACGATTTCCTGCAGTATTTCCCCTGTCTGAAGCACCGTTTGGCCTGGCCCAGAAAAGAAATCAGCAAGGGGTACACGCCGCTGGCCCTCGCCACTGATGATTACCGCTGCAGCGTCATGCGAAAGTAAGGACGGCGTCGTGTCGGCTGAAGGGGACGCATTGCATATGTTGCCACCGACGGCAGCACGGTTTTGTATTTGGACAGAGCCGACGAGGCCACAAGCTTCGCTGATACCCGTGAATCTAGCTCTGGCAGGTTCGAAGTTATGGATGTCTGTGCAGCAACGAGCTGCCCCTATGTGGAATGCACCGTCACTGTCGATCTCGAGCCGTTGCAATTCGGGGATGCGCTTAATGTCGACCACCAGATCGGCTCGCCTACGGCCAGTTTTCAACTGATCTATGATATCGGTGCCGCCGGCGACAGGACGAACTTCGCCGGGTTGGGCAAAAAGGTTGAGCGCTTCGTCAAGGCTACGCGGGGCTGCAAACTCAAACGTTGGCAATAGATTCAGCCTTCCTTTTAGATTTGCTACTACCGGGATAAACCGTGTCACCCGGCCGCTGGATTATAGGTATCTAACTTGGTTGCAGCAAACACGTTTCAACTATTTCTTGATTTTGGAATCGAGAAAACGAACCCAGTCGTGACGCGCCACGTTATACAAGATATGTCAATCAAAAGATTCACTGTCCGCGCCGTGCCCAGTCGTCATTTTCGAACATCTGTAAACCGGGATCCTGTATCACACCATCCACGACCAAGGGCGGGTTCGCGATTATGAAATCCTCGTCGAGTTCGATGCCCCATCCATTTCCCTCTGGAATATGGAATTCGCCATCGACCACCTCCGGATAATTCGTACCAGCCTGTTTTATCTGTTGGTCGGCGAAGTCGTTGAAGTGTTCCAGCACTTTACCGTTACGGAGGGTTAGGCATAGGTGTAATGCTGCCATTGTGGACACGATCCCGCCCACATTGTGAGGAGCAACCATGATCGAATGCGTTTCTGCCGTCGCTGCTATCTTCTTTGCCTCGAAGATGCCTCCTGTCTGCGTGATGTCAGGCTGGACGATGTCGCAGGATTCGCTTTTCCAAAGAGGAGCGAATTCTTGAGCTCCGTATAATCTTTCCCCAGTAGCTATCGGAAGCCACGTGTGTTGTCGTACAGAACGCATTGCCTGGATATCGCCTGGCCGTGTTGGTTCTTCGATCCAGGCCGGACTGAATTGTTCCACGTGATGCGCTATTTCACGAGCTTGATGAGGGGAAAAGCGACCATGCAGCTCCAGCATTATTTGGGCTCGTCCGCTGGTCACTGATGCAACCGCCTCGATCAGATCCATCGATTTATGGAACTCAGTGCGCGACAGTTCTAAGTCGCCCATTCCGAACGGGTCAAACTTTAAGCCGCGGTATCCACGTGACATAACTCGCTGGGCCGCCAGAGCGAAATCCTCGGGCGACCGCTCTACGGTGTACCAGCCGTTGGCGTAAGCGGGAACGGATGTACGTACGCACCCGCCAAGCAGGTTGTAGACCGGCTGAGACGCGGCTTTACCAATTAGGTCCCAGCATGCCAATTCAACTAGCGCTAGACCGGTGTACACAACCTCGCCTGGCTTTCCGAAATCAAAGAGGGTCATGCGGCGGTAAAGAGCTTCTATATCGTGAGGGCTATGACCTATGAAGTGCCGGCTGGCGTCTTTCAGAAATTCAATAACAGTGTGAGTTTTGCCGAGAATACGTGCTTCACCGATACCTTCTAGTCCTTCGTCAGTCTCGAGAACGAGGTACGTGAGGTTTCGCCATGGTGTACCCAGGACAAGCGTCCTGAAACCGGTGATATTCATGGAATTACTTAGACCGGATCATTTGGTTATTCGCCACCTTGTTGGTACTTACGCTACCCGGTATTTCGTCAAAGCCTTGCGGTTTATGTCCAACCCAAAACCAGGTCGTTCGGGTGCATACACATTTCCATCTCGGAGCAAGGGTGTTTCCGTGTAAATTTTGCCATGCATTGGATCGACTGAGTCACGATAGTACTCAAGTATTAAGCCATTAGGAATCGCACAAACAAGGTGTATGTGGACTTCTTGTGCACCGTGCGGCGCTATGTCGAGATCGTTCGCTTGGGCTAACGCGGCTACCTTCATGAACTCAGTTGCGCCACCCAATACGAGCGCATCTGGCTGCAGGATGTCCACTGCACGGTGATTGATCATGTCGCGAAATCCGTAACGGGTGTACTCATTTTCCCCGGCAGCTATAGGTACAGATGTAGATCGCGTAATTTCTCGTTGTCCGATATAGTCATCCGGTTCCACTGGTTCTTCGACCCAAAAGACGTCATACTTCTCTACCTTGCGTGCGAATTCGATGGCCTCGTAATGACGATACGCGTTATTGGCATCTACCATTAACTTTACATCGTTCCCAATCGTTTCGCGAACTACTCTAACCCGCTCGATGTCTTCATTGATTGGGACCCCTGCGATCTTTATTTTGACTGCTTTTGCACCGATTTCTAGATTGCGTTCCATTTCTTCGGCGAGTTCTTTTAGGCCTTTGCCTTCTTCGTAGTATCCACCAGCGATATATGCGGGAACA
>CAZXXH010000012.1:24139-28135 GCA_964644645.1 uncultured Dehalococcoidales bacterium
AACATGGTTGGTGAACCCTCCGAGCAATTTGTATACAGGAAGACCTGCAACCTTACCCTTGATGTCCCATAGGGCGATGTCTAATCCACTGATTACACGGGTAGTAATTCCCCGGCGTCCAACTAGCTTAGGGCGCCACATCTCGTGCCAATGTCGCTCGTTGTCGAGTGGGTCAGCTCCGATAACCACTTGTTTCAGGTAATCTAGTATCGAGCTGGAAACTATTGGGGCATCTTGAATCCCTGATCCTATGCCCGTACCGGTTATTCCTTCGTCGGTTTCAATGACGACTAGATCAAGGCTCGAGTGTGTATATGTATAAAGCCCGTTCCGAATAGGCTTATGACGCGGCCAGCGGTAGGACTCCATGCGTACATCAGTTATCTTCACTGGAATGCCTCCGCGAACGGTTATTAAAAGATTCGATTACCATTACCGCCAAATTCAGGAGACAGAAATTCGATCTGTATTGCACACTATGGAGTTTAACAGTGCTAGCAGATTTCTTGGACCGTAGTAGTAACATTACTAAACAAAGTCTCGGTATCCGTATGCCCAAATCATGGGCCCGTAGCTCAGAGGTTAGAGCAGTCGGCTCATAACCGATCGGTCGCAGGTTCGAATCCTGCCGGGCCCACCACAAGACTGTTGGTCGAAGTGGCTCCAGTGCTCTCCATTGATACGAATTTGGTGGGCACCCCACTTAGATTTGCGAAAAATCCAGTTTGTCACATGTACGCCGTTGCCAGTTCAGGATTTTCTGGGTCAAGAATTGAACTCGGTCAACATGATCTGGGTGATCATATAAGTTAATTAACTCCAGAGGATCGTTGTTCAGGTCATAAAGTTCACATCTATCGCCAGTTGAAAGATTGAGCTTCCAGCGATCTCGTGATACTACGGACCGCCATGGGATTTCAGACAGACGGTCCAACTCTGGATTGCCTAGCGACACCGTAGCTGGCCCTCCGTGCCATTGCATGAAAACGTCGTCGTTTAGCGTAGACGTGCCTTCGAGTACATTCATGCGACTGTGCCCTTGTATATGGTCCGGTATATTTTCACCCAGTAGATCGAGCAAAGTAGGAACAAGATCTACGTGTCCGATACTTCCACCAATATGCCGTTTTGTATCACCAAGCCATGGCACGTGGATTATCAGTGGGACACGCGCAACTTCCTCGTAGAAAGACCGTTTACCAGACATGCATCGATCACCAAGAGAATCACCGTGGTCGCTGGTGAAAACTACAATTGTGTTCTCTGATTGCTGTGTCTCGTTTAAGGCTTCCAAAATCGGAGCGATCGCGCGATCAAGCAAAGTGACATTCCCAAAGTACCTTGCCCTCACTCCACGCCAAAACTCTTCAAGATTGTTGTGTTGTGCTCGAGGGTCGATGTGGGTTCCATAAGTTGATCTTGCCTTTTCTACCGAGGGTCTTACCGAGTGAAATCTCGAGCTAAGGAGGTTGAATGCCGGAATGTTGGTACTTGGCGGTGTTAGAAAGAGCGGCCCGACCGGGATTTTGTCAGGACTGTAAAGATCGTTCAACGGACCATTGTATGGTGGATGAGGTTCGAACATATTAGCGAACATGAGCCAGGGTCTGTTGTCGCTGGCCCGGTCGCGAATGAACTGCACGGTATGCCTACTTATGAACATTCCCATCGTGTCTTGTTCCGGAAGATATCCTCTTTGTTCCTGGGTAAACGACAGGTGCCCGTCGTAGTTGCCCTGCGGTTCGTACCCTTTTCCTACCAGATATGTGTAGTAGTCTGACTTGCGGTGGCGATCTTTCTCGTGAATCCAATTAGGATAGCCAATATCATGGGCGTCCTCTGTACTTAACCATTTATCGAACCCGTGTTGGGCTGAAAGATCATCACCAAGGTGCCATTTTCCATATTTAGCGCAGATATAATCGTCTGAAACCATTTCAGCGATTGTTTTGGTTTTCGGGTCTAGATTGCTGAATGGTCTACCAGGCTTACTATTACGGACAACACCCGCAGAATGCGGATACAGGCCGGTCATCATAGTAGACCTTGCCGGAGAGCAGACGGGCTGGGTCACATAGGCGTTTTCGAAAACGAAACTCCGATCAGCAAGACCATTGAGAGCTGGCGTTCTGATCCAGTCATTTCCGTAAGCCCGCATTGTGTCGGTCCGTTGCTGATCGGAACATATGAAAAGGATATTTGGTCTATTGGGCATGCGCCGCTATCCGATAAGCTGA
This sequence comes from uncultured Dehalococcoidales bacterium, assembly GCA_964644645.1. Taxonomy (GTDB): domain Bacteria; phylum Chloroflexota; class Dehalococcoidia; order Lucifugimonadales; family Lucifugimonadaceae; genus CAZXXH01. Next base: position 26,377 of record CAZXXH010000012.1, read on the forward strand.
ATTAACTAAGTGGCGATAGTATCGCACTGGCATCCCATATTGGAACGAGGTTGATCGGCATCAACCCATGATCACGGGCAATCCCTAACATACGGATCAATAGATCCTCACAATAGTAGATCGACGACAATCAGTGCGGACCTAGACGAATTAGAGGGAAATCAACGGATCTGCGGCAGGGTCATTACGAATGATCGCTTTATTGGTTTAGACCGTGCGTTAAAGTGGCCTGTATCATTATTCGGAGTATATTAAGCAGACTGACTTTTTTGGTGGTTCAGATTCTGAACCGGTTGGGCAAACGACCAAACAGCACTCGTCGCAGTAGCGGGTAAAAACATCGTGGAAACCGTATTTCGAGCTGCAGTGGAGGAACTGGCGAAAAGCCAGCCACTGGTTATGGCATCTGTAGTGAAAGTGTCCGGCTCTACTCCCCAAAAGCCCGGAGCAAAATTGCTTGTAAGGGCGGATGGAAGTGGAGTTGGAACTCTAGGAGGAGGGTGCGTAGAGGGTGACATCTGGTTTGCTGCTAAGGAATTGCTGGCAAACGGTGGAGGCCCACAGATGCGGGACTATATATTGAATGAAGATCTGGCAGCGCAAGACGGTTTGGTGTGCGGCGGGACGATGTATTTCTTGATAGATCCCGTTCGCTCTTCCCAAGAGTATCTGAACTTAGCGGACGAAGTAGTTCGAGCTTATGAAGGTGGTATGCCGGTTGCTGTAGCGAATCTCATGATCCCACCACCTGGTCTTAACCTGAACGTCGGAAACAAACTCCTTATCCGTGAAAACGGTACAACAGAAGGCACACTTGGAGATATACAGCTTGACGAAGATGCGGTTTGCCGCGCACGTACCCTCATGGCGATGGGTCGTAACGAATATGTCATTTCGGAAAACGGCGCCGAATATTTCTTGGAGGCATATACGACGCCGCCGACTCTGGTTATAGCTGGTGGTGGCCACGTAGCAAAAGCTCTCGCTCCCATTGCGGCTAGCGTAGGCATGCGTATATTCATAATCGACGACCGATCTGACTTCGCAAACTCAGAACGCTTCCCTGAAGCGGAGCGTGTTGTGGTGGAAGAATTCAGTGAGGGTATGCGCACGCTGCCGATTAATGAGAATACCTTCATAGTGATCGCAACACGTGGCCACCGTTATGATGATTCAGCGCTGGAAACGGCGGCAAAAACTAGGGCTAGATATGTTGCTCTATTAGGTAGTAAGCGTAAGACCATTCTGATTGCGCAGGCGTTGCTGGACCGGGGAATGTCGGCGGATCGCCTTCGCCAGATTAGGGCTCCCGCTGGTCTCGACATAGGAGGACGTACGCCAGAGGAAATCGCTATCAGCATTATGGCTGAAATCCTGATGTTCAGATTTGGCGGTACTGGTGGAGAAATGAAACTTGAACAACACCAGATAGACCGTATCGTAGGTAAAATCGAGACTCGACAACGTGCCAGCGTGACGGATGCCTGAGTAAAGCCGCGAGATTGTCCAATTGATAACAGCTGGCATGATTCTCGCTGCAGGTACGTCTACGCGTATGGGGCGCTCTAAGGCTCTACTCCCTTGGTTCGGCACAACTTTGGTTCAATATCAAATCAACTCTTTGCGTGCTGCAGGGATCGACTTCTTGATCGTTGTAACAGGATTCCGATCGGAAAAGGTGAATTCCGCCATCGCTGACAGCGACGTGCTAGTCGTGGAGAATCGTGAGTACTGCCAAGGCAAACCCACTACGATAAAA
>CAZXXH010000013.1:0-17783 GCA_964644645.1 uncultured Dehalococcoidales bacterium
CAAGGCACACACCGAGAACGGGCACACGATCCGAAAAGTGGCGGATGGCGTTGATGGAAATACCAGCTCGGTTCGGTGTTGAAGGCCCCGGAGATATCACCACTCGTTCTGGCTTCATTGCGTCTAATTCTTCCAATGAGGCAGCATCGTTTCTTACTACATTGACCTCGGACCCGAGTTCCGACAGGTACTGGAAAAGGTTGTAGGTAAAACTATCGTAATTGTCGATCAACAGGATCATCAGACTACGCTCTTTGCACAAGAAATATATAAGTCGGTCAATGGGCTTGCCCTGCGGTTCCAAATGGACGTCACGTTAACGCTGCCTCGTGTGCAATTTTCAAAATAGCGTTTGTTTTTACCTGTTCAGCTAGTTCGATAGACCGGAGCGCTGCTTGAGCCTTATCTATAGACTCGTTGTATTCCGCGTCTGGCAACGAATCGTATACGATACCGCCGCCACCTTGGATATGAGCAAGGCCATCTTTCAATAATATCGAACGTATCACTGTTCCGGTGTCAATCTCTCCCGCACAACTGAACCAACCAGCTGCGCCACAGTAAGGCCCCCTACCTTCCGGCTCAAGATCCTGTATCAACTGAATAGCACGAATTTTCGGTGCGCCGGTTAGCGTTCCTGCGGGGAAACTAGCAACAAAGGCGTCGATTGCGTCAGCATTCGGCTCTAGTTCACCTGCTACTCGGGAAACGATGTGCATGACGTGAGAATAGCGTTCTATGGACATTAGATCCAGTACTTTGACTGTCCCAGGTCTGCACACACTGCCAACATCGTTACGGGCTAAATCTAGCAACATGAGGTGTTCTGCTTGTTCTTTTTCACTGGATAGCAACGAAGACTCCAGCTCACTGTCCTCAGCCGCCGAAGCCCCCCGTGGCCTGGTACCGGCAATCGGGTGTATCTCGACAGTGCGACCTTTCACTCGCAGGTGCCGCTCGGGAGACGCCCCAATGAGACTGAAATCGCCGAAATCAAACAAATACATGTACGGTGAAGGATTGAGGTTGGCTAAGGCTCGATAGAGGGCTAGCGGGGTAGTGTTGGTTGGCCTGACAATACGCTGTGACAGCACCGCCTGAATAAGTTCACCGTCAATTATGGCGCGACGGGCGGTGTGAACCATACTAATATAAGCTTTTCGGGACATCTTATTGTATGCGACTTTGGCGCTGACATTTTTAGTTACTTCAGCTCGTACCGGTCTTGGCTGGACTGGGCGGTAGAACAGTTTGTCGATCGCGTGAGAGATGCGCTCATGGGCATTGTAGTAAGCAGAATCACTGCCCAGGCTAGCCACGTTGGCAATGGCGACAATGTAAACTGAACTCCGATTACGATCGAAGACAATCAAGTCATGTGGAATTATGAAGGCGGCTTCTGGGCATCCATTCGGGTCTTGTTGAATGTGCGCTACACGCGTCTCGAAATATCGGATCGCTTCGTAAGCCACGTAACCAGCTACGCCTGATGTAAACGGTGGTAAATCCGGGATACGTGGGATGTCCATTTCCGTGAGGCGGGTTCGAAGCACTGCGGCAGGATTCGTGCTGCCTGCAGGCTCAGCTGGTCCCAAACGTATTATCTCTGGGGTTCCGTAACCCACGTAGGCGTAACGTCCACTATCAGGACCTGCAGGCTCACCGTCCAATAGAAAACTGCCTTGGGAAGGCAAATGGCCGTTGAGGCGTTCATAGGCATCGAGCGGAGAGAGAGCAGGATTTGATTTTTCGGCCCATACTGGTACCAGCCGATGACGGCTAGCAAGGCTGCTAAACTCGGCCTTGTCTGGCAGTATGTTGTTAGCCGCCAACAGTGAACTCTTCAGCCTGATCTATGGCGCGCATCAATGCACCGATCTTGTGAAGACACTCCTGATACTCATCATCGGGTGTTGAGTCGGCAACCACACCCCCTCCAGCCTGAAGGTGTGCCACGCCATCTTTGAAGATGATTGTGCGTATCCCGATGGCTGTGTCCATGTTGCCGCCGAAGGCGAAATATCCGACCGCTCCAGCGTATGGACCTCGACGGTCTATTTCCAGCTCAGCGATCAACTCCATAGCACGCACCTTGGGGGCACCCGATACAGTCCCCGCCGGGAATCCTGCCCGTAAGACATCGAAAGCGTCTAGCCCTTGTCGCAATGTGCCAGTAACGTGTGAGACGAGATGCATCACATGCGAATATCGTTCGATGTCCATCTTTTGGGTAACACGCACAGTTCCCGGTACAGCGACTCTGCCTATGTCATTGCGCCCCAGATCCAAGAGCATGATGTGCTCGGCGCGCTCCTTTTCATCCGATCGTAGGCGCAACTCCAGTTCAGAATCTTCTTCTGGGGTGTTACCTCTGGGACTTGTGCCTGCTATTGGGTGTACGGCGACTTGTCCATCGATAGCCTGTACGAGAAGTTCAGGAGATGTACCAATGATCTGAAATCCGTCTAAGTCAAGATAGTACATGTAAGGAGATGGATTTACGCCACGGAGCGAGCGGTACAGGTCGAATGGTCGCACCTTGGTGGGTCTAGCGAATCGCTGCGATAGGACGGTTTGTATCAGCTCGCCCTCATGAATCGCTTGCAGCGCAACAGTGATCATCTCTTCGTATTTTTCGCGAGACATATTTGGTTTTGGTTCGGATGCAACCGAATTGGGCGATTGACCTTTATTTTCCACTCTTTTGTTTACCGAAAGTTTACGTCTTGCGTTTGGGGGTAAAGGCCCATGTAGCCGCTCAATAAGCGAATCAATTTGTTCTATAGCTTTTGTGTAGGCGCTCTCAGCACCTTCTGCACTCACGAGGGCATTTACGGTCACGGCAATCGTGTGTCGCAGATGGTCGAACACCAAAATTGACTCGATTGTCATGAAGACCGCCTCTGGGACTCCAACTCCCTCGCCTGGTAAAGGAGGTACGCGTGGCTCAAAGTGTCGAACAGCGTCGTATCCAAGGTAGCCGACGGATCCCCCGGAGAATTTGGGCAATCCTATAGCTGGCGCGTACTTGAGTCCTGACATGCGCGAGCGAAGCAACTCAAGAGGATCTACATCCCCATCTGGTTGTCCCGGGCCTGTTCGCAAAATTCCAGATGGCTCAGTTCCGATGAAACTGTATCGAGCTATATTTTGGCCTCCCTCCACCGACTCAAGCAGGAACGAGTACGGTGGCCGGGCAATTTTGAGGTAAGCAGAGACCGGCGTCTCTAGATCCGCGTCTATCTCACGGTATACAGGTATCAGATCCGCATCCTTGGCTATTTCCTTAAATTTCTTGAGGTCTGGCGTATACATACTATTGTTCCTTTTCGCGGTATAGGAACCGACTCTGGTCATGTTCAACTCCGCCACTCGAAGCGATTATGCGAACACTCATTACACACTGCATATTCGCCGAACTCGTGAAAACGAAAGTGCTAGTCAATTCTTGTTTTCTGGCGACTGTGATATTGGCTGTACAGATGTTAATCCCATGATTTTGTATACGTACTTATTTGCATAGCATCACGCACCATGTTCATTGTTTTATCGGCTATTTTTCGTGCCCGACGGGTTCCCTCGATCAGAGCATCTTCGACTTCGTTCATATGTTGCTCGAAGTAACTTCTGCGATCTCTGATCGGTTCTAGGAATTCGTTTAATGCGGTCGCTAGGCTTTTCTTGACCTCCACGTCACCTACCCGCCCAGTCCGGTAACGCTCCTTAAATTCCTCTACTTGGGCGATGTCGGGGTTGAATGCATCGTGGTACTCGAACAGTGGATTGCCGTCTACGTGACCGGGATCGGTGGCGTGTATGCGTGTCGGATCTGTGAACATGGACATGACACGCTGACGAACAGTTTCTACATCGGAACGTAACTCTATGACGTTGCCTAAGGTCTTGCTCATCTTGGCCTGTCCATCTATCCCGCGCAATCTGGGTATGCGGCCAATTAATGTATCTGGTATAGGAAACACATTATCAAACATCCGATTGAACTTACGGGCGATCTCACGTGTCATCTCGATATGAGGCGCTTGATCGTCACCCACTGGAACCAAGTGAGCGCGCGGGAGCAATATATCGGCTACTTGACTTACGGGGTAGTTGAAAAAGCCGGCTGTTCGGTGTTCGATTGATAGAGCTTGCATCTCGCTTTTAAGCGTAGGGTTACGTTGCAACATCCCAAGCGGAGTGATGAAGCTAAGTAGCATCGCTAACTCCGCATGCTCAGGCACGTAACTCTGTATTACGAAACTGCTCTTTTCCGGGTCCAGACCAACCGATAGCCAGTCAAGGGTCACTTGTAGTACAGAGTCGCGTATGAGAGCGATATCGTCGAAGTGATCGCTGAGGGCTTGGTAGTCGGCGATAAGAAAGTAGCAGTCGTACTCATCTTGAAGCCGAATCCATGTTTCCAAAGCGCCGACGTAGTGACCAAGGTGAAGGGCCCCGGTAGGCCTTATCCCCGTGAGGATTCTCTTGCGTTTGGGATGATCAGCCAGTTCGTATTTTGAGCCAGGAGTAATCTTTCTTTCAGCGTTCGATTCGGTCATTTCTTTTCTTCTTTAAATTGTGCTGTTGTGTTGCTAGAACTGAATCAGACAATTGCGCTTGGTCCTATTAAACTCTAGCGCAATATTGTGTACAGTTGCGGAGATCGCGAGGGGCAATTTGCACGTCAAAACACTTAAAACGCATCGGGTAGGTGATATTGAGATCGTTGCCCTTTCGGATGGCGTTATGAAAGTATCTTATCGATCGGTATTTCCAGATACCCCGGCTAGTGTATGGGAAGGTTATAGAGAGCGTTTCCCGGACGCATATGACTCGGACGGTTTCTTGACAAACATCGGGGTTTTCCTAATTCGAAGTGCCGGTAAAATCACTTTAGTGGATACGGGCCTCGGGCCGGATGGATCACCTCAAGGTGCCATGGACGGGAGATTCGGCCCACCTGAGCTATTAACAAATCTACAGGCTATCGGCGTACGACATGAGGAAATTGATAACGTTTTTCTAACACATCTTCATGGTGATCATATCGGTTGGAATCTACTACCAGATGGCAGGCAATGGAGGCCTACATTCCCCAAGGCACGTTACCTGCTTCAGCAGGCGGATTGGGATCACTTTGCGTCTCAGGAAGTGCTCGCAAAATTGGAGGCAAATGTCCGCGTTAAGGCCGAAAGCACTTATCTGCCACTTATGGATCTAGGTGTACTTGAACTGATAGAAGGCGATGCGGATGTCGCGCCTGGACTTCAAGCGCTTCATACGCCTGGTCATACGCCGGGCCACATGAGCATGTTTATCTCATCAGGCAACGACCGCGCCCTGATTATTGGTGATGTGTTGGGTAGCCCTATGCACGCCAGCGAGCCCGACCAAGTATATTTGCCAGACTCGAACGTTAACCAAGCTCGTGAGACACGACACAGACTGTTGGACATGGCTGAATCTGACGGAATGGTGATTCTGGGTAGCCACATGACCCAACCCGGGTGGGGAACCATAGTTCGCTGGAGGGGTAAGAGGTTTTGGCAGGGTATTTAATAACCCGCCCAATAGCGGCGCAGGCGATATGTGGTCTCGGGTTGATCAATGGGCATTAATTGGCTCCAATCATAACGCTCACATCTGACTTCGGCCAATCAGATGGATATCCAGCGGCGATGAAGGCTGTGATTCTCGGCATTGCGCCGGATGCGCTTGTAATTGACATAACCCATGATGCAGCGCCACAGGCTGTAGCTCACGCCTCTTTTGTCTTGGGAGACACAGCGAAGTACTTTCCATCTGGAACGATCCATGTGGGGGTTGTGGATCCAGAAGTCGGAACGGGCCGGTCTGCCATAGTGTTATCGTCGGCAAACAGGACGGTCTATGTAGGCCCTGATAGCGGAGTATTTAGCCATGTGCTAACCGATTTAGGAGTCGCGCCTGAGATGGACCTGAGCCGTCCGTTCCTTGAGCCAATTACGGGTCCTGTGCCAGATAATTTTCGTGCCTACCGTATCTCTGAGGCTCGGTTCATGCGCGACACAATCAGTAGGACTTTTCATGGACGGGACGTTTTTGCGCCTTGCGCCGCCTATCTATCTTTGGGTAGTGATCTGGACGAAGTGGGTCCACCGATAGATAGCATCACATATTTGAATCTTCCAGGACCACAAGAATCGTTTGGACAGGCAATAGGTCGTGTTCAGCACATTGATCGATTCGGTAACGTGGTGACGAATATCCCAGAATCTTTCGAAGGTTCAAAAGTTAAATCGGTGGTTGTTGCAAGTCGGGAAATAACAACGCTTTCCGGCTCTTATCGGGACGCGGGCGATCTTGGTGCAGTGATTGGGAGTCATGGGTTTTTGGAGATCGCGTCCTATCGGGGGAGAGCAGCGTCTTTACTCGGTTCAGATTTGGGCGATTCTGTGGTTGCATGTTTCTAACATGATTGAGCATGCCGAGCAGCCCATGTTCGTGCGAAGGTAATGCGTCGCTCGATTGATGGATGGGTATAAAAGACCCACTCAATTACCGGGTGTGGTCGGTGTTTAGAGCGGTTCTGTGTGGCAAGACGGTTCATAGCAGAGACAAATTCGTCAGCCATGCGGGTACTACGGAGCGCAAATTCATCGGCGATTTGCTTTTGTCTGCGCGAATAAGCGTTAGACAAGGGCAACAAGACTACGGACAACAACCCTATCAAAAGTAGTAGAAGCGGTAGACTGGCAAAAATGGCAATGTTACGTGAGCTGATGCCAGTACTTTCCGCGGTTGTCGAAACGACGTTGAAGTTCTTGGATTGTTTCATCTGGAATTGGCAAACAGTCCATCAATTTTACGTTGTCGGAAACGTGAATGGGATTAGTTGTTCCGATGATCGCAGTATCAACTTCCGGATGCGCCATGATGAAGCCGAAGGCTGTAAGGATCCGATTTTCAGGGGCTTCTATGATTGGTCCGTCTTTTTCCATCTCCAACGCTCTCTTGTAGTACTCAGCGGCGTACGGTATTACTCGAGGATCGGCAGGACCTCGAGAGAATATTTGTCCTGCATACACTATCAAGGCGCGGAGACTTACAAAAATGCTTGAGGCTAATTTACCCGTATCTGAACGTTGTGTCTGTGAAGTCGCAGTATTCGGTGATGACGTCAGCCCCCAGACGCCGTTAGCAATAGGTCGCTTGATGATGACGCCCATATGCTTAATATGAGGCAGTGTGAACAGGCAAGTGCGCGCGTCCTGGTCGACCACATTGAAACTGGTTTGGAGTGTGGCGAACAAGCCACTGTTTACCGCCCAAGCGGCGGCATCGTTATCCCCACTATAGCCAATAAACCGGGTTTTACCTGCAGTTTGTGCGTCTTGAAGTGCTTTGATCACTTCGCCCTGCTCGAGTACATTTACATCACAGGAGTGCAACTGCACCAGATCAACGTGATCAGTGCGCATTCGGCGTAGGCTGCGGTCGATGCTATCAATTACGGTCTGGTAGGCCCAGGCGGCACCTTTGTACTCGCCGCTCACGTGCCCGGCTTTAGTTGCCAGATAGTACTCATCTCTCCTTTCGGAAACAAACTGGCCAACGATTTCCTCACTGTGCCCGTAGCAGGCAGCGGTGTCCAGAAAATTTATACCCTTATCCAATGCGGTATTTAAGACACGCCCCGCTTGTTCAGACTCGTCCTTCGATAATCGAAGGCCAACTTCTGCTAGGCCAGCCCCAAGACGGCTAACCATCATCCCAGTTTCACCGAGTGAAACCCGCTTCACATCAACGCTCCCTCATCACATTTGCTATCCACTAACAATAGATAATCATTTAAATAAATGTGGCTCACGCTGAAGCGTGAGCCACTTTAAAGTTCACTAAAGGCTTCAGGAGAAACAGATGCTCGTAGTTTCTCCAGCTTCTTCAGTTCGGGTTGTTTAGGTAACTAACCTTTTCCGATCTTGAACATTTTTGTGCCGCAGACTGGGCACGAACCCTGTGTTGCAGGGCGCCCATTTTTCATCGTTATCTGTTGCGCATTAGACATACTTCTCTTGGTTTTACACTTCATACAGTATGCGTCCATGCCGATCTCCTATCTGACGGACCGGGAATCCGCTCGGTGGTGTAACGAGTGCCCTAACATGGCAAATCCTGATCGAGACACTACTACAAGTTTTGCGGTTTGTCTGCAACTTACTGGCAAGTGGAAACAGTTGCCGCCGTGATATGCACGGATGGTACGCCTACAAAGCCTGGCTCGATGACAGGCAGCAAAAGTCTGCAAATCTGCGTTTTGCAGTTGCAAATTTGTGATGTATAGGCCAAATTTAACTTACAAGTCGCCTTAGGAACCAAAATGGTTTATGAATTCAGTGGGGATAACTGGAAAGACGATGATTGCACAGAGTGTTTCCCAACGTCGCCCAAAGGACAGGATTCTCTGGTGTCACACAGGCTTCGTCGTTTATAGGCATATAATTTGCGGCTGCTTGTCACATAAATCTACTAGGATGAGCGTTAAATCGAAATGTATGAATCACTAACCATTGAATCTTTACATGCCATCCGAGATGAAGCGCTGGCATCACTCTCTGTTCTTGAAGATGCCGACACAGACGGCCTCGAAGCATGGAGGGTCCAGTATGTCGGCCGCCGCGGGCTTTTGACGCTGCTGTTGCGTGAGATAGGCTCTGTGCCGATTCCGCAAAGACGTGAGATCGGCGCCGCTGGCAACGCAGTGAAATCCATTTTGCAACAGAGTCTGGACTTACGATTGTCCGAAGCAAGTGGAGAAACGAAGCCAATGGGCGGAGAAATTGACATAACCCTGCCTGGGAGACAAAGGCTCTTGGGTCGTCTTCACCCTACGACAAGAATGGTGCGTGAAATAACGGATGCTTTTAGAGACATGGGCTTTCAAGAGCAGGATGGGCCGGAGGTCGAGTGGGAGCGTTATAATTTCGATCTGCTCAACATTCCGAAAGACCATCCGTCTAGGGATCTGTGGGACTCGATATGGTTGGATGAGATAGACCGTGAAGGTCACCGAAGCATGTTGTTGCGGACTCACACGTCACCGGTACAGGCCCGTGTGATGGAGCAAACCAAGCCTCCAGTGCGGATTGTTGTTCCAGGCCGTTGTGCTAGATATGAGGCTACGGATGCCACACATGAATGGCACTTCTTTCAGGTCGAAGGCTTAGCTGTAGATGAAGGTATAACGTTTACCGATCTCAAAGGAACACTCTTCGAATTCGCTCGTCGTATTTTTGGAGCACGACGACAGGTACGGTTCCGATGCGACTTTTTCCCATTCGTGGAGCCGGGTGTCGATATGTCGATTGATTGCTTCTCTTGTGATGGCCAAGGATGCTCTCTGTGCTCACAAACAGGCTGGATCGAGATTCTCGGTGCTGGCATGGTTCACCCGCAGGTATTGCGTGGTGTTGGGTACGACCCTGAGCGATATACGGGTTTTGCGTTCGGCATGGGTGTGGAACGCATAGCGATTCTTAAGTATGGAATAGACGATATACGAAACTTCTACTCAAACGACTTGCGGTTTCTATCGCAGTTCTAAGATTCAGGAACAAATATTGATGAAAGTGCCCCTATCTTGGCTTAAGGACTATGTGGAGATCGATCTCTCTCCAAACCAAATCGCGGAGCGACTGACACTCGCTGGTACGGAGATTAGTGACGTTCACGGGGTTACTGGATGGGATCTATTGTTGGTTGGGCAGGTAACTGATGTGCGCCAACACCCAAATGCCGACCGACTAAAGATTGTTAAGGTCGATACGGGGGGCGGAACATCGGAAGTAGTTTGTGGAGCGCCAAATGTGGCTCTTGGCCAAAAGGTGGCTTTTGCGCATGTGGGAGCAGAGTTAATAGATACCAACATTGGTGAACGGAAAAAGCTTAAACGAGCCAAAATTCGCGGCGGTATTTCGGAAGGCATGGTGTGTTCACGACAGGAACTCGGCCTTGGGGAAGATCATGACGGTATATTGGTGCTCCAGCCGGACGCGCCAATAGGAAAACCTCTGTCTGAGTATTTCGGGGACGTCATTTTCGACCTTGAATTGACACCCAACCGGCCTGACTGTCTCGGTGTACTAGGTGTGGCACGCGAAGTGGCTGCGGTGACCGGGAAAGAACTGAGAACACCGTCAACGGACTTTGTAGCCGGAACACGTATGGTCGACGAGCTAGCTAAAGTTACAATCCACGCTCCTGATCTTTGTACGCGTTACACAGCGTCTGTTATCGAGAACATAGTCGTTGGTCCATCTCCATCTTGGCTTGCAGAGCGCATAGAAAAATTGGGAGAACGGCCGATAAACAACATCGTTGACATTACGAACTACGTTATGTTCGAGTTTGGACAGCCGCTTCATGCCTTTGACTACACGAAAGTTCGCAATCACAACGTGAATGTGAGGCGCGCCCATGGTGGGGAACGATTGGTTACGCTTGATGGTAAAGAGCGAGTGCTTACGTCGGACATGTTGGTGATTGCTGATAGCGACAGGTCCATAGGATTGGCTGGCGTAATCGGTGGTGCTAATACCCAAATTATTGACTCGACCACCAGCGTGCTATTGGAATCTGCCACATTCAGAGGATTGGACAACAGGAGGACGGCGCGTACGCTCGGCCTTGCTAGCCAAGCAACGCTAAGATTCGAAAAAGATCTGCGCCCGGAACTGTCTGAAATAGCGCTTAGACGGGCTACCAAAATGATTGTAGATCTAGCAGGCGGAATCGCTGCGCAGGGTATTATCGATGTTTGGCCCGGCCAATCGGAAGTGAAAGATTGGGTCGATTTACCGTCAGACAAGATAAAGAGAGTTCTGGGCGTGGAAATCCCAGATCACCAAGTGCGTTCGACGTTTGAGGCGTTAAATTTTCAGGTTGAGGATCTGAAAGAGCAACGCGGCGTAAGTGGCTGGCGAGTGCATATTCCTTACTGGCGATCTGACATTAACATTGCAGAAGATCTGTGTGAGGAGTTGGCACGCATAATCGGATATGACGAGATTCCTATAACAAGCCTGTCCGGCGCTTTGCCGTCAAGGACATATTTACCGAAGATGGCGCTTCGTGAACGCGTGCGAGATGTGCTGGTATCAGTAGGTCTACAGGAGACAATTACATACTATGCATCAACCATAGAGGGACAGGAGCAAGTCCAAGCAGCTAAAAATCAGCCTAAGCCCATCCGGTTATTCAACCCCGTATCTAGTGAGCTCGGATATTTGCGCTCAACGTTGCGAGAGGGCTTACTACGCACCGTTCGGGAGAATTCACGCGTTTGGCATGGCCCATTCGCATTGTTTGAGATGGGTCGCGTGTTCATGCGTCAAGAAAGTGACCTGCCCGAAGAGCGAGAGATGGCCGTAGGAATAATCGCTGGGCCGAAAACCGGCCTGAACTGGCTGGGCGATAATGAAGCACAGGATTTCTATGACGGAAAAGGGGTAGTAGAGGCTGTGCTCACTTCGCTCGGTGTGGAAGCCTCCTATGAAAAAAGCTCAGACGAAGCTTTGCGAGAAGGCCATGTTGCTCGTATAACGGCTCCGGCAGCAGCGGATATAACGTTGGGAGTAATTGGCGAAGTGTCGGCGAGGGTACTAGAAATTCTGGATATAGAAGTGGCCCCAGTCATAATGTTCGAGATCGATTTGGGGGCGCTATCGTCTGCGATAGCAGCTGCTGAAGATGGCCACAGGTTATACCGTCCGTTCAGCCGGATGCCGCGATCGAATAGGGATTTGGCACTTGTGGCTGATGATCACATTTCTGCTGCTGAGTTGGTGCGAGTTGTAAAGCGGAACAAGTTGGTTATTTCTGCAACGGTTTTTGATGTCTATCGCGGTGAAGAGTTGTCGATCGGCAAGAAATCGTTAGGTGTAAGAGTGATCTATCAATCGCAACGAAAAACTCTTACATCTGGAGAGGTGGATCGTGCCGAGCAGGCGATTCTACACGCTCTGCAAAAACAGCTGGGTGTGAAATTACGAGTGTGAACAACTCAGATCTTAAGTCCGGAGTTCCACCGCACGGATCGCCGCATCGTCATCACTATGACGCTAACATGGTCAGCGTCGAACAGGCGCGATCGCGGATCCTTTCGTATGTTTCGGTGCTTAATGCTGAAGAAACTCCTATCTTGGAGACCATATCTCAAGTCCTCGCGGAAGATCTAAATTCTGAGTTTAATGTGCCACCAATGGACAATTCCGCAATGGACGGCTTCGCGGTATTAGCTTCAGACACCGTTGGTGCTAATCCAAATAAACCCGTCGAATTACCTGTAGCTAGGAAAATCGCTGCAGGTGAATTGCCAGGCGCGCAGATCGAGTGCGGAACGGCTATTAGAATTATGACAGGTGCTCCACTCCCCCCAGGAGCGACCGCAGTGGTGGCATTTGAGGATACCGATGAAATGGATCGCAGGTTAAGAGGTCTTGACCCAAGCCGTATAGGTGTTCGACTCGAGGTAAATACAGGAGAGAACACAAGAAAAGCAGGTGAAGATGTTGCTGCCGGCTCATTAGTGTTGAAGGCTGGTACAGTCATGCGACCTCCAGAGATCGCTGTAGTAGCGTCTTTGGGGAAATCGAAAGTCAGCGTAATACGGCGGCCGGAGGTCGGCATTATAGCGACAGGCGATGAATTGCAGGAACCAGGCGAGGATTACGTGGCTGGGCGCATATATAATTCGAACACGTATGGTGTAGCGGCTCAGGTAGCCCAACATGGGGGAGTGGCTCGGATCATTGGCATAGCACGTGATACCGTGGAATCGCTAGAGCGGATCTTGGACTTGGCGTCCAGCTCGGACATGGTAGTCACCTCTGCAGGGGTTTCAAAGGGTGATTACGATGTGGTTAAGGAAGTTCTCGCGCGGCGTGGAGAAATTGCCGTGTGCTCGGTACGGATGCGGCCAGCCAAGCCACTGGCGTTCGGTGTCCTCACTGGAACTAATGGACGGTCTGTACCTCTGCTGGGGCTTCCTGGCAACCCTGTTAGCGCGATGGTTGCGTTTGAGCAGTTTGGTAGACCAGCGATCAGGTTAATGATGGGCAAGCCCATTCTGGCCAAACCTACGGTGCAAGCGAGACTCGATGACGTGATCTATAACCATGACGGTAGACGTGTATATGCTCGAGTTGTTGTTTACCAAGACGGCGACACCTACCGAGCGCGTCTCACGGGTAGCCAGAGTTCAGGGGTGCTTACATCAATGGCAGCAGCTAATGGTCTGGCGATATGCCCCGACGACCGAGCTTACATCCCGATCGGAGATGTAGTCACTGTGGAGATGTTGGACTGGCCGGACGAGGTATTTTAACTATTGATAG
The DNA here is from genome assembly GCA_964644645.1 of uncultured Dehalococcoidales bacterium. Taxonomy (GTDB): domain Bacteria; phylum Chloroflexota; class Dehalococcoidia; order Lucifugimonadales; family Lucifugimonadaceae; genus CAZXXH01. The sequence goes on from CAZXXH010000013.1 coordinate 13,374, forward strand.
GAGTCGTATAGAAGACATGGCGAAGAAGAAAAAACCCGATAATATTGCAGTTGGCGATTTGCCAGATACAGAGGAAGAATCGAAATACGGGATTGATTTCAAGGCCATGCAGGCGTCTGGCATGTCATCATCCTTCACCGTGCGCAGCAGACTCTGTGGGTGCTGTGAAGCCTGCTTGACAGCCTATAAAGATGACAGCACGGAATTAAAGAGTGCTTCCGAGTACATGAAGCAGATCTCTCAGACCTGTCGTCAACGCGACGAATATTTGCTCCCGGGAGCATCGCTCACTGAAGCAATATTCCGGTTATTGCTTGGGAACCAAAATCGTCCGATGAGGTTGCGTGAAATTCAGTCTGGTTTAGCTGCCGCTTGGACAAGTGCTGTTTATCTAAAAAACTTGACCGATGAAGTGGTAGTCAGACTTATGGAAGCTCCCAACGAGTACTTTATTAGACGTGTGGATTGACCATTCTACGAGGCAACGTGCTGCCGGCATAGTTTTTCCGGTTCTCGGTGGTGTCAGGGCCTATTAGAAATGAAACACATGTCAGCCGTAACTAGGCTGATCTACGAACTCAGGCTTTAAGACGACGCAGGCTTGTCTTGCTGGAGGTTTCGGATTTCAGGCAGACCCGTTGTGTTAGGGACGGACGTTTTAACCGATCTCATCAATTGCAGATCGCTCTTCGCGGCCCTTGCGCTTAGGTTTCCGGCGCGGCACTAAATCAGGTTCAGGTGGAACGATGACTAAGGGGTTTGTGTTTGATGTAGTTAGGCTTTGAGAAGATTTCTTACGTTTTTTCGTCTCTCGTTTGGAGTAGTTGCCCCTTCTAGCCATTGCATATCTCCCTCATTATCTCGACATCTCGACCGTTTCAACGCGACGCTCTAAGACAGTGTCTGGCAAACTTAGCGCCTGATACGATTCAGTATGTTCTGGTTAAAGGACAGGGCCGCGTTAGCCGTTTCCTCAAAAGAAGTGTACCCCAAGAGAGATCGGTCGTAACGTGTAGTGCTTTAAACGCTACGGGGGCGTTGAGGTTAGCGTCCGGATCCCGGATTCACTGGTGGCATGCTGTTCTTTTCTTCTTGCTCAAACCATTTGAAGAACAAGACACTCAGGGCTAACAAGAATATCAAGTTACCAGGGATCCACATCAGAAGGCCTCCGATACGCTGATCCTCACCAGTGGTCAGGCCCCAATGGCTTGGCGTAGAAGCATAGTAAGGGTAAAGAGGTGGAAGCAGTGTGATGAGAGCGCCTAACGCTGCATTGGGCGTGACGGCCAGCAGTAGATAAACGATGCGCTGTGGATATGTGAGACGGGATCTCACCGGTGCTGGACCAATTATTGGCCACCAGAATAAGAGACTTACAAGGAACATCATGCCATGTTCCGTCAAGTGGATAACTTCGTTCTCAAGTGCTAGATCGTAAAGGGCGGGTATATGCCACAACCATACCGTGAAAACGAAGAGAGTCAGAGCAAGTCGAGGAGCAGTTGCCTGCTTGATCAAGCGGCGTAACCCCCCAGACTGTCTTATCGTGGCTCCTACCCGTTTTCGTGCAATCAGAGGCATTGCCCACAAATAGGACGCAATTGGCCCAGATACCAGAAGCAACGGAGCGGCTGCCATGATTAAGAGGAGATGCTGGATCATGTGTGCAAAGAAGACGTCATATGCGAAAGCGTCGGGCGGCCCAACGAGAGCAAAACCTAGAACCCCGTATCCCGCTATGGCTGCACCCATATGCCAAAGGGGCATTCGTGTCACTAGTGAATCCTTGCGACGGTTGCCCGATGGCGAGGCGCCGCCCTGCGATTGAGGTCGATCTGATTGACTCCGATTTCTCTGCCTAAGGAGACGGCTAATTCCAATGCAGTACCAGATGAAACAGAAAATGATTATTGGAACGAAAGGGGATGAAAAGTCCCACTTGGAAATGAAATCACCGAAGGAGTTGGCCAGCACTAAGTGATCATGGCCTGTATGAAGAAGGTTCAATGTACTGTATCTGGCAGGAACAAATAGCTCATGGGTGCGATGGGATTGGATGGGTCATAGCAGGACTCTATCGATCAAAGAGACAGCTGTAGCTCTATGCCAGAAACAATTGGGGCTGATTTAAATTGTGACTGATGTGTAAACGTTACTCTAGGGCTCTTGTGCAAGCGAGCCCTTACCGCACAGCTTTGATTCAGCCCGCAAGCTTTCCGAACAGGACTAGAAGAAGAATAAACATAATAATGGACAGGATAAAGCCTGTTGTGAAGATAATGGTAAATAGGCGGTGATCAAACCTTAAATGCATGTAAAACCCTACTACCAAGATGAACTTGAATCCGGAGAGCACGAGTAGAAGCGGTACGAACCAGCCTCCCAGCGTGTCGATGGTGAAAATCCAGACTTCTATCAATGTGATCACTGTGAGGATTAGACCAATGAGCACGTAGAAGCTCGGTGTTCCGTGGCTGCCGCCTTTAGTTATGCGTGTGAACCAAGTTTGAGCGTGTGGTAACGAGGTGCCAAAAGGTCCCTCGTGGAGCGGCTCGGGTAGCTCATGTTCTGTAACGGGCAGGTCGAAATAACGCTTGTCACTGTGGAAGAAAAGTGCACGCCAGGCGCGAAACAGCAGGTTCATGATTAAGTCGGTTCTCCCTAACCGTGAATAAGAGCGGTGGCTGGTCCAGTATCACTGGCAGAGATTAGGTAAATCACGGTAAAGATAACAATCCACACGATATCAACGAAGTGCCAATATAGGCCAGCGATTTCTAGGTCCATAGCACCTTTAGCGATGTTCACATCGGTCGTGGAGTTACGCATCAACCAGACGCCTCCGATCAGCCCGATTGCTGCGATAACTGACAATGCCGCAACTATCACCGGGGACATGCCCGGCACGATGTGGAAAACACCTCCTATGATAGCGAAGAAACCGGCCATATAGCCGACTACAGACAGCAGGTAGCCTGTGCGCTCCCTGCCAGGAGCGGCTAGCTGCGCGTACCCATATACCAGTAGCCAGAGAACGCCGAGAGTGACATGGGCACCATGAAAGCCCGTCAGAGTAAAGAATGTTGTACCAAATAGGTTGGTGCGTGGAGTTAAGCCGGGATCGTGGTTAACGAATTCGTAAAATTCGAATACCTGAAACCCGAGAAAAGCGCCGCCAAGGGCGCAAATAGCAAGTGTCCAGTATCGAGCGAGGACGCGCCTGTTTTGCTGCGCATAAAAAAGAGCCATTACCATGGCCATCGAACTTATCAGCAACACAAATGTACTTATAGAAGTTACCGGTATGTCTAGAATTTCGTCAGGGTACGGTCCCTGGACACTGCGGTTACGGTAGACAAGGTACGTGGCGATAAGCGAACCAAAAAACATGCAGTCTGATCCCAGGAAGGTCCACATGAGGAGCTTCCTGTTACTTAGACCGGTTGAGGTCTCTTCCGCAGGGGGGTGATGAGCGGTTTGTACTTCTGTCACAGTGACTCGCCTATTATTTCTTCGTTAACTAACATCATTTTATTTATGTTTCGTCGGGCCCAATACTTCTAATGCCCAGATCCTTCCGATGGGGGTTCAAAGGACCAACCGAGTAGTCCCCAAATCCCGATAAACGTGCCTAGGCCGAGTAGCCACCAGATTTCAAACAATCCCGCCATTGCCAGGGCTATGCCAGCTGAGATTAGAATCGGGTAGTAGGACATGGAAGGTAAATGAATGCTGGCCTCATCTTCTGAGTCATCGTGTTGGTCCATTTCATCGCTTCCAGTCTCTTGATGGGTGAGTTCTGGATATTTACGGAACCAAAAATCATCACGGTACCTGACCTTGGGGATGCGGTGAAAGTTATATGCAGGAGGTGGTGAGGGAATGGACCATTCAAGTGTTCGGCCATCCCAAGGATCATCAGACGCAGGTTCGCCGTTCTTGCGGCTGTAGAAAATGTTCCATATGAAAACGAGCATGCTAACAGCGATCAAAAAGGCGCCGATGGTAGCTGTGAAATTCGAGTGATCCCACCCCTGCCCAGATGCGTAGGTGTAGACACGGCGAGGCATACCGTCCAATCCAAGCCAGTGCATAGGTCCAAATGTGATATTGAAACCAATCAACATTAACCAAAAATTCCATTTGCCGATTCGCTCGTTCAAAAGATGACCCGTCATTTTCGGCCACCAATAATAAAAGCCTGCGAATATACCCAGTAGCGAGCCACCGAAAAGGACATAGTGAAAATGCGCCACAATGTAATAAGTATCTTGTTGCTGGGCATCTGCGGGTGGCGCTGCGTGGGTTACACCGCTCAATCCACCTATGATGAACATGGCTATGAATCCGAGAGCGAATAACGTAGCGGTGGTCATTCGGACTGAGCGTCCCCAGATTGTGCCAATC
>CAZXXH010000013.1:17793-22086 GCA_964644645.1 uncultured Dehalococcoidales bacterium
ATAAAATATGTATCTTGTTGCTGGGCGTCAGTAGGAGGTGACGCATGCATAACTCCACTTAGCCCACCTATTATAAACATAGACACAAACCCCACGGCGAAAAGCAACGGGGTCTTAATACTTATAGACCCACCCCATAAAGTAGCTATCCAGTTGAAAATTTTTACACCAGTTGGAACAGCGATAGCCATTGTCGTTATAGCAAACGCTGAATTTGCGGCTGGCCCAAGTCCCACCGTGAACATGTGATGACTCCAAACGAACCATCCCATGAAGCCGATTACGATACCTGAGAACACGATGAACGGATAACCGAAAAGCGGTTTGCGGGCAAATGTGGGCAAAACCTCAGACACAATACCCATCGCAGGCAGAATTAATATGTAAACCTCGGGGTGTCCAAATAACCAGAACATGTGTTGCCAAAGTACAGGATCTCCTCCTGCCTCGGGTACAAAGAAGTTGGTGCCATACAAGCGGTCAAACATAAGTTCTATTAGTGCCACCGTTATTACAGGAAAGGCTAGAACTAAGAGAACAGAAGTCACCAAAGTCATCCATGTGAACAGAGGCATTCGGAACATAGACATGCCTGGTGCTCTCATGTTGATGATGGTAACTACGAAATTGAATGCTGCGGCGAGGGAAGCAATCCCTAGTACTTGTAGGCCCATTGCCCAAAAAGTTACACCGTTTCCGGCATTAAAGGTTGCACTTGTAAGGTTCGCGTAGCCAAACCATCCGGAGTTTGGAGCTCCACCAAATAGAAAACTGGCATTAAGCAGGATGGCTCCAAACAGGAAAGTCCAGTAGCTAAATGCGTTCAGGCGGGGGAAAGCTACGTCTCGGGCACCAATTTGCAACGGTATAAACCAGTTGAAGAAACTGGCACCCAGGGGCATCACTACTAGAAAGATCATCGTCGTACCGTGCATTGTAAAAAGCTGGTTGTAGACGTCAGGTGAAACCAGATTCTGTTCAGGGCCGGTAAGCTGGATGCGCAGAATCAGTGCCTCGATCCCGCCGATTAAGAGAAAAATGAATGCGGTCACCACATAGAGAGTGCCTATACGAAAATGGACGAACGTCGTCATCCACCTCCATATACCATTGTAGGAAGTGGGTCTGGGGAGAATTCTCGGAAAGGCAGTTGTCGTCATCAGTGGTTCTCCGGGCCGAGCGTGAGCGTGGTTCCTTGTGTGCGCATAGTTAACAATTTATTCTAGAGTTTTAAGGTAATTGATAAGTGAGCTTAGGTCGTCTCCCTCGAGTCGAGCAAAGCTCGCTGGCATCAGATTATCGTAGCCATCCACCACAAATACACTCGGTTCGACGATTGACTCGCGCAGGTATTCGTCAGCCGACAAGCTAGGTTTCCTGCCAGCCGCGCGTGCAGCAATTCCGGCTAAACCGGGACCAACGATGCGGTCCGTTCCGACAGAGTGGCAGGCTGAACACCCCTCGTTGTTGAATAGTGATTCACCTCGGTTGCCTATTGTGGCAGGAGCTGATTGAGCTCTGGATGCCTCATCAGGACTGAGAGAAAGAAGGTAATCAGCAACCTGAGCGACCTGATCTTGGCTAAGCTGGATTGATTTGCCTTTATAGGCGGCGGCGACCTCTTTCATACGAGTACCGCGTTTCACAGAATCTGGGTCAGTAATCCACTTGATCAGGTTTTCTCGAGTGTTATCTAAAAGTCCGGCTCCTATCGACTTGCGGATACCGAAATGAGTTAGGTTTGGTGCTTTAATAACATTGGCTGCCTCGGGGTTTTCGAGCCATGCTTGTTTGCGGCCGGCCTGTATTGATATTTCACTGTCATATCCGCCAGGTCGGTGGCTGTCGGTGGAATGGCACATGCTGCAGTTCGCAATGAAATGAGATCTACCCGGTGCGGCCGACGTGTCTGCTCTTGGCGGCACATGCATTCCTGCAGCCCATTCGCCGAATTTTTCTGGCTCATGTGCGTAAACGCGGAAGCGCATGAGGGCGTGCGCTATCCCACAAAATTCTGCGCACTGACCGAAATACTCGCCCGGGCGATCGGCCTGCAGCCACATCTGGTTGACATTACTGGGAACGAGATCAACTTTACCCGCTAACTTGGGCACCCAGAAGCTATGTATGACGTCGTCGGACTCCAGCAACAATTTTACGACACGTCCTGTGGGGATGTGGAGTTCGTTAGCTGTGACTATTTCGAGGTCTGGATACCTAAACTCGAACCACCATTGATGGCCGACAACCGTCACATTCAGCGGATTCTTGGTATCGCTAGGTGGTTCATAAGTCGAGTAGATTGTTCTAATTGTTGGGATCGCCACTACAAGCAGCACCAGAGCCGGGATAATCGTCCAGGTGATTTCGAGGCGGGTATTCCCGTGGGTTTGGGTTGGCATGCCATCGCCAGCGCGATGTCTGAACCGGATGATTGAATATATGAGGATGCCTTCTACCACTACGAAAACTATTGCAGCGGCCCAAAAAATGATTACGAACAGCATCTTTTGTTCTTCGGCTACTTGCCCAGCAGCATCGAATGTAGACTGGGGGTGAGACGGAAAACAGCCAACTATGGCCGTGGCAACGCTAAGGAGAAGCGCAAACAGGCACGCAGGGCGCGACAAAATGCGAGGCATGTAAATGTTAGTACCCGGAGCGCCTAGCTCAACGGCCAAGCGTACATCTAGGGACGCAATCCAAGCGGCCCAACTTAGTCAGAAAATAAGACGCCAAATTAAAGAGTTTGCGCATATAGTAAGAAGCGACCCGAAGGATACCATCGAGAAATTAGGGCTGCAACGGGACAAGTCAGCCTAATTGAGGTTTTCTAGGTCGGACTATTGATAAAAATCTACTTTGCATCTGCCGATTGAACCGGTCTTTGTGACAGTCTCCCGCAGGAGAATCCGATGAAAGAGCTTGTTATCGCTACGCGTAACAAAGGAAAAATTCATGAGTTGATGGGTTTGCTATCAGGCATTGACGTCCAATTAATTGATTTAGCCGATACAGGCATCAATATCGAGGTGCCGGAAACAGGTGAAACGTTTGAGGAAAATGCAATGTTGAAAGCGAGGGAGTATGCACTCGCCTCAGGGCGAACGGTTCTGGCAGATGACTCGGGGATGGAAGTAAAAGCTCAGGGTGGTGACCCTGGAGTCAATTCGGCCCGTTATGGGGGCATAGGTATGACCGATGAAGAGCGCGTTGACTACTTACTCCATCAGATGAGCAGGATCCCAGGTTGGAGCAGGCAAGCACGTTTCCGAACAGTGTTGGCCATAGTACATTTTGAAATGCCAGAATATCCGGAAGTAATTTGTGGTGAAGTTAATGGCGCGATTACACATCACCCACTGGGAACCAACGGCTTTGGCTATGATCCGGTGTTCTGGTTGCCGTCGCGTGCCTGCACTATGGCTGAACTCAGTGAACAGGAGAAGGGCGAGATAAGTCACCGCGGGGCGGCAGCGCGGGCTGCTATGCCGGTTTTGAAGCGGTCGATGGGGCTATGACACTTGTGGCTGTAGACTTTTAAGCGATCGCTCGTTGACAAATTATACTATCGGTTATTCTGGACTAAGTTGTCTTTTCGGTCACTGATTTGGACCCATGTTCGATTAGGATTCGACCTCAGTCTTGATACATCCATCAATCATCAATTTAGATTTCTTTATGGTTTCGCTTAATGACCGATAACTTTCCATATGACCGCTTACACAGGCCCTTGCGTGATCTTCGTATTTCCGTAACAGATAGATGTAATTTCCGGTGCCCGTATTGCATGCCGGCTGAGATTTATGGCGAGCGGTACCAGTTTTTAACTAGGTCCGAGGTACTGACCTTTGAAGAGATACAGCGACTAGCCAGGATCTTCGCGAAATTTGGAGCACGGAAGTTGCGTGTTACTGGTGGGGAGCCCTTGGTACGCGCACAGTTGCCTCAGCTAATTAAGCTTCTAACTGCCGTAGAAGGTATTGATGACATTGCTCTCACCACCAATGGATATCTACTTGCAGCTCAAGCTGGGCCATTGCGTGATGCAGGCCTCGATCGTGTGACCGTCAGCCTGGACAGCCTCGACGATAACGTGTTTCGACAAATGAACGGGAGAAACTTTGGGACCGAGCCCGTGCTGCAGGGAATTATGGCAGCTGAGCATGCGGGCTTTAAACAAATTAAGATCAACTGTGTGGTGCAGCGTGGCGTTAATGATCAAACAATGGTTGATTTAGCCCGTCATTTCAAAGGTACGGATCACATCGTAAGGTTCATCGAGTACATGGA
>CAZXXH010000013.1:22096-27471 GCA_964644645.1 uncultured Dehalococcoidales bacterium
GGCTGGAACCTTGAACAAGTCGTTACGGCACGAGAAATCTTGGAGCCGATCTCGATCGCCATGCCGTTAGAACCTGTAAGCGCCAACTATCCTGGTGAAGTGGCCAAACGGTACGTATATGCCGATGGTGGTGGAGAAATCGGAATAATAGCCTCGGTTAGCCAACCATTCTGTGGCGACTGCACCAGGGCGCGCGTATCGACAGACGGGCGTTTGGTTACTTGTCTGTTCGCAATCGGAGGCAAAGACCTACGAGGACCAATGCGCGCTGGTGCATCAGATGATGACATGATGCGGCTGATTTCCACAGTATGGTCCAATCGGGAAGACCGTTACTCCGAAATTCGTACATCTGAGATGAACGAGCGTGGAGACAAGGCAGGGCACAGCAAAATAGAGATGTTTCGGATGGGTGGATGAAATCAACTCACTCGTTCAATTAATCCCGAATCGGACCGATCCGTTTCGACACGCGATTAAGATGGTTTAGGCAATTAGAAAAGTGAGAGCGATAGCACACCGTGGAGGTATTTGGCTTGCACGAACACCCCATGGACACGCGCTGTTACGCGTGGTTGTAGTGCAGAGCCACCAGTTATTTGGGACCCTCAACGGCCAATTTACTAATCGGGGTCTTTCGCGCCTGTGATAACCCGTTTCTTGGAGTGAATATCGCTCCTCAATTCGAATTGCTCTTCAAGCCGGTCAGGCGTATCCGTAAAGCCAGTATGGGCAAGCTCTGTCTATGAGGCCAATGCGACTCCGAAGAACCCTTGACGCCGGAAGTCGACCATCTTCTCTTGAGTCTTAAGTCGCACCCAGTCCCAAGACACACCGGCGAACAGGTCCGAGTAGTCATGGGTGAACAAGCCATTTTGATCCATCGAAAATGCAAGAGCGGAAGCGATTGGAGAAGCATACGGGCCGGTGACGGGCGTATTGATCGCGACTGGCATGATGGGCATGTTGTGGGAGCCTCGGCAATCCCCTGTGACGATCTGCTGTACGGTGGCCCATGGCTCAACTATCTCCTCCGGGGCCGGAAAGATAGCCTGGGTGCGTAGAACCGCTACCGGATCGTCTTTGCCCGTGTAACTACCTGCCACGTTGTGTAGGCGTGTAGCGGCTACGGACACGACCTGCTCATCCGGATAGGCTCTTGAATGGATCGATTCGACAGCAAACCGATCAGGATCTCGTAGTAACGCAGCCAAGTCCCAGGACTGCTCAGGCACGTTTAGTTTGATGACGCGGTCCAGATTTTCGGCCGTGTGGTCCATATCGATTACTGTAAATGTGAAACCCTGGTGGAGCACCGGGCTCAAAAGTAGGCCGCTATTGTGCATGGGATCACAGAAGGTCAGATACAACGGCAAGTTGTACATTCCAGGTGCACACTTGTCGCCCGCGAACACCATGAGCGCCTCAGCAGGGCGATGCTCAGGCAGCAGATCAAATTCGATTTCAGCACAAGCCGGACCGGCACCTCTAACATTGCCTGAAGGTGCATCGGCCAGAAGATCTTGACCAGCCCCGTAGTTGCCTTCTTGTTTTGCTATGTCGGCAAGGATGAGGAATGTGTCCCACGCGAAATTGTGGATTGCCGGCGCAGTGTCTCCGTGGGTATGGGACATAATTAGTGCGACATCATCGCCAGTGTAGGTGACCATCCCATCTAATAGCAGGTTATTAGAAACCGCCTCGGCAACCCTGGCCTTGCCACGCTCAAACATTGCCCTACTGGGCTGGGTGTGCCCACCTATAGAGCCGATGTCTGCCTTTATTACGCTGAAGGTAACCCGCATCTGTACATCCTCCATGCCGGCGCATTTTCGCCGTTCTTGTGTTCTCTGTTAAACCGCCCTGCGGTGCCGGTACGCAGGCTGGAAGTTTAAGCGATAGTTGGCAAGGGTGGGAAGCCCGGTTATTCGGCTGTCACCTAGTTGGTCCCCAGAACTTGACGTGCCTATGGCGGAGTGTACAAACCGTGAGAAGTGAACACAACCTGCATTTCGGTCTTCTCGCGCGATTAGCGCTATAGTCTTTACACTTCGACAACGCGAAAAAATAAAGAAAGACGATTTAGTTGATAGAGCTGTACACAGATGGCGCGTGCATAGGCAATCCGGGCCCTGGTGGTTGGGGAGCAGTGTTGTTGCGTAATGGGCAAACCACCGAAATTTCAGGGAATCAGCCGAGCACCACTAATAATCAAATGGAAATCACAGCTGTTATAAGGGGCTTAAATTACCTTCCTATAGGTGAAGCAGTGTGTGTGGTCAGCGATAGTACATACGTCATAAACACTATGACCAAGGGATGGAAACGAAACGCCAACCGCCCCCTTTGGGAAGAGTTGGACGTTGCGGTAAATCAGCGAGAAGTCACATGGCGATGGGTTAAAGGGCACAGTGGAAACTTACACAATGACATTGCAGATAGGCTAGCGCACGACGCTGCGCGCGATCTCGCCGATAGTGCACAAACAGTGACGGGGCCCTCAAACGATGTGACCAATGATGCTGCTGACGCCGCCTCCGATGCTGCTAGTCAGACTGAACAACTGGGCCTTACCCACGTAGACGAACGGGGAAACGTGAAGATGGTGGATGTAGGCAATAAGGCCATGACAGTTCGAGAAGCAATAGCGAGGGGTTATGTAGTTATGCAACCAAGAACCCTGCACCTGATTCAGCAGGGTGAGTTTGAGAAGGGTGATGTGGTTGGCTTAGCGAGAACAGCTGGGATCATGGGCGCTAAGAACACGGATGAGTTGATTCCTTTGTGCCACTCCATACCGCTTACGCACATAGATGTGGATATAGACGTTGACTCATTCGATGACCGTGCCCAAATAACAGCGACTGTAAGGGCTATGTGGAAGACCGGTGTCGAAATGGAAGCTCTGACCGCTGTTAGTGTAGCGGCTCTGACAATGTACGATATGGCCAAGGCTGCAGATCGGGGCATGCGAATAGAAAATGTGAAGCTGCTTTCTAAGAGGGGTGGCCGCAGTGGCGATTTTGTGGCAGACGATGCCTAGCTTTGTCCGAGTGCCCCAAATGGATGTCTCATAGGTCGTTGACACCTAAATTGGACGCCCTTAACCTGAATTTTGATCATCATCCGACGATAATGACTGCAATGGCAAGGTAGCTCAGGGGTTAGAGCGGGCGCTTCATAAGCGCTAGGTCGCAGGTTCAAATCCTGCCCTTGCCACTCATTTTACGATCCATTGCAGCTTTCAGGGCGGTTAGCTCAGCTGGTTAGAGCGCTTGCTTCACACGCAAGAGGTCGCAGGTTCGAGTCCTGCATCGCCCACCAATCTCATCGCAAACTGAGCACGGGTAGGGGTTAATGGAGGCCAATTTTCGTCCTGTCCCACAATTCGTACCACAATCCAGTATTCGATTAGTTGTCTAATGCCAACGATTCAGTAATGAACTCGGATTCGAAGGAGCGTCAGGACGTGATAGTAAGCGTCATTACTGCCGTACAAATCGTACAAAATGGGCGAATCTGTTGAGACTCGGGCGTTTCGTTCGGTCCTCAAGGGATCACTGGCATCGCGAGAATGGCTACCGGCAGGTATTGACGGTAGCCATGCCGCTCATCCTGAGCATGGGCTCACTGGCCATCATGCTCTTTGTAGACCGGATGTTTCTGACATGGTATTCAACAGAAGCCGTCGCGGCCTCAATGCCGGCTGGTATGCTCAATTTTGCGCTGACAACTCTCTTCATCGGTACAGCTGGCTACACAAGTACTTTCGTCGCGCAATACCAAGGAGCAAGGCAGTACCAGCGTATAGGACCAATCGTCTGGCAGGGCATTTACATATCGCTGATCGGCGGGGCTCTGATACTTGCTTTGGTGCCCTTTGCAGGTGCTTTTTTTCGCTTTGTCGGCCACGAGGCCGCCATCCGCGAAAACGAGATCGTCTACTTCCGCATACTCTGTCTAGGGGCTACGCCGGCCATCGCATCAGCTGCTGTGGCAGGCTTCTTCTCAGGGCGCGGTAGAACGTGGCCGGTAATGTGGGTGAATGTGATTACGACTGCCATAAACGCGGTTATGGACTACGTCTTGATATTCGGTCACTGGGGTTTCCCGGAGCTCGGAATGACAGGAGCCGCTACAGCCACCATAATCTCCTCGCTGGCGCAGATCTTCATCTATCTGGCCTTGCTTGCTAGGCCAGAGTACAAACTCCTCTACAACACCCTTGCGGGATGGCGATTCGAACCCGCGCTTTTCACACGACTTGTGCGGTTCGGACTTCCCAGTGGGATCCAGTTTTTTCTCGACATGATCGGATTCTCTATCTTTATTCTTTTTATGGGACGTCTCGGGGCGGAGTCGTTGGCGGCTATCAACATTGCTATGAATGCCAGTACGCTTGCCTTTCTGCCTATGATTGGAGTTGGGATAGCGATCTCCGTTCTTGTGGGGCAGTCCCTTGGGAAGGATAGGGTCGACCTCGCGGAGAGGAGCGTCTACTCTGGGGCACACATAGCCTTCATCTACATGGCAACAGCGGCGACACTCTTTGTGCTTGTGCCGGACATCTTTCTAAAACCCTTTGCGGCCCAAGCTGATGCGGAGCGCTTCTCGGACATTCGCCCAATCGCTATCGTCGCACTTCGTTTCGTAGCCATCGTTTCTCTGTTCGACACACTGAACATTGTTTTCTCCTCAGCCCTCAAAGGGGCGGGAGACACTCGGTACATTATGTTCATGGCGCTGATGGTTACCTCGGTAGCATTCGTGGTCCCAAGCTACGTTGCCTTGGTGCTGCTCGGCACTGGCATTCTTGCGGGTTGGAGTATTCTGACGGTCTATGTCATAGTCTTGGGATTCGCGTTTTATCACCGCTACAGGGGAGGGAAATGGAAGTCGATGCGCGTCATCGAACCGCACGTTTCGGCATCTGTTGTGTCACCTCTCAAAGCGTGAGCTCAACAATTAGTAGAAAGAGTCACTATCAAAATACTTGTGCTTGGCCGAGCTCAGTCCATTGCCCGAACACCGCACAAGGTTTTACGGGGCCGTTTTGGGTCTTGTTACCAGAAGATTGATCATGCTTGGTGCATGCTTTAAATTAACAAATCCACTCTATGTGACCACTGTCGCCCTTGCGTCAGTGCTGGTCTTGGCTGTAATGGCTTGTGGGAATGGTCAACCGCTACCGAATATCGATGGCACGGTAGAGGCTCGATTAGAGTTGGTTAAAGCTTCCTCGATTACCCCCCTGCCCGTGCCTACACCTCCTGCCACACCTATGATCAATATTAAGGCCACCGTGGCAGCGGCTATTAAAGCTACCCAGACAGGCCAAGCACCACTTGTAGAAGCAGACACCCTGGATAGAGATC
>CAZXXH010000014.1:0-13562 GCA_964644645.1 uncultured Dehalococcoidales bacterium
GCCGTGGGCCTCCAAAATTGTGGTCGTCTCCTCCATACGGGGTTCGGTGAATTTTTGGGCTCGCGGTCCAAGAACCCCGTGCTTCGTTGTAAAGACGCTTTCCTTGGAAGCCGGTAGCCCGGTATTGATTTTGGAGGAATCGGTCACTAACGAAGCAGAGGAACCGGCTTCTGCTGCTTGGCTTGAACATGTGGCTCTTGGGCCACCATTTCTAGCAGATGGATGTCGCTTGTATGTTCCTCCGTGCAGGATCATCAACCACCCTGTACCGACGGCTTCCAGCTCCAAGTTAAAACCTGGTGGAGAGAGTCCGTGGCCCAGTGCTCTGGGGTTGGATGGTGATGCCATAGATTTTAGTCGTTTGCCCGGCAAGGAAGATCGCTCATTGGATATGGCGTACCTCGCTGATATGCAACAAGGGTGGTACGCGGTTACAAACGAGCAATTAGGGGTAGGCTTTGCTTTAAGTTACCCGTCTGAAATCTTTAGGTTTCTTTGGTTCTGGCGATCGTTGGGAGGTGGATGGGGCTATCCGTGGTACGGACGTACCTACAACGTTGGCCTAGAACCCTGTACAAGTTTCGATAACACTGGATTGGCGAATGCTATCGCGAATGGGACAGCACTAAGGTTTGAGGCTGGCGAGACGGTGAAGGCCAAAATAACAGCAACCGCGTATACCGAACAAGGGGCTGTTTTGGGCGTCGGAGATGACGGGAATCCGCTGTTCTGATGCAAATTATTGATACGCACTGTCATGCCGGTTTGAACTGGTTCGAGCCAATTGAGACCTTGGTTCACGAAATGGACTCTAATGGGGTGCAGTTTGCTGTACTTGTACAACATGGAGGTGCTTTCGATAACGGTTACCTTCTTTCGTGTGCGGCACGTTTTGACGGTCGTTTCAAAGTGGTTGTACTTCTAGATCCTAAGGACCCGGATCAGCCTGGAACCTTGGAAGGCCTTGCGGAACAGGGGATTTCCGGAGTAAGACTGCGCCCTGAATCTCGTACACGAGGCTCAGATCCTTTCGCGGTGTGGAAAAAAGCAGGCGATCTAGGGTTAGTGGTTAGTTGTCAGGGTGCCACTGAACGATTTGCGTCTGATGATTTCAAAAAGCTTTTAGACTGTTGTGGTGATACCTCAATAGTGATCGAGCACTTGGGATTATCCGGATATGACGAAGCTCAAGACGAACGTTATACCGAGATGCTTGGAACATCTGAGTGGCCTAATGTCACGATTAAGGTCCCTGGTTTGGGGGAGTTTGCGGAAAGGCCTGTCAGGCATAGACGGGAGCTCCATTTCGATGAGATTCCACCCCTAATCGACAGGGTGCGCGAGTATTTCGGCGCTAACCGCATGATGTGGGGTAGTGACTTTCCGCCAGTTGCAGGTCGCGAAGGATATAGAAATGCGTTGGAGGGAATTCGGGATTATCCCGTGTTTGCAAAAGGCGATGAAGCCACTTGGGTTATGGGCCGTACGGCTGCACACGTTTGGGGATTTCCGACTATTGACTAGGTTTTTTGGGCGATTCAGTCCAGTACGCCGTTGCTAGAAGCCCCGGTCCGGTATGCGCTCCCATAAATGGGTGGAATGGGGTCAATAACAGTTCATAGCAATCGAAACGGTTTTTGACGGTTTCAAGCAATTCATTAGCTTCGTCGGTCGCGTCGGCATGCATGATTACGATGTGGGCTTTGTTCCCACGTATGTCTTTATCCATCTCTGAAAGCAGTCGTTGTTTAGCCCGTTTCCGAGATCGCGTACGTGAGACTACATTGATTTGTTTTGATGTCATCTCTACCACAGGCTTGATATTGAAAAGGCTTGACGCCAAGAAAGCGATCTTCCTAACTCGACCACTCCGCCATATGTATTCCAGAGTGTCGATGAACGCGATTAGACGTACTCTATTCGCTACCACGGATGCCGCGGTTTCAACTGCTTTCATATTCTCTCCTTGTCGAGCAACCCGTGCTGCTTCTATCGCAATTAATGCTTGGGAGCCAGCAGCGGCCCTTGAATCCATCACGTGCACTTTCGTGTCAGGCAATTCATACAGGGCAAGCTCAGCCGCCAAGGTTGCTGAGGAGTGGGCGGAACTGACCCGGGAAGCTAAAGTGATACATAGGACTGATTTGGCACGGAAAGAAGCCTTTTTTATGGATGCTAGCCACTGGGCTGGTGTGGGAGCACTCGTTGTTGGCACATGCTTTGACTTCCTCATCATGTTGTAGAAATTGGTAATAGATTCACTAGGACCATCTAGGAAGGTCTGTTGACCTATGGTGATCTCCATTGGGGTGATTACCAGGCCATGATCAATTGCGACCTCTGCTGGCAGGGCTGTGGCTGAGTCAGTTACGACGGCCACTACCTGCTCAACTTCAGTAGATTTCGAGCCGAATTCAGGCATGTTGGGCTGCACTCCAGATCGTGTTTTACGAGTCAGGTAGATCGCGAGTTGTTTTTTTTGTCATGATCGTTCGGTTAACCTATTGGTCAACGCGACGTTATGCACGCGTGGCCTATTTTAGACGCGCTAAAACTAGGCGTTGTGAGTTATTAGAGGCATACAATTGGGTTTATTGTGTGAATAATGACCCTTACACGGATGGGTTCATGTGACACCTTTATCATTATGGATTTCATAAGACATTAACCAATGAAGCAACTCAGACTCTCCATGCCTTCAGATGGCGCGTTGGCCATTCCCGCCGAGGAATTTATGCGGGATTGTGGTCTTCCTATAAGGCGTGCCAGCCAGCGACGCCTCACAGCCGACATACCCGATATGAAGGATGTGGTCGTATTTTTTCAACGCGCATCTGACATAACTACAGCTGTTGATCAGGGAGGTCCGGACATTGGAATACTGGGCTTCGATCAATTTCAAGAGACTGACCAAGTGTCCGGTGATGCCGTGGTTCTCTACGAGTTGGGTTTTGGCAGATCCAAGGTTGTATTCGCGGTGCCTGAAGAACGTTCAGATTGGAAGGATGTGAGATCTGTACCGGAACTTCTTAATAGGCTTAAGAACAACGGTGATAATGCAGAACCGGTTCGGATTGCTACAAAGTATCCCAGGCTGGTGAATCGATTCCTTACCGCCAGCGGTCGAGATGTGTCACGCAAGTCTTATCGACTTATACACATTCGTGGGGCTCTTGAGGCGGTACCATCAATGGGTTCAGCAGATCTTATAGCTGACATCAAAGACACGGGGATGACTATGAGCGACAATCGTCTTGTCGCGCTTGATGATGTCCCAATATTTTCCTCTCAGGCTGTCTTAATAGCGAATGCTAAAACTCTTGGTGAAGATGTGGGTAAGCAGGAACAAACAAGATCAATATTGGAGCGTATGGAGGCGTATAACAAGGCACTACCGCATTTCAAGATCACGGCAAACTACTATCTTGACGATGGCGAGTCCGGGTCGAAAGAACCGAATTGCCCTGAGACCGTGGCAAAAAAAATAACGAATGACCGTCGCTTTGCGGGTCTCCTCGGCCCCACTATCGCTCGAGTGTACCCAAAGACCGCAATGAAAGACGATGAGCGCAGATTGATCAAAGACCCAGAGCGCTGGTATTCCGTGCAGATGGTGGTGAAGAAAAGCGAATTGGTTGAGGTGGTCAACCACCTCCGATCAATAGGAGGCTCTGCGATTATAGTGAGCGATTTGTTGTTCATCTTTGACCCAATCGAAGGTAGAGATAGGTTGCAACGCGTTCTCGACCGGCATGGTTCCGGTGTTTACCGAGAGTAAAACTATGCGACGAATCAAAGGGGCCAAAGTCGCTATTGAGTACTTGGCCGCGTCACGTAATGCATCCTTACCTCTCTCCAAGGAGGCGAAACAGCGGATATTGGAAGTATTCGATACCGAACTAACGGTCACGCAAGTAGTTGATCGAATTATTACGCAGGTTCGTTCGCACGGAGATAGCGCGATACGATCCCTGTCTTCACAATTTGACGGCATTACGCTTGATGTAATCGAGCTCTCTAGCGCCGAGATATCGAAATCATTGGCGCATGTCGAGAGCGATACAATTCTGGCTCTGGAAAAGGCCGCGGCACGGATTTGGGCTTTTCAGGAGTTGGCGAAGCCCAAGGCATGGAGTGACCCGTCGAAAGGTTATGGCGAGTTAGTAATTCCACTCGATCGTGTTGGAGTATATGTGCCAGGAGGTAGTGCTCCTCTCGCTTCCACAGTGCTTATGACGACAGTGCCGGCTCGAGTTGCCGGAGTGAGTGAAGTTGTGATCTGCACTCCACCGTCATATGAGGGCTTGCCGCACCCCACGTTGATAGCTGCTGCACATGTCGCTGAAGTAGATCGTGTTTTCAAGATCGGTGGAGCGCAGGCTATAGCAGCAATGTCATACGGCACTGAATCGGTCCCTAGCGTAGATATGGTATGTGGGCCCGGTAATGCTTTTGTTACAGAAGCTAAGCGGCAGGTGTTCGGATCTGTGGGTATTGATGGCCTGTATGGCCCGACAGAGACACTTATAGTGGCAGATCATACGGCCGACCCAGAATACTGCGCGGCTGACCTCTTGGCGCAAGCTGAGCACGACGTCATGGCTACTCCATTACTTGTCGTTACTTCGGACCAAATTGCGGATAAGGTAGAACAAGCTATTGAACGACGATTGGGCAAATTGCCGAGGCGGATAATTGCGGGTCAGGCGGTACGCCAAAACGGATTAATTGTGGTTGTTGATACAGTATTGGAAGCTATAGATGTAGCTAACACGTTCGCTCCTGAACACCTATGTTTGGTGGTAGACCGAGCTTCAGAATACATTCCCAAAGTTCGATCGGCTGGCGGTTTATTCATAGGCGAGTTTTCGGCTGAGGTGATCGGTGACTACGTAGCCGGACCTAGCCATGTGATGCCTACGGGCGGGACTGCGCGTTTTGCTTCGGCACTTAGTGTACGTAACTTTGTGCGGAACACGCCCGTACTTAATTTCAACGAACGTCATTTTGTGGACCTGGCACCAGTCGCCTCTGCGCTTGCGATAGAAGAAGGACTTGCTGCGCACGCGGAAGCGGCTAGTGATCGTCTCAGGGACATGGTAGGTGAATAAGGTTGCGTGAATAACTCCAGATGACCGATCTCAAAAGCCTTATGCGGCCCCACCTGGTCCAACCAGAGACATACTCGTCTGTAAATCCAGTCGAAGAGCAGTCTCGACTATCTGGACTTCCTCCGGAAGCGATAGTGCGATTAAACGCAAATGAAAATCCTTTCGGTACCACCGAGACCGTTCGAGAAGCCTTGAAGGATATCCCGCTACATCTATATCCGGACCCTAATCAGCGTCGTCTCAGAGATGCATTGGCGGCATATACGAGTCAGCCGCCTGAGTGCATCCTCGTAGGCGCGGGTGCTGATGAGTTGATAGATCTCCCGATGAGACTATTTCTAAACCCAAATGATTCTGTGATTGACTGCGATCCGACGTTCGGCGTTTATAGGTTCTTGGCACGAGTCTGCGGTGCACCAGTAGTATCGGTGCCAAGAGATCACAATTGGGAAGTGAACGTTGACTCAGTAATACAGGCGGCCAACCCGCTCACGAAAATAATTTTTATTGCTTCTCCTAACAACCCGACAGGAAACCTTCTTCCTGAGCCAGATGCACGTAGACTTCTAGAGCTTGGCATACTGGTAATTATTGATGAAACATACGGTGAATTTGCAGGTCAAACATTCGCACATTTGCTTTCTGAGTACAACAATTTGGCGATCATAAGATCATTCAGCAAGTGGGCTGGAATCGCTGGACTGAGAGTTGGATATATGATCGCTAGTCCTGTACTAATTTCACATTTGATCGATATCAAGCAACCCTACAATGTAAACATCGCCGCTGAGGCGGCGGTCCTTGCTGCGCTGGATGACAAGGAAGGTTTATTTGCGAACATACGCGTACTGGTTGCACAGCGGAAACGGCTAGAAAGAGCGATCGATAAGCTGGCAGGTGTGTCTTATTGGCCATCGAGCGGTAATTTCTTGTTATGTAAGTTTGATTGCAATACTGCAAAGTCGGTGTTCGAAAACCTAGCGGCCAGAGGGCTATTTGTGCGCTACTTTGACCACCCACGGTTACAGAACTGTTTGAGGATGAGCGCAGGGACGCCAGTGCAGACAGGTAAGTTGATCGATGCTCTCAATGAAATCATGTAGCCACGGCGCATCTAGTCTCAGGGATTGATAAGAAATTCAATGTCAGGTACATCCGACTACGCGGCACGCGTTGCCACCATTTCTAGGAAAACAGGAGAGAGTTCAGTCTCGGTGACTTTGGACCTCGACAGTGGGCCACTTGCAGATGTAAAAACGCCAATTGGTATGTTGACCCACATGTTGGAGCAGTTAGCACGTCATGGAGCATTGACACTGACCTTAACTGCTGATGGGGATATTGATACAGGTGTACACCATGTGTCTGAGGACACAGCGATAGTACTAGGCCGTTGTCTGGATAAGGCTCTTGGCGAACGTCGCGGAATTGTTCGCATGGGACATGCCATAGTGCCTCTGGATGAAGCTTTGGCTCAGGTGGCGCTAGATGTGAGTGGGCGGGGATATCCGGTCATCGAATTGGGAGCAGGCCGCGGTGGCGGTGAGTTCGATCTGGAAATGGCTCGACATTTTCTTGAATCGTTTGCCATTGAGAGCCGATTAGGTCTTCACGTGCGCACACTTGCTGGCCAGAACGAACACCATATTATGGAGGCCACTTTTAAGGGACTGGCGCGAGCGCTAAGGATGGCGATAGCCAAGGATGAAAAGGCTCCAATGTCCGTACCAAGCACGAAGGGTACCCTAACCTAAATTATTCTCAGATTGGCCGTCAACCGCCTTTAAACTGTACTCGTATTGTTCGATAACCGTGTTAGCGAGGAGTTTACTGCACATGTCTTGCACCCGGTGGTCGGCCCGGTCCCGGTTTGATTCGTTCAGTTGAATTTCGAACACTTTTCCAGTACGCACACTTGCGACTTCATCGAACCCGAGACGGCCAAGAGCACGCGCAATTGTGGCTCCCTGTGGGTCATTCACCGTAGTTTTGAACATGACGTGGACACTAGCTATGAACATGGTTTCTAAAACAAACCGTTAACTCGGTCGGTAATCACACATCCACTCTCTCAATCCTGTATATCTGCTATTCATTATCTTTACCAAATGGATCAGAACGGATAAGTGCCTGGCTCCATTGCACGATTCTGGTAGGCTTCAATGAAGTCCCTGATTTTGTCCTCGTCAACATTTTCAAGGTAGATAACATGTTGCCATGCCGTCAGAGCGATAAGAGACGGAAGCCCACGATACGGGGACATTACGATTTGGAATTTGTTCGACGGGATGATCCGTTGCAGGTCTTCTAGTATTTCCGGGCAGCTATTGGGACAGTCGTAGTGGATGCCTATTCCCCCATGTTCCAGGTTATGTACGAGCGCTTCATCAGGGATTACCTGCTCATAGATTCCCCACTGTACTGGTGCGCCGAGGGGCGCTCCGTTTGTTCCAGGCGGAGTGAACCAGTGTGGACCGGAAGTGGCTGGTATTGTGCTATAAGTAGGGCGAGACGCTCCCACTGGGATATGGCCTCTACCGTCATTTTGCGTCATTGCTGCTGGGCCTGCAGAATTAAACGGTTGAGGCGCAATGCCTGTACCTTGGTTGTCACGACCTAAACCGGGGCCCACAAGCAGGCTTCCTACCAATAAGGTCGCTAACAGGGAAACGCCCACAATAACAACCGTGCGCTTTCGTCTGCGTCGTGCATTCGATTTGGAGCGCCGCTCGGCGCGGATCTCACCTTTGGTCATTCCACGACGATAATCAGGCCTAGTGGTTGCAACCCGTTTATTCGACATTTTGTCCTAACACCTATAGAAGTTATTGCTGATCGAAAACACGCCGTTTTAGTCTGTAAACTCCGTGCCGGTTAGAAGTTCAAACGCCTCGATATATCTGGCACGCGTCTTTTCCACGATATCAGGTGGGAGTTCAGGCGCTGGTGGTTCTTTGTTCCAACCATTGACAGTTAGCCAGTCTCTCACGAACTGCTTGTCGAACGACGGAGGGGACTTCCCGGGATGGTGTTCTGAAGCCGACCAAAACCTACTGGAATCGGGTGTCAGAACCTCGTCTATCACAGTCAAGGTACCATCTATTAGGCCAAATTCAAACTTGGTGTCGGCGATGATAATTCCCTTTGCGAAAGCGTGTTCGTAAGCGGTACGGAATAGAGCCATACTCGCGTCTTCAAGCTGTTGGGCCATATCAGCACCGACCATGTCTTTTACCTCGGTGTGAGACATCGGTAAGTCATGGCCTACCTCGGCCTTTGTGGTGGGAGTAAAAAGTAAGTCCGGGAATTCTTGTGCTTCAAGCATTCCAGTTGGCATAGTTTCGCCATTTACCGTGCCATGTTGTCGGTATTCGGACCAAGCAGAACCGGTGATAAAGGCTCGAACTACGCATTCAATGTCGATGCGCTCAGCGCGATGCACTAACATCGCTCTAGACATCAGGTTGTCGGGCAGGGCAGACGATGAGTCGAACTCAAACGATTTACCTGTGTCCCTCGAGTCTGAAGCCAACGAGATAAAGTGGTTTGGTATTACTTCATTAGTCAACTCGAACCAGAACGCTGACATTTGCGCCAGTACAGTACCTTTGTCAGGAATGGGTGTAGGTAGCACGACATCAAAAGCTGAAATCCGATCGGTTGCTATCATCAACATGGTTCCATCACCCATGTCGTACGAATCTCTAACTTTGCCGCGATGGATTAGTCCTGGCAAGTCGGTTTCAAATACCGCTGTCATTTCAGGATTCCCTCCGTTCTTCACGTATCAGTTACCACGTGAGGTTCTTGCACATCAAATCCCAGACGGGCGTATATTTCGTTTACGTACCGTAAATAATATCCATAATCAAACAACGACTCTAAATCATCTTGGTCTATCAGTTCCTTAACCCTGTCGTCTCCACGCACCATGTCCCTAAAATCATTGCTCGACTCCAGGGCGCTCATCGCATGTTCTTGGCATAATTCATAGGCTTTTTGCCTATCCATGCCGCGTTCCACTAATCCAAGCATCACTCGCTCTGAGAACACTGACCCGCGAGTGAGTTCAAGGTTGTGGAGCATGTTAGTGGGTAAGACCCTCATTCCAGATATCACTCGGGTTAATAGATCTAGCATGTAATCAACAGCGAGAGATGAGTCAGGTAATAGCATACGTTCTGCGGACGAATGAGATATGTCCCGCTCATGCCATAACGCGACGTTTTCAAGTGCGGCTATTGTGTTACCTCGGACAAGTCTTGCCAACCCGCAAATTCGTTCACATAGTTCAGGATTTCTCTTATGTGGCATAGATGATGACCCTGTAGATACGAATCCTGGTTTGCCGAAAGGTTCCTCTACTTCTTGTATCTCAGTGCGCTGTAGTGAGCGAATCTCCGTAGCCACCTTTTCTAAAGACGCTGCTATGAGCGCCAATGTTTGGACGAAGTGTGCGTGGATGTCTCGTTGGATCACTTGATTTGTTACCGATGACGGTTTTAATTCCAATGATCTGCACACGAGTTCTTCAATCTTGGGCGGCACGCTGGCATGCGTACCGACTGGCCCAGATATCATTCCAACTGCCACTTCAGACCGAAGAAGCTTTAAGCGGTTAATATGACGTTGCATCTCGTCCCACCATAGAGCGGCCTTGAGACCGAAGCTCATAGGCTCAGCATGAATGCCGTGCGATCTACCCATGCAAGGTGTAAGTGCAAACTTTTCAGCCACAGACCGTAGTGATGACATGAGACGGACACACTCGTTATCTATAAGGTCAACGGATTGAGTCAATTGGATACTTAGGGCCGTGTCCTTGACATCATTCGAGGTAAGGCCGTGATGTAACCAGCGTCCTTCTGGGCCGAGTGTACTTGTAACAGAACGTGTAAAAGAGACGATGTCGTGCTTGGTGCTTTCGAACCAACGGTCATATTCGGCCCGGTCGAAACTGGCTTTCGCTATCTTTTCGGCTTGGTCTAATGGAACCACACCAAGCTGTGCCCAAGCGTTAGTGGCTGCTATTTCAATCCTTAACCAAAGATCGAAAGTGTTTTCCTCCGACCAGACCTGCTTCATGGCAGGACGTGAATATCTGTCTATCATCTATCAATCACTTAGTTTGCAGACCTCTCTATTAGGCGCGCTATCTGATCGAAGTCCTCAAAAGGGATTGCCTTAGTTCCTGATTGTCTGCAGTGCTCCAGGAGACGGCCGCGGGCGAATACGATATCTGCTTTGCTTGAAGCACAGGCATCCGATGTTAGCCCGTCGCCCGCAAAAGCCACTTGAACACCCCGTCTTTGAGTCTCGCGCACAACACTGCATTTACAGGTGGCCCAGTCCCCTTCGCAATCTAATCGCCCTGAAGTGTAATCGTACCTGATCTGGCTTCCGGAAGCGGTTTCAGGTCCGGCTTTGACTGCTCTATAGGGTAAATACCCAAGTTGATTCTTGGATAGTACAGCAGAAATATAGAATTCAAGTCCGGCTGAAACTATCTGAAACTGCGTTCCTGTGGAAAGTGCGATTGCCGCTGCTTCAGAGAAGCCCGGTCTGAGGGCAGCATTTTCCGCTGCGAACTTGTACATCTCACTAATAGGCGCAGTCGTTGACCAGAACGCTCGCTCCTGATACTCGCGAAAGGTTATTTCGCCTGCCTGATGCTGCTGACGGATCATTTTGGTACCCAATCCGCCGAACCGTTCGAGTAACAATCCAGCAACATTTTGTTGGGTCGCTGTGTCGTCGAAGTCGGAAATAACGGCGAGTTTCATGATCTTGTTTTAAGGGACGGTGGGGTGGTCATTGCCCGTACACCGATATCTTTGCGGTAGGTTGCGCCATCAAACTTTATAGCACTAGCACCCCTATATGCTGATTCTGTTGCTGTTTTCATGTCAGCTCCATTCCCAACAATTGTGAGGACTCGCCCCCCTGAGGTGACGATAGTGCCGCGTTCATCAACAGCTGTCCCAGCATGGAATACTTTGGAGTAGTTCGACGCGGTATTCAATCCTCTTATACCAAATCCCACATCGTACTTGTCTGGGTATCCATTTGAGCTAATTACCACGCCTACATGCGTATTTCCGCCCCAGCTAACCTGCGAGTGTTTCAGTGATCCAGTGGCTGTTGCATAGCAAACTTCCAACAGGTCCGATTTCAGTCGAGGCAATATCACTTG
The DNA here is from genome assembly GCA_964644645.1 of uncultured Dehalococcoidales bacterium. Lineage (GTDB taxonomy): Bacteria > Chloroflexota > Dehalococcoidia > Lucifugimonadales > Lucifugimonadaceae > CAZXXH01. The sequence continues at coordinate 11,305 of CAZXXH010000014.1, forward strand.
AGTCTCTGGGTCTCCCATCCGGCAGTTGAATTCGATAACTTTGGGGCCTGCAGCGGTGATCATTAGTCCTGTATATAAAAGCCCACGATACGGGCACCCCTCATCTGTCATGGCGCGTACAGTCGGTTCTAGTATTTCGGTTCTAACGCGTATTGCTAAATCAGCTGTCCAGAACTCAGGCGGGCTATAGGCTCCCATACCGCCAGTGTTAGGCCCGGTGTCTCCGTCTCCTGCACGTTTATAGTCACATGCTGCTATTTCAGGCGAAACGTAGTTTTCGTTCACGAATGCGAAAACGCTAACTTCGCACCCTTCCAGTTTTTCTTCAATGAGTAGCCGGTTGCCGTTAGCACCGAAAGCATTTTCGTCGAACGCGCGACCAATAGCACTAAGGGTTTCTGTTCTGTTGTGCGTTACCACTACACCTTTGCCAGCTGCGAGACCGTCCGCTTTGATAGCTACGCCGCTATCTGATAGGCCATTGACGTAGGCCTCTGCTCGGGCCAAATTGTCGAATGCTTGAGCATGGCCTGTCGGAATCCCATGTTTTTGCATGAGGGTTTTTGCCCACCATTTGGAGCCTTCGATTCTTGCTGCCGCCTTCGTGGGACCAAAAACCTTAATTCCCAGAGGTTCAAGTACGTCAGCGAGTCCTTTAACCAGAGGCACCTCAGGGCCGACCACCGCGATGTCGACATCTAAGTTCGTTGCAGCTGTTGATAGGGCGTGTATATCGTCCGCTGCGATTTCTAAGTTGCGTCCAATTTGCCCTGTGCCAGCGTTTCCGGGCGCGACAAACAGCTCCTGAAGGAGCGGGCTTTCGGCTAGCTTGCAGGCGATTGCGTGCTCACGCCCACCATTTCCCACAAGTAACACTCTCACCGTTGTTTCTCACAACTGGTCACGACTAGTTTACCGTTAGCTTAAGATGCGGCGAGCGCAAAATTTATTCGAACCCCAATCATTCCCACTCGATTGTCCCCGGCGGCTTGCTGGTAATGTCGAAGACCACGCGATTGACTTCGACTACCTCATTGACGATGCGGCTGGAAATACGGCCAAGCGTGTCATATGGCAACCGTGCCCAATCAGCAGTCATTGCATCGATAGATGTTACAGCGCGAATAGCTACAACATGGGAGTACGTTCGTTTGTCCCCCATGACTCCGACGGTCCTAATGTCGGTAAGCACGGCGAAGCTCTGCCAGAGTTCATTATAAAGTTGATCGTTTTTGATCTCGTCCATCACTATCCAGTCACATGACCTCAGGATTTCAAGTTTCTTTAGGGTTACGTCGCCAATCACCCTGATAGCCAAGCCTGGTCCTGGGAATGGCTGCCTGTTGAGCACTTCATCGGACAGGCCGAGTTCTTTCCCGGCTAGTCTGACTTCGTCTTTGAACAAGTATCTTAAAGGCTCCACAAGCTTTAGGTTCATATGCGCTGGCAGTCCGCCTACATTATGATGCGTTTTTATACGGTCACTAGCGGTCGTTTCGGCGGTTTTACTCTCAATAACGTCCGGATATAGGGTGCCTTGAGCGAGAAAATGGATTTCGCCGAGGGATTTGGCCAAATACCGAGATAAATTCCTTGCCAATGATTTTTCGTTTCTCTTCCGGGTCATGTATGCCCCGGAGTGCTTTGAGGAATTGTTGTGTGGCATCGATATACAGCAATTTGAGACCGAGGTGACGCTCTAACACGGCTCGCACTCGCTCCGGTTCTTCTCGCCTCAAAAGGCCATTGTTGACGAATATACAGGTCAGACGCGAGCCAATCGCGCGATGTATCAAAACGGCTGCCACAGTCGAGTCCACGCCGCCGGAGATGGCACATATCACGCGGCCTTGTCCCACTTGTTCTCTTATTCTTCCAATGGACTCACTTACAAAATTTGACGGTGTCCAAGCACCAGACGCCCCGCAAATCTTCAGAACGAAGTTTGCGATGATCTCGGCGCCCTGGGGTGTATGCACAACTTCTGGGTGGAACTGTATGCCGTATAGCCCCATACCGTTTCCCATGGCTGCGTTGGGAGAATTTTGCGTGTATCCGATAGATCGGAACCCAGGCGGCAAGACATCGATGCGATCGCCGTGGCTCATCCAGACGGGGGTCGCTTTGTCTAGGCCTTCGAACAACACATCGTCTTCAGGGCATCGATTCACAACCGCTTAGCCATATTCCCTGGCTAAGCCTGGGGCCACCTTGCCTCCTAACTTGCGAGCGATAAGCTGCATCCCATAACAGATGCC
>CAZXXH010000014.1:13572-25100 GCA_964644645.1 uncultured Dehalococcoidales bacterium
TGAAGAAATCACATTAGCTCCAAAATGCTGCATTAAAAGTTGCATCCCATAACAGATGCCAAGTATTGGTACACCAATCTCGAACACCCAACCGGGCGCTCTAGGAGCATCCTCTTCATAAACGCTGGATGGTCCGCCAGATAGGATCACCCCTTTTATGTCTAGATGCTGGACAGATTCTATTTGGGAACCGTGCGGTACGATTTCGCAGTAAACATTCGCCTCTCTCACGCGTCTCGCTATCAGCCTGCTGTATTGAGAACCAAAGTCGACGATCAGGATAGCCTCGTCCACTTCCTTGTCCGGGACGGTGTTTCCTTCTGAACCCAATTGGTCGGCTTGGGCAATTCCCAGATAGGTGGCGATTTCAATATCACCGGACGTGGTTACGCGGTGTTTAGATGGTTTAGAAAAAGTTCTCGGCATGGCAGGCTGCTCAGACAGTCAACGTAACGTGTATGTTATTCTCCGTCAACCTGAATCAAGTGGGATTGCCGGTGCTAATCGGACGTTCTCTACTTGGCAAACCTACCTTTGTAATTTTTTATATGCCCACTTGCCGTCCCACCGATGGTCTGCCCGCGGATTTTCAGGACAGAGAGCCTGCACGGGTCGCTCAGGCGGTTGAATTGATTCGTGCCGGCGGTGTTGTGGCGTATCCGACAGATACATTTTATGGTTTAGGAGCCGATCCTTTTAACGAAGAAGCGGTCATAAAGTTGCTTCGAGCGAAAGGGAGATCTCCAACAAATCCGGTGCCTTTGCTTTTGATGGGGCCAGATGATTGTCAGATGGTCTCGACAGAATTTCCTATAGAAGCTAGGAGGTTGGCGGAGCGATACTGGCCAGGTCCACTAACGATCGTTCTTCCCGCAAGGGAAGAAGTTCCTTCATGCGTGACTGGTGGGACAGCAACAGTAGGGGTGAGGGTTCCGGACCACCCTGTACCTCTAGCCTTAGTAAAAGGGTTGGGCAGACCAATCACTGGAACTAGTGCTAACACGTCTGGACTTCGTCCTCACCAAACTGCTCAGGGAGTCAAAAGGGATCTAGGAGAAGCCGTGGAGTTGATAATTCCAGGTCACTGTGGAATCGCCAATCTTCCATCAACGGTCTTAGACTTCTCTCAGAGCCCTCCTCGACTACTACGAGAGGGTGCCATCAAAAGGCACGAATTGATGAGTATCTTGCCAGGAATCATTTAAATAGGCGGAGAATTGACAAACAAAAGATTGCTGTTCGGGTACGACGAGGCGATAGTAGATTGCATTCGGACTTTGTTGTCTGGGCGCAACTTACCTCTTTACCGGATCATGTCGTACCAGTTTGGTTGGGTGAGTGAGGATGGTCTAGAGCAAACGGCAAATGGTTTACCACTTGTGCATGGAGAATTGTGCATGGAGGTGGCAAAGGCTCTGTCCGCCAGAAGAGAAGTTGCTCTGTCGCACGCGGCAGCCACGGAGCTCTCTCACAAGTTTTGGCAAGTTCATGTTGATGTAGCAGATGGTAATCCAGATCGGAATGGAAGGCCGTCAGTGTGGTGGACTTGGGGACCTGCTCAGGCGATCAACGCAGGAGATGGCATGCACGCTATGGCCAGATTGGCACTTTTTAAACTACGTGACCTTGGTGTGGACCCAGAACGAATCTCGGCGAGTGTTGGTGTACTTGATGCAGCGATAGTTCTTCTTTGTGAAGGTGAGTACTTGGAGATCAGTTTTCAGGAGCAACCAGTTGTAGCCATAGATAGCTATTTGGAAATGGCTGAGCGAAGAAGCGGAGCGCTCATGGGTTGTGCGTCGCGGCTGGGCGTATGTGCTGCACAAATAGACGACAGGATAATTGGAGATGGACTGCAGGCATTTGGAAGTTATTTGGGGTTGGTGCGCCATATAGTTGGCGATCACGCTTTGTTCTGGGGTACGGGCGAACGCGATCAAATCCAACAAGGCAGATTGCAGTCGAAAAAGAAAACATTGCCCGTTGTCCATGCTCTCACCCATGGTGGGGCTGCGATGAAACGGCGTATTGGTGAGATATATATGAAACGTATTCTGGAACCAACGGATGCAGACTATTTGTCTGAGCTTCTCGACGAGGCAGGTAGCCGCCAATTCACGCTTGACACTGCGAACCAGTTTCGCTCTAAAGCCTCCCAGACGCTAATTGAGTTAGGCCTAAACGGCTCTGACTCAGGTTTAAAGTCTGCCCTAGATGAACTGGCCGAAGTGCCGAAGTCCTGATCCATGGGGTTCGCTAAGGCAACGGTCAAGAACATAGATCTCTCGGGCAAGCGTGTTCTATTGCGTGTGGATTTCAATGTTCCTGTTGATCCAGCAAGCGGCAAGATCATTGATGATTCTCGGCTTCGGGCTGCTATTCCCACGATCGAATATCTTCGGACTAACGGGGCGAGAATCTTGATGTGTTCACATTTGGGTAGGCCGAATGGCAGAAGGGTAAATCGATTAAGAATGACGGACGTGCGTGTCCGCATGTCTGAACTGCTAGGCCAAGAGATATCAGATGCAGGTGGTCCCAGTGGACCAGAGCCAATCTTAGCGATGCGTTCCTTGCAGTCGGGCCAATTGGCTCTTATGGAGAACTTACGTTTTGATCCGCGTGAGGAGAAAAACGATAAAACTTTCTCTTTGGAGCTGGCTTCTCTCGCGGACGTGTACGTTAACGACGCCTTTGGGGTTTCACATCGCGCTCACTCGTCTACCCACGGTGTAGCATCTCTACTTCCTGGTGTTGGAGGTTTGTTGTTAGAAAAAGAAGTTGAGATGTTGGGCCTTGTTGTCGCATCTCCTCGTCGGCCCGGCGTTGCCATTATCGGAGGAGCTAAGGTCGTCGATAAGATCGCTGTGCTTGCAAATCTTGCCAAGAGTGTTGATGTGATCCTTATTGGTGGCGGGATGGCATCGGCTTTCCTAACCGCGCAGGATCTCGGGGGTGGAGCAGCAAAGGTGACGCAAGCTGAGTTGACAGTTTCTAAAGAGCTCCTTGCCAGAGAGCGCCCGCGCGTATTATGTCCAATTGATGTGGTGGTGGCCGAATCAATAGATACTAATGCTATAGCGGAGATTGTTCCGGTGGATAGCGTTAAAGATCATATGCTGATCCTAGACATAGGCCCAAAGACAGCCGATTTATACGCGAACGAGATTGCCCGCGCCCGTACCGTAATCTGGAATGGCCCTCTGGGTGTGGCAGAGTTTCCACAATTTTCACAGGGCAGCAACTCAATCGCTAGGGCGATTGCTGGTGCATCTGCAGCCGTGACAGTTGTTGGGGGAGGTTCGACTGCAGGAGTCGTTCTTGGGTTGGGGTTAGGTGATTCTATGACCCACGTATCCACTGGAGGAGGAGCGGCATTAGCTTTTCTAGAGGGTAAGCTTCTGCCAGGTGTCGCAGCCTTAGACGACTGTTGAAGCTAGTTTGGTTTACGATCGAACCCAGAAGTTGGAGTCACACTTTGTATCAAATGGACGATTTTATTAGGGCAGGGGGGCAACAGTGAGAATGCCACTCGTGGTCGGTAATTGGAAGATGAATACGAACGTCAAGCAGGCAGTGGGTTTGGCAAAAGAAGTGAACGATCTGACGCATACCATCGATCAGGTCATCAAGGTGATTTGCCCGCCCTATGTTGCCCTTGAACCAATTAAAAAGGCCCTAGCTGGCACGAAACTACATGTGGGAGCCCAAAATCTGCATTCTGAGCCAAGTGGCGCATTTACTGGTGAAGTGTCTGTTCAGATGCTTGCTGGCCTCGTTGATTTTGCCATAGTAGGTCATTCAGAAAGACGAAATATATTTGGTGAGTCTGACGATACGGTTGCGAGCAAAGCAATTTCGGCGGCTGCCCATAACATCCGCCCAATAGTGTGTGTTGGGGAGTCGACTAACGAACGCGAAAGCGGTAATGCCATTGATCGCGTGACGCAGCAATTATTCGCGAGCTTGAACGGTTACCAAGATTGGACTCGCTTAACAGTTGCATATGAGCCATTATGGGCCATAGGAACAGATGAAGCTGCATCTCCTGAAATTGCTCAGGAAATGATGGGATCGCTTCGGGAAGCGGTTGTCTCGAGAGTGGGGAGTCGTGCGGGCGAGGCGCTCACGCTGTTGTATGGCGGGAGTGTAAAGAGTGGCAATGCCCGATCCTTTTTCGAGCAGAAGGATATTGATGGGGCATTAGTTGGCGGGTCGAGTTTAAGTGCAGTCGAGTTTTCTGAAATCATAAAACGCGCGGAGCATATTGACTGAGGATAATAGCTTAGACGGCTGCGTATCAGGTTTCGCGTCGTCGCCTCAAGTAATCGCTATAGTCGGACCCACAGCTGTGGGCAAAAGCCGACTGGCCATAGAGCTTGCTAGGAAAATCGGGGCTGAGATTATCAATGCAGACTCTAGACTGCTTTATCGTGGGCTTGATATCGGTACTGCTAAGCCTTCTGTGGAGCAGATGTCCAGTGTGACGCACCATTTGATCGACATAATTGATGCATCGGATATTTTCTCACTGGCCGAATATTTGGAACGTGCTAGGGCGTTGATCAAGGAGATTAGGGCACGCGATCGTACTGCGATCGTTGTAGGAGGATCTGGCCAATACGTAACGGCGCTTTTGGATGGGTGGAGAGTGCCGCGGGTACCGCCGAATGCGATCCTGCGAGCTAAATTGGAAAGGTTGGCGGCTAACGATGGAGTGCATTCGGTGCATGCGCTCCTAGTCCGCGAACATCCTGAAGCGGCTGCCAAGATCGATGCTCGTAATATTCGCCGAGTGATACGTGCATTGGAGGTGTGTAGAACTCAAGTGAGATCAGACGATGTATTGGCTGAGCCGATCCATGCAACGATCATAGGATTGACTGCACCACGAGGGGAGCTTTACCGTCGGGCCGATTTACGAGTAAGCGATATGATTGAACGAGGTTGGATCAAGGAGGTGAGCCAACTTTTGGACAGTGGAATCAGTGCAGCTTCCCCAGCATTTAGCGCGATCGGATACAGAGATCTAGCCGCCTATATCCAGGGTGATTTTCCTATCGACGAGGCCTTACGCCGGATTCGCTCCGCAACAAGACGTCTCATCAGACATCAATTCAACTGGTTCAGTCTGGAAGACGTTAGGATAGCTTGGTTATCCGTTGGTCCTGATTTAGTTCAGAGAACCATGAATTCACTATAGGACGCAATGGAACCGATGCTGTGGCCTGGACTAGTACTTTATCTTTGCCATTAACAGTCAAACGGACACGCCAAACAGCTGGCAGGCATTCTATCTTGCGTTGACCAAGATACGTAAGTTAGGAGAACATTGCCCAAACATTTATCGTACGTGCAGTGTTTGTTGGTTTTTTTGAAGTTGATCGTTGAAAGTACAGCGATAGGGAAGATATATGTTTTGTCTGACACGGTCGAGTGATTGATCGTGCGATCGTGATACGGAATGTCTGCGAAAGGCGGAATGTAATACCCATCCATATTTGTGGATATTATTGGACGCAGAATTTGTGGGGTTGGAGAAGCTAGATTGAGCAAACTGTATTTCGCGAAATTGCATGGGGCCGGAAACGACTACATCGCCATAGATGGCCGCGGTATTGATATGGATTGGTCTGATTTGGCAATAAAGATGAGCCGTGCAGTGTTCGGAGTGGGTTCCGATGGAATCGTTGTGGTTCAAGAATCTAAATCAGAGTCAGCGCAGGTTCGTATGCGTATATTTAATCCTGACGGCTCTGAAGCTGAAATGAGCGGGAATGGGATTCGCTTGTTCGCTAAGTTTGTGATTGACAGGAATATCATTACCCCATCCGATGCAGGCTTGGTGGTTGAAACCGGTGGCGGTGTGCGAACAGTCGTGCCGCGCATGGACGGCGACAAGATGGTTGCGGCACAAGTAGCTATGGGCACACCGACTTTCAAGCCTGAAATGATCCCAGTAGACGCCAAAGCGTTCGGTAGCATGGAACGGATTCTTGGATATCCAATCGAAGTTGGTGGAAGAGTTTTGGATGTCACCTGTCTGTCGATTGGCAATCCTCATGCGGTGGTCTTCATTGATGAACCCGTACAAGATTTTCCTCTTGTGGAATTTGGTCCGTTGATTGAGCATAATCCGCTCTTCCCAAATCGTATTAATTTCGAAATTGTCAATGTGGTAGATAGATTTAACCTCCGCGCGCGGATCTTTGAGCGTGGTGCTGGAGAAACGTTGTCATCAGGCACAGGGAGTAGCGCTGTCGCAGTGGCGGCTTTCATGCATGGCCACACGGAGCCGATTGTCAATGTGCTTTTAGATGGAGGCGTGCTGCGGGTGGAATGGGACGGTAAAGGTGAGGTTTTTTTGGAGGGGCCAGCAATTGAAGTGTTCACTGGTGAATGGCCTCTAAAGCAACAGCATGGTTCTTAACCTCCAACAAAAATCCAATCGGCGCAGGGAAGAAGCTGATGAGTGCTTGAGGCTGGTAGCGGCTGCCTACGAAAGTGTGGGATTCGCCAATCCGATATCGCTTGCTCAATGGGCCTGAGTCGGCAGCTTGTACACAAATTGATTGCCCGAGCGCGTGATCATGGTATTTAAATCTATGACTTTGGTTGGCGCTCAACCGGTGCGTTGATGTGATGAGAGCGTGATAGTGTATCCAATAGTCGATGGCGGATTAACGGGATAAGGAGGCATAGCGTTCGTATGAAACTGGCTCGCAGAGTTCAGCAGTTACCTCCCTATCTTTTTGTTGGCATATCACGTGCCATAGCGGAGAAGAAGCGAAAAGGGATCGATGTAATATCCTTCGGAATCGGTGATCCTGATATCCCTACTCCATCTTCTGTTCTTGATTCATTAGAAGCTGCATCAAGGAATCCACTGAACCATCGTTACCCCGAATCCGAGGGACTCCCAGCGTTTAGATCAGCTGTTGCTAGGTGGTATAAGCGTAGATTCGATGTTGAGTTGGATGCTGAAACCCAGGCGCTTAATCTAATTGGGGCCAAAGAGGGTATAGGGCATGCAGCGTTATGCTTTATAAACCCTGGAGACATAGCGTTGGTGCCAGATCCAGGCTATCCGGTTTACTCCATTGGTACTGCTTTTTGCGGTGGCGACTCGTACTTTATGCCTCTGAAAGAGGAGAACGCGTGGATTCCTGACTTAGATGCTGTGCCATCACATGTTTTAAAACGCGCAAAAGTAATGTGGTTGAATTACCCCAACAACCCTACTGGGGCTACAGTCTCCCTAAATTTTTTCGAGCGAGCAGTTGAATTTGCCAAATTGCATGATATAGCGCTGTTGCACGATGCCTGCTACTCAGAGGTAACATTCGACAGTTACAGTGCTCCCAGCGTCCTGCAGGTGCCAGGCGCTTTGGACGTTGCTGTCGAGTTCCATTCGATGTCCAAAACATACAACATGACTGGTTGGCGTATTGGCATGGCAGCAGGTAACGCAGAGATGATCGATGCTCTGATGCGCGTGAAGTCTAACTTGGACTCTGGCGCACCGCAGGCTATACAAGAAATGGGTGTTGCGGCACTGGAATTGCCTGAAAGTTGGGTCACATCCAACAATCAGATCTATCGACGCAGGCGGGACATGGTTGTGGATAGTCTCAAATCTATCGGTCTGGATCCTATTAGTCCCAAAGCAGGACTCTACGTTTGGACCAACGTTCCGCAAGGATTTTCATCCGCACAATTTGCTCAACTTCTGCTTGATGACAGGGACATAGTTGTAACTCCTGGCACCGGTTACGGTCTACAAGGTGAGGGTTATATACGTCTTTCTCTTACAACTCCAGATGATCGTATAGAAGAAGGTTTGGGTCGTCTAGAAGGCTGGAAAATCCCACCAATAGCGCATACCGGCTAGCGGCGACTCTTTTAGGAAAGTCCAATAAACTTTACAGGCTCCCATGAACGAGCCGGGCTTGTGGCAGCCGGGATACAGAGGCGAACGCGTCGATCGTCACTCGACAAGTCGCTGGAAGAACTGGCTTCACTTGTAGAAGCTGGTGGTGGAATCGTAGCTGCTAGGGTTTCACAAATCTTGGCTCGACCATCGCCCACGTATGTGGGAGCTGGAAAACTGCTTGAGCTAGCGCGACTAGTGCGAGAGCGATGTTTAGATCTAATCGTTTGCGATGACGAACTAAAGCCTAGCCAACAAAGGGCTATCGAAAACGCGCTTGAAATCAAAGTTATTGATCGAACAGCGCTCATTCTGGATATCTTTGCGACGAGAGCTAAAACCAGAGAAGGTAGACTTCAAGTACAACTAGCTCAAAGCGAGTATCTTTTGCCTAGGCTGGCAGGCCAATGGGCACATCTTGAGAGACTTGGTGGGGGCATAGGTACACGTGGACCTGGTGAAGCCCAGATCGAGACGGATAGGCGGCTGGTGAGACGCCAGATTACAACGATTAAGAAGCAGTTGGAACAGGTTAGGCTGCAGCGATCCCAACGACGTCAGAGCAGGACCAAAAACGAAGTTCTGAGCGTTTCGTTAGTCGGTTACACGAATGCGGGAAAAAGTGCATTATTCAACAGGCTCGTTAGAGGAGACGTCACGGTGCGTGACCAGCTTTTCTCGACCCTCGATACAACAACAAGGCGTCTGTACTTGCCATCGGGAGGGGAAGCGACGATAAACGATACGGTTGGCTTTGTTCGGAAATTACCGCCCATTCTGGTGGCAGCTTTTCGCGCTACCCTCGAAGAGTTAAACCACTCAGACTTATTGATTCATGTTGTAGACACCAACAATTGTGAGGCACGTGAACAGATTCAAGTAGTCGATAGTGTTTTGTCACAGATTGGTCTTTCAAGCATGCCAAGGATATTGGTGTTCAACAAGCTGGACCTGCTTGATGATGGTGTTGATATTAGAGATTTATATAACGCATCACACAGTACGATACGAGAAGTTAGGACATCTGCTAAGACAGGGGAAGGAGTAGAGGAACTCCGAGTAGCTATTGGAGAAGCAATGCGACCAACTACAGCCGAAACGGGAGTGGCCCGTGATGGTGCCAACTAGACATCAAATGTCACAATGCTATGGATGTTTGGGTTAATTCTGATCGTGCGATGACGATTGAGGTTAGGGAGGGGGCGATTACAAACGAGGGATCTCTGGCCGAAGAAAGTACTTCGCACTATACAGGTTATGTAAAGTTGGAAGGGGTGGGCTATCAAAGGTGGGCGAGACAGATATGATCCCAGGACCGATTTTTGTCCAAATATCGGTTGCTTCCCAGAAAGTTGCGTTTTGCACTATAAAGATGTTGTCGCGTACTAAAAAATAAATGAATGGCTATGGTGAATCAACATAAAGCCGTGTGGGATCGGCTGAATACACAGTTGAGTTGGCGCTCCCAACGGCAACTCTTGGTCGCACTCGTCCTCGCCGTGTATCTGTCAATGCAAATCGCATGCGATGACGGGGAGACGTTGCCACCGGCCAGTTCTACACCTGAACAATCTACGGTGGAGATCTTACAAGATGTATCAATTGCTACCGCTACGGCGTTGCCCACAGTTGCGGCTCCTCGAGTAGTCCCGGACGGTCTTGAAATAATTTGGGAAGTTTATGGGATTCTGGCCAGTGAATATATCAATAGGAATGAAGTGGTTCCTGAAGAGTTGGCTGAGGCGGCAGTGTGGGGCATGTTGGATAGTCTGGAAGATCGCCATCTTTCGTACATAGGGCCCGAAACATTTCAAATAGAGCAGACAGGATTTTCAGGAAAATTTCAAGGGATTGGCGCACATGTGGAGCCGACCAGAGATGGGAAACGTATTGTAATTGTTTCACCAATAGCAGGGTCACCTGCAGAGAAGGCAGGACTGAAATCAGGCGATGTCGTCATGGCCGTGGACGATGTGGATACTGAGGGCTGGAGTGTTATTGAAGCGGTTAACAGGATTCGAGGACCTGCAGGCGACACCGTCGTTTTGAAGGTCCAGCGGATCGGTGAATCCGAGTTGATAAAAATCTCGATTGTCCGTGGAACAATTGAACTCCCAAGTGTTAGGAGTCGCTTGCTGCCAGATGATCCGTACGGAGTTGTTCATATCTTGATGTTTACCGAAGAGACATCTAATGAGTTGGTTAAAGCGATGGACGAACTCTTGAGTAAAGACGTGAATGGAATAGTGCTAGATTTGCGGCAGAATCCCGGTGGTTTACTAACCTCGGTACAGGATGTGGCCAGCGAGTTTCTCGCTGACGGTCTGGTGACTTATGAAATTGACTCTAGTGGCAAACGCGATGAATGGTTGGTTAAATCAGGCGGTAGGTACACAGATGTTCCACTTGTAGTAATCGTTGACGGTTTCAGTGCAAGCGGTAGCGAAGTTCTTGCCGGGGCGTTGCAGGATTATCAACGGGCAGTGATCATTGGAACTAAGACGTTTGGCAAAGGTAGTGTTAACTTGATGCGAGAATTAAGTAACAAAGGCGGGTTGTACTTCACTATCGGACGTTGGTATACCCCGAATGGTCGGCAAATCTCATCGGAGGGTATTGAGCCGGACGTTGAAGTAAAGTTTCCGGTGAAGGCGACAGAGGATAACCAGATGATTGCCGCTATTAAACAACTCGATTTTCAAACCAGTGCCAAAGAAGCGCGCTGAAGTAACCGATTCTACGGCTTCAGGTGACCGTATCGTTACGGTGAACCGCCGGGCGCGTCGAAACTATGAGATCCTGGACACCGTTGATGCCGGGATTGTCTTAACTGGTACTGAGATTAAGTCGATACGGGATGGGAAAGTTAATATAGCTGGGGCGTTCGCTCGGTTCGATGACGGTGAACTATGGCTCCATAACGCTCATATTTCCCCCTACCCTGCTGCTGGCCAAGCAGCACAACATGAACCTCTGCGCACCAGAAAACTGCTGTTGCATCGAAGGGAGATCCAGCGGTTCGGTCATGCGGTTGAAGCCCAGAGACTGACAATGGTGCCCTTGAGGCTATACATAAGGAAACATTTGGCAAAGGTGGAGGTCGCTCTGGCTCGGGGACGTACGCATAGCGATCGTAGAGAGGTGATTAAGCGGCGTGACGCAGAGCGGGACATGGCCAGGGAGCGGAGGCGCGGGCGAACGCTTTATGGTGATAGTTGAGTGCAGCTGCCTACCGGTAGCTGACTAATCGCATCCCATTCAGGCTTTGTGGTCCGTAAGTCATTGGTCGCATTGTGGTTATACGTTCTAGATCTAAGCCTTACGGATTATTGAGCCGTGGAGCCGTGTCTCTTCTGCTCGTTGTATATATGAAGAGCTTGCTGCACAGAGTCATTTACCGGAAATAGTCCTCCAACCATTTGTAGGATGTAGAATGGGCATATGGGGACGCGTGGGTTAGACAGAGAGTGTATGGCAAGACTGCGGGCCGAGGTGCTACCAACCTCGTAAATCAGGAAGCAACAACAAAAACTGGCGAACAAAAACTCGCTTACGCTGCTTAACCAGAAGCGACGACCGATCCTCCTTACCTAAGACG
>CAZXXH010000014.1:25175-27443 GCA_964644645.1 uncultured Dehalococcoidales bacterium
TCTCCCCCGTCTCCACCAGATATCAACGCCCTCTTCTGACGGCAACAAGGCCCTTTAATGCCATACTTCTCCGAATAAACGGATTCAAATCACGTGCCTGCAATAACTGTAGACAACCTGTTAACCCTCGAACGAATTCAGCGCTCCTGCGAAGCTGCCACTAATCGACCTGTAATAAAAGTGGTTACGGCTCCTTCAGGATTTGAAGGCGAAGGATTTCCAGTGAGGCGCGCGTTCTCATTGTTGCCGCTCGAGAGTACTGACCCGTTCATAATGATGGATCAGATGGGTGAGGTCGACTACGAGGTTGGAGAAGCAAAAGGTACACCCTGGCATCCTCATAGAGGGTTCGAGACAGTTACATATTTGATCGATGGGATTTTCAGACATAAAGACTCCAACGGTGGAGGCGGAATCATTGGTAACGGAGATACACAGTGGATGACAGCAGGCGCTGGAATACTGCACATCGAAGCACCGACTGAGGAGGCCGTTCTAAAGGGCGGGTTGTTTCACGGAGTGCAGATATGGGTTAATTTGCCGTCTTCCATGAAGTGGGCGGATCCACGTTATCAAGACATCCAGGGAGACAAGCTCAAGCTTCTCGCATCACATGATGGTAGTTCTTTAGTCAGGGTGATTGCTGGACGCATAGGCGCTTACACTGGTCCTGGCATAACCCACACTCCAATCTTGATTATTCACGCCAGTATTAGTCCGGGCTCCACTTTGAGTCTTCCATGGGAGCCAACGTTTAACGCTTTAGGATATGTACTTTCCGGTAACGGTTATGTGGGCGAAGAAAGTGTCGCGGTCCACACGGGCCGGGCAATATTGTTTGGTGGCGGTAACACCCTCAAGGTTTCATCTAGCCATATCCAGGACAGCAGATCCAACGACTTGGAATTGTTACTGCTTGGTGGCCAACCTATAAGGGAGCCAATTGCCTGGCAAGGTCCATTTGTTATGAATACTCGTTCCGAGTTAATGCAGGCCTTTTCGGACTATCATTCGGGCAATCTAGGAGTAATACCAGTGGAAGATCATATAACCCATGCATCTAACTCAAGACGACTGGTGGGACAATGATTGGTTGTGAACTAAGTCGATTTAAGAGCCCAATGTACGTAGCCGATACTAATATTGAGCTTCACCGCGGCGGATTATTGATCCTAGTCCATCCAAATATGTCCACGTATACCCACAGCAAGTAAAGGCAGTGGGTGACGCAGTTACGGCGGTTTAGTGAAAATGTTGGGCAGCTTGAGTCCCCCGATAGCAGTGAACAGGGGTAGCTGATTATCGAGGGACTCTGATCGATTATTAATGGTTCCGATCTAGGGTTCTTGACGCTGGACTAACCAATCGATTACAGGATGTTTACAGATTTTTGAGTTGGATGCTCTACGAAATAAGGTGGCGCTATTTTCAGATGTCGTATTTGGATTTCCGAGTATTTGAAGGCTGTTGCCACTTTGAAGTTGGTGATTATTGTGTACCGAAATGCCTAACAACTACCGCGGAGTTCGGTTAATAGGGATAACGCGAATCGTTGAGCGTCTTTTGGTAGGCCCAGTGACAGGGCGTGACAGGTATTATTGATTGCTTCAATTCTGTTTCCGTCAGCACTCATCACTAGACCTCTGACCAGATAAAGCAATGGGATTTCATCACCAGCTGGGTTCCTCATTATTGCTCCTAATATTCTCCGTCTTGCTTCATCATAGTCACCATCAGACAACAGGTCTTCAATACTAGCCAGTAGACCACTGCTGCCCGTTTGATCAATGTATGGGTAATCCTTTCCTATGCTCAGCGTAGCAAGCGTGATCAAAAGTCCCGACACTCCGACTGCTAAAGTGATTTGTAATGTGGTCGCACGCCGCAGGACTAAAGTAGCATTGGAGTAGTATTTGAACCCTAGATCAGGCGTTTGTACCATTGCAGTTCGTGGGCTAAGCCACCATCCCAGTCCGAATCCGCTTATCAGACCACCCATGTGAGCCCAGTTGTCTATACCGCCAGCAGTAAATCCAAAGACGATATTGATTCCTACTACTAGTAGTACGGCACTAAAAGATTGACGACCCACATCTCCCAGTACTGAGCGATTCACGAGTAAATAGGAGCCAAACGCTCCCACTAACCCAAACACGGATCCGCTAGCCCCAGCGCCGAGCGTTGGGGCTGCCCAGTAGCTGGCCAGATTACCGAAGATGCCTGCTGCTAGATAAATAACCAGGTAACTGCGTGCACCGAAGCTTCGCT
>CAZXXH010000015.1:0-2658 GCA_964644645.1 uncultured Dehalococcoidales bacterium
CAAATCTAATCCATCCTGGCCAACCCAGTTAACTTCTTCTGTTGAGCCTATCTTAAATTCAGCAGCTCTTTTTGCATTTAAATTGGTAATAATCTTCCAAGATATAGAGTGCTTGGAATTGGGGTTTCCGTTATTTTCACCGATGTGTATGTTGGGAGGGTTAGCAGGCGTCTCTATGAGAGCAGCGAAGCGACCCGACTGATCTCGGGAAAAACTACTGAGAAAACACTTTTTTGCCCAGATCCATTCGCGTTGTCCAGAGGATAGCTCTATTTTGGCAATACCTGAGCCACCTTGCTTGTTGGCTATCGCTATTAAAGACTTGCCATCACTGGTCCATTCGAATCGTTCATAGCTAGCGTCATGGCCTTTTGTCAGAATCGACAGTGATTTGATTGGGACATTATCTTTATGCCCTATTCTGACAACAGCAATATCCCCCGAGTCTACGCCGCGATCACTCCAGTTTGACGTGAGGCAGGCGATCATGGACCCGTCAGGGGACCACATGGGCTTGGCGAGTTGCCTATGAGTCTGGTAAACGTTGATTGAAGGACCTGATGGCTCAAAAGTAACGAGACGATTGATATACCAATCTTGCTCAAAGGGTAGGTTTGAAGCGACTGCCGCTACTTTATTGTGTTCCCTGGAGATAGAGAACTCCCATATCTGTAATTCGTCTGGGGAAACGCATTGCGTTTCCCCAGAGTTAACGTCCGCGAACCATAGCCGTACGTATTTGGGAAACTTTTCGAATTCAATAGCGTCAAGATTGTTAGTGTCATTACTTGCATCATAGGAATCAACGTCTTGTTTTAGGAACGCAAGCGCTTTTCCGTCTGGCGTCCACTCAAGTGGGGAAAGCGTACGAGGGCTCGGTATTGCTCCGCTAATCGTAGTGAGGCAACGGGCCTCACCTCCAGATCGATCGAGCACGTAAATTTGCCGCTGACCGGCGTCATCGCGGTCTGACAGGAATGCTAGTTTGTTACCATCGGGTGACCATCGCGGAGTGGTGTCTGAACGCGGTCCGAATGTGATCTGCGTAATTTGACCACCCACTGATGGCACCGTATAGATCGATGATCGTGGACCCTTGGCGTTTTCAGATTCTCCATCATTAAACGAATCGGCCATCACGAACGCAACAAATTCACCACAGGGGGATACATTGGCGTCAGATATCTGCCTCAGGCTGATCCAATCGTCTGCTGTAAATAGATGTGGCATCTAATACGTAGAATCTATCTTTACGGTATGAGCCGACAAGGGAGCAGATGGTAGATCAACGTCTGTTGTTATGGCAACGGTTCAAGCCGTTTCGGCCGCATGTCCACGCTCAATCTCGGCAAGGATCTAGGATTATTAGTTTGACAGTCAGTTATCGCCTGTTAATCTTCGGGCACGTGGCCCGTGGGTCATGATGAATGTGGAGTAGTAATAAGTAATGACCAAAAGTTATGTCGCGAGGCGTGTGGGCGTTTTTTTTATAGTTATATGGCTTGCCTCCAGTCTCAATTTTCTGTTGCCACATGTGGCCGAAACGAACCCGATCAGGCACCGCTTGGTGCGCCAGGCAGCATTTGGGGTGGCTGGGTCAGCCATTTCGACACAACGGGGTGAAACTCGGAAATCATTTGAACAAGTGGTTGAAACTTGGGAGCGCAAATTTGGCCTCGACCAACCGCTATGGAAGCAGTATCTGCGTTATATGGGGGACACGGCGAGGCTAGACTTTGGGTTTTCGGTGCATAACTTTCCCGCAAAGGTCTCTTCGATCATCCTTTCTGCGATGCCGTGGACGTTCGCAGTAGTTGGTCTGGCGACGATAATCGCGTTCATCCTGGGGACGTTACTCGGTGCCCTCATGGTGTGGAACAGTTCATCACTGATTTTGAGGATTCTGGGCCCGCCTATACTTGCCCTGTCTGCAATTCCTTACTACTTGCTTGGTCTTGGCCTGATTTTCGTCCTTGCCTTCACGTGGCAGATATTCCCAATCAGCGGTGGTTATGATTTCGGTAAGGTTCCGGAATTGAACATATCTTTTATAGGTCAGATCTTGCACCATGCTTTCTTGCCAGCATTGTCCATAGTGTTGGCCCAGATAGGTTTCTGGGGTCTTTTTATGCGGGGGATGATGGTGACGGTCCAGGGCGAGGACTACATGTCTTTTGCCGAGGCCAAGGGGCTGCTGCCGAGGCGTGTGTTTGTTAAATACGCCATCAGAAATGCCATACTTCCGCAGGTCACGAATCTGGCTCTCACTTTGGGTCTGATAATCACTCAGGCGATCATAGTGGAGGTAGTGTTCAGCTACCCTGGCCTTGGAAGCGTACTTTACGATTCGATTCGCACTCTGGATTATTTTGTGATTTACGGTGTTGTGTTCGTGGTTATACTGTCTGTGGCCTTGGCCACGTTGCTTATCGATCTTCTGTACCCACTGGTTGATCCACGTATCAAGTATGGTGCGGCGTAAACATCCAACGCGAGGACCGTTTGTGCGACCCTCGGACGGATCTGTAGGGTGTTGCTACTTATCAAGATGGTTTGTGGTTTGGTGATTCAAGCTCGGATGCAATAGACAGTTTCTGATTTGATACTAGCGACTATGGCTAGATATCTCCGCTATCAGGCGGCCCGTATTTAAACAGG
>CAZXXH010000015.1:2668-17050 GCA_964644645.1 uncultured Dehalococcoidales bacterium
CCGGATTACAAAGATACGGATTGTTGCCGTAAGATACGTGATGTGAGGAGATGGACTGGCACTTTTTCTTCAATCAAGTGCCAACTCGGAGCCCTGAATCACATAAAGCCCTGAGAGTTTCGATTACCGACAAAACAGCCAACAGGCTAGTCTTAGGGTTACGCTCGTGTGGCCGATTTACCAGCTTAATTGTTGCTTCTCCGAATCCACCCTTCGCGTGCACTTCGTGAACATTACCGGGAGACTCCGGGTCTGCAACTACTTTTACTTTGGTGCGATCGGGACCAAGTCCGGCTAAGCTGACCGTGGCCGCCACGTTAATGTTGGCCGGGAATAAGCTCGCCGCGTTGGCAGCAGGACCATCATAAAGAACTGTGGGGTTTTTTATCTCTTCATTCTCCCAACGGGCGAACCCTGGAGCTCCTCTAAAGGCTGTCGGGTGCTTCGTGGACACTAAGGTGATTTCATCAATGTAGCCACGTGCTGCTCGTAATGCATCAATACCACCGAGAGCTCCGGATGGGACTAGTAACTGGCAATTTGTCTTATGAGCTGCTTTGGATAATAATCGAAAAAATTTCTGGTCTACGAGAGCACCGGAGCTGATCATCAACATATCTTTTCCGGCCTCAAGTATACGGACCCCATACTGTCTGGCAGCTTGTTGAGAGGCGCATTCGATCACCACTGATATGCTGGTATCGTCGAGCATATCCTGCACCTCTGATACCACGTTTACGTGTTCAGCCAAAGCTGGCGCTAGCATTTTGGCACGGGATATGTCTTGATCATATATGGCGCTAATCTTGGCATTGCCTGCACGACCCTCTGCGACTGCTGTGGCAACCTCAGCTCCCATTGTGCCGCAGCCTATGATCCCTATGCCTACCATCCGGCGCTTGTTTCTACTAGTTCCCAATAATTGTTACCTGCGCTTCTCCGTGTACGTATAAACTGAACCCTTATGCGGGAAGATACGTTCGGCTCTGTTGAATATTTGTTCGCTGGTTATACCGAGCCTAGCACATGACATCTAATAGTTTGAATCAAATTAAAGTGCAACGTGAAAATGAGGGGCAAGATGGTGATCAGCAAACGAAGTGGCAAGGTTCAGACGGTATTGGGTCTAGTTCCGCCGGAGAATCTTGGTATGACCATTACACATGAGCACTTGCTTATCGACTTCACTAGCGTGCTGATTGCTCCAGAAGGCGCCAGTGGCATAGGCAAAATGCATGAAAAGATCAATCTAGAAAACTTGGGATGGGTTCGCTACAACTGGGCTAGCAACATCGATAATCTGCAGTTGTTAGATGAAGAACGCTCTACGTTCGAGGCGTCACAATTTTACAATTCCGGTGGTGGCACGATCGTGGACGTTACCTCAATCGGTTTGGGACGCGACCCAAGGGCTCTGGCTCGTATCAGCCGAGCTACGGGACTTAACGTTGTCATGGGTGCTGGCCACTATGTGGAACATGCCCAGGCAGAGGATTTTGCAAAATTGTCGGAGCAGGAAATAGCCGACTCTATTGTGAAGGACATCGTAATTGGAGCTGATAGCACGGGAGTTAGTAGTGGGATCATAGGAGAAGTGGGCTGTTCTTGGCCTTGGTCTGATGCCGAAAAACGGAGTGTACATGGCGCTGTGATTGCCCAACGGGAAACTGGAGCGCCTCTGCTGATTCACCCTGGTAGACAAGGTCGTGCGCCACTGGAGATCATTAATGCGATCGATGAGTGGGGAGGCGACCTGGATCATACAGTTATGGGGCACATTGAACGCACCATCTACGATCCTGGTCAATTGAGGGAGCTGGCAGCTAGTGGTGTTTACATGAACTATGACCTGTTTGGTCATGACTCCTCGTATTATCCCTTTGCGCCGGACTCATATATGCCAACCGATCACCAACGAATTGACCAGATCGAAGATCTTCTTTCGCTTGGTCATGGCGATCGTATTCTCCTCGCCCATGATGTGTGTTCGAAACATCGACTGCGGTCATTTGGTGGCCATGGGTGGGACCATATACCAACACGTGTCGTCCCGCGCATGCTTGATCGAGGCATATCGAAAAAACAGATCAATAAGTTACTGGTCGATAATCCTGCTCGAATGTTGACTTTTTCATGAACAATTTGGGGGTCAGTGAAGTGAACGTAGCACACACAGGCATCGTTCAAACGGTCGCTGGGCGCGTGCCAGCAGCTTCACTTGGTCTTATGCTTACCCACGAACATTTACTATTCTGTGCCGGGTCTGGTTCGGGGATCAATGCAGAGAGCGCAACGGTCGGTGCGAGTGAGTTGGGTCTAGGGCAGGAACAGATTTCATTGGAGAACCGCTTTAGGTACCAATATGCAACCAGCACATATATGAATGGTTGGCTTTTGAGTGAGCAAGAGGCGGTTGCTGAAGCAGAATCGTTTATGAAATCTGGCGGCGGCACAATCGTCGATGCGACTTCCATCGGTATCGGGCGGGATCCGATGGGACTTTTTAGAGTAGGACGCGCTTCCGGAATCAATATCATCATGGGAGCTTCGTATTATGTCGCTGAGTTTCATCCTCCGTATTTATCGACGATGACGGATGAACAGATTACTGACAACATCGTAGCTGATATCTCGGATGGTGTAGGAGAGACTGGGATCAAAGCGGGTTTCATGGGGGAGAGGGGTACGAACAACGCGGGGGGCGGGTGTGCGGGGAGTATTTAGGTGGCATGGGCGCGCGCCCGTGGGGCGAGAATGAGAAGCGAATTTTGATGGCATCTGCGCACGCACAGAAGACGACTGGCGCGGTCATGTTAATTCATCCTGGCCGGCACGAAGATATGCCGCTTGAAATTGTATGCATGCTTCTAGATGTTGGTGTGCGCCCAGACCGAATCATAATGGGGCATCTGGATAGGACAATTTTTGACAAGCGGCGTCTCAATGATCTTGCCGATACCGGTTGCTACTTGGAGTATGATCTTTTTGGTAGGGAGCTGCCTCACTACCCGGCAAATATGGCCATAAGCATGCCCAACGACCAGGAAAGGATCGAAACGCTCCGTTGGTTGATCGCCAAAGGACATGCAGATCGGATCGTTTTGGCCCATGACATCTGTTCACGTACACGGTTCGCAAAGTACGGAGGCCACGGGTTCGCACACCTTATTGAACGCATCCCAATCAGGCTTGCTGCGGCCGGGATCGAACGCCATCAAATAAATGCTATGTTGGTCGATAATCCCCAAAGAGCGTTTTCGTTGATAGAAGCGAGACCATAGGCCGTAATGTTTACGGGACCGGTGTGTTCCCAAGATTGATCAGCGACCAGGTGGTTAAACTGCCCTTTTCTACACGTAGATTCTGGCCTGTTATTGTGTTGTTGATCTTCTGTTTACTCGGGGTATCCTGCTTTGGAGACGCAAAAGTTGCGGTGCCACCACCACCAGGTCTAACGGTGATAGCGATCGCTTCGGACCTTGAAGTTGGGGAAAATCGATTGCCTCTTGCGATCCTTCATGCAGACGGCGGCTCCATTCGGGATCAACGAGAAGCTATTTCCGTCACTTTTGCAAAGTTTGAAACGCCTAATGAACTCATTGGGAACCCCAAACCGATTTGGAGGCCATGGTCGGGGAGTGGGGGAATCTACACAGTAAATGTCATTTTCACTCGAGACGGACTATATCTGTTCAATGTAGCCTATGAATCCACTGCTTGAACACTTAATGGGTCTGCGACAGTAATGGTCAATGTGGTTCCCGTCACACCACCAATAGGTTCGAGTCCCCCAGCTTCAGAAACCAAAACAGGACTTGATGTAAATCAATTATCTGAGATCACCAGTGATTCCAGTCCAGATCCGCGTTTGTATTCGATCACAGTCGATGCTGCCGCAGCATCCGGAAAACCGACAGTTTTAGTTTTCTCGAGCCCTGCCTTTTGCCAAACGGCGGTATGCGGTCCACAGTTAGATGTACTGAAGGCCCTATCTCAATTTTATGGTGAGGCAGCGAATTTCATTCACGTAGAAATCTTTGATAATCCGTTGGAGATATTGGGTACAGGTGATCTCGGAATCGGGGTCATAGCGCCGGTTGTAGAGCTCTGGGGACTGCCGTCTGAACCCTGGAGTTTTGTGATTGGTAGGGATGGCCGAATTTTTTCCAAATTTGAGGGATTCACCACTAGAGTGGAGTTGGAAGAATCGCTGAAACAAGCTCTTGGCGGTAGTTAACCGTCTTTTATCGTGATTATCAGTAGTTTGCCAGCTAGTTCTCGATATTTTATTTTTACCGGGTCGCCTGTAACTTGATGCTCAACTAAATGGGAAGACGTGAAACCTGAATATTCGCCGTCACTCTCGAATGTCCAGTGATGTCCGTCCATGTCGACAACTGTGATTTTGTCCACAATGGAGATCGATTTCGGGAACACTCCAGTCACGCGTCCGGTTACAACGTGGTTGTCAGCACAGGCTATTGATGCTGTCGTTAACATCCATATTGACAGTGTAAAAACACCCAATGACCAAAGACCAGGGAACGACTTTTGATTTAGTAACACGCCTCTTATGGGTTACTTTATTCCAGTGAATACAGCCATCACAGACAACAATATTTTGCTAGCCAACCGACACGATCCTAACAGCAAAGACGAACAGTTAAACAGTAACTGACCACAGTGACACTGGCGTTCCGTTGGCACGGCGGTGTTCAGGGAGTGGGTGCGAGCGGTCGGCCAGACTCAATCCAAGTTTCATTTACGAAAGTGACATAAGAAATCTACTGATCCAGAATAGCAAAAGTACGGCAATCATCGGGCTTATGTCCATCGTACCGAAACGTGGGATAACCCGCTGGATTGGTACCAGTATTGGATCTGTAATCTGGTGCAATAGCTGCACTCCGACGTGGCCTTGACTCGACGGGAACCAAGATAGCAACGATCTTGCGACGATCAGCCATGCCACAATATTAAGCAGAAAACCTGCGAAGCCAAATAACATGCTCACTTTAGGCCTAATCCTAATTCTTCAGAGCGTTTATGAGCGGCTCTGACCGCATCTATGATACTGGAGCTGAAATTACCTTGCTCAAGGGCATGCAGAGCAGCAGCAGTTGTGCCGCCTGGAGAAGTAACCATGTTGCGGAGTGCGGCAGGGTGCTCTCCGGTCTCGTGGGCTAAATGTGCACTCCCAAGTATGGTCTCTAACGCTAACATTCTCGCTTTGTCAGGTGGCATTCCTAGCAAAACTGCAGCGTCCGATAACGCTTCCAAGAAGCTGAACACATAAGCGGGTCCACTGGCGCTAACTGCAGTCGCTACGTCCAGTAATTTTTCGTCGGACAAGTAAACTTCACTGCCCAACGATTGCAACATAATTCGGGTGAAGTTCAGAACTTGACTGGGTACTTCGGTTGTGTGCGTCCAAACAGAAATCCCTCGACCAACGCGTGCCGCAGTATTTGGCATAACGCGTATTATTCGACCATGATTTAACTTAAGGCCAAGCGAGTGAATGCGAACGCCCGCAATGATTGAGATAACAGACTGTTGTGGTCTAATCAGTGGGGACACCTCTTGAGCTACCTCGTCTAATTGCTGAGGTTTGATGGCAAATATAATTAGATTCGATCCTTCTATGGCAGGCGCATTGCTTTCATGTACCTTTACGCCGTAATTTGCATACAGCTCGTCACGCCTAGCGGCCACGGGCTCACCAACACTGATGTTAGCGTTCAGCGAAGCTTTCTTGATTCCCGCGATGATGGCTTCTGCCATCACGCCTCCGCCTATGAAGCCCAGATTCAAGAGTGTGTTTCCCTCTAACTAGATATATTTAATGCTGATTTGACGAGCTGTGTTTGTTAGGGACAGTCGCCAGGCCGACCCCTGAATTATAGCGGTGCTTTTCGAGTTGCTGGTGTTTGGTAGCTAAAGACTTAATGAGGGTGTCATGCATCCCGATGGCTTATGGTAGATCAGTCTAGGACTGATTGCGTTGCGAGTGATACAGCTAGTTTGATCGCCTCCACCATGCTCGTCTCATCCGCCGTTCCCGTGCCAGCAATATCGAAAGCTGTTCCGTGGTCTACAGAGGTTCGAATGAAGGGAAGGCCTAGGTTAACGCTAACACTTTCCTCAAAGCCGTGAACCTTGATAGCGATGTGGCCTTGATCGTGGTACATAACCAACACAACATCATATTGACCATTTAGGGACTGCCTGAAGACAGAATCAGCGGCTAAGGGGCCTTGGGCCTCGATGCCCTCCGCTATGGCGTCATTAACCGCTGGGGCGATTTGTTCAATTTCGTGACGCCCTATAAGACCATTATCTCCCGCATGGGGATTTAGAGCTGCAACAGCGATGCGAGGAAGTGCGAACCCCCAGCGTTTGAAATGAGTATCTGTGAGCCGTATTGCTTGCAAAATATTTTGCCTTGATACAAATTCACACGCCTCAGGCAACGGTAGATGGGTAGATAGGTGCATGCACCGCAGTTTGCCAGATACCAACATTGTGGCTACATGCGGAGCACCGGAAAGTCGTTTTAGGATCTCTTGGTGGCCCATCTCACTGACACCAGCGCTTTGTAGCGCCTCCTTGTTGATCGGCGCCGTGACCATAGCATCGACGGTACCATTGAGACATAGAGTGGCGGCAAGTTTGATCCATGCATGAGCGGCGAGCGCCGATGTTTTGGACACCTGGCCTATCGGAAATCGTGCTTCTTCAAAGTTATCGATGCTGAGCACCTCGATTTTGGAGTTAGAGGAGCGCGCATCATCGGGGGCTTTTATGGTTCGTGGGGTCGCGACTGTCCCACAGATATCGACAGCGTTCTGGATTGCAGAAACGGAGCCTATAACAAACGGGCGGCATCGTTCGTATAGGTCTTGGTGCTCAAGAGCTTTCACCACGACCTCAGGTCCGATGCCAGATGGATCCCCGATGGTTATGGCTATGAGTGGAAGACGCTTGGTCAACAGTAGCCTCGGGTGACTATTGGGCTCGGGTTTTTAACGCTTCATTAATGGATCCGCACGGCGAGTGCGTTACTTCAGTTGTCATGCACGTTGTCAGCGGCGATGGTCCGTGTATTGTTCAGCACTTGCTGAAACCGCAGCTGTAACATTTCTGACATCCCTCTTCGTGAGCCATAGAGGCACTACAGTCTGGGCATATGCTGCTACGCAATGCCTCTTCCATATCCGGTTTGGTTATTGGATTAACCGATGTGGCTGCAGGCATACCTAACTCGTGTGACGTTGGTGGTGGCAACAACGTCAGTTGATTAGACTCGTCAGAGTTATTTTCGGGCGACGCTTGGCTCATTCCACGTGTCATAACATTGTCCAAAACAATGGCAATTGCGTCCGGTCCAGATCTTATAAGTTCCCCTTCGTGCCATACTGGGATATCTGTGATGCCACGCAATTGCTTGACCACCTCCGCTGGGTCAACACCTGACCGGAGAGCCAGTGAAGCCATACGTGCGACTGCTTCATGCATGGCTGCCTCAGCACCACCAGCCTTGCCCAGTGTTGCGAACAGTTCGAACGGTCGGCCATCACTGGTTAGATTTACGTTCACATAGAGATTGCCGCGTCCGGTCCGCACACGTCTTGTCACGCCGGTTAGTTCTTCTGGGCGCACCCTGGGTGCTATGTACTGAGCAACGTCACCAATTGGATGCTCGTTGTCTGTCTCTTGGTCCGACGTGCCTTTGGTGAGCACTTCCGTTTGTCGGCTTCCGGCTCGATATACGGTAATGCCCTTGCACTTTAGTTCCCACGCCAGCATGTACGCGTGTTGCACGTCCTCGTCAGTAGCTGTGTTCGGGAAGTTAATAGTCTTCGAGATACCTGCGTCAACGCTCTCTTGGAATGCGGCTTGCATGCGTACGTGGTATTCGGGTGAAATCTCTGGTGCCGTTCTAAACAGGTCCTTGACGTCTTGAGGGACTTCATCTCGATCCTGAAGCGAACCTCCGTCTGCCAAGAACGCCATTAGTTCTTCACTATAGAAATCACGATCGTGGGCTATCGCCGCAAAGTGACGGTCAATGTAGAAAAGCGTTTCGCCGCCCAAAATGTTTTGTTTACGGAAGGCTAGCGAGAATATCGGCTCTATACCGCTGGAACAACCAGCTATCATCGAAATTGTGCCAGTGGGGGCTACGGTTAGACGACAGGCATTACGGATGGGATCAGCTCCTTGGATCTGAGGTTGGCTGCCTTCCCACGCACCGAACGGCCCTCGCTCCTTGGCGAGCTTCTCGGATGCCTTGTCTGCCTCATTCATTATGAAACGCATCACGCGGCGACCAGTTTCCAGCCCATCTGTAGAGTCGTAGCGTATTTTGAGTCGAATCAACATGTCTGCGAAGCCCATGACGCCAAGACCTATTTTGCGTGTCGACTCATTCATTTCCCTTATGGCTGTTACAGCGTATTTGTTGGCACTGATTGTGTTATCCAGGAAGTGGACAGTCAGCCGCGTTATTTCGCGTAGGCGCTCCCAGTCGATGGCAGGTCCCTTCGGCGACTTAAGAACGAATTTAGAAAGGTCAATAGAACCCAGATTGCACGATTCATTGGGTAGTAAGGGTTGTTCCCCACATGGGTTCGTGGCGGTCATACGTCCGATGTGGTTCACGGGATTATTGCGGTTCACCTCATCAAGGAACACCATCCCCGGTTCACCATTGCGCCAAGCTCCCTGAATGATTTGACTAAACACCTCCCGTGCGTCCAAACGGCCAACTTCTGTTTCACTGCAGCTAGGGTCGGAAGGGTTTTCCTTAGCTCGGAGTGCGTAACTGTCTCCTGTCTCTACTGCTTTCATGAATTCGTCTGACACACCTACAGATATGTTGAAGTTATGGATTTCACCCTCGGTCCGTTTGCACTCTATGAACTCAAGGATGTCTGGATGGTGGATGTCCATAACGGCCATGTTGGCTCCATCACGCTTTCCACCTTGCGTAACCAATGTTGATACTGAGGACAGATGTCGCAGCACTGCGACTGGGCCACATGCTTTGCCATGTGTAGTGGCGATGCGGGAGCCTTTGTGACGGAGATTAGACAGTGCGAAACCAGTCCCACCTCCAAATTTTTGGACCATGGCGGCATCGTGCGCTGTGCCCATGATGCCCTCCATGCTATCTTGCAACGGTAATACGAAGCAGGCGGAGAGTGTGCCGGCACCGGTGCCAGCATTCATCAAAGTGGGGGAATTTGGTAGGAATTCTAGACTTGCCATTGCTCGGTAAAAGGTTTCGGCTGTCTCGGCCACTTCTGTGCTTGATTTGCCAAAAGCGCGATCAGCCTCTGCTAGGGCTTTTGCCACGCGGCGGAACATTTCGTCAGGCGTTTCAGTAGCTCCACCACTGTCATCCTTCAGGAGATACCGTTTTTGCAGCACGACCCCTGCATTGTCAGAAATCACTGCGGGACGGAATTCTTGCTGTTCAGAATCTGCTAAGCCAATGTCTATATCGGTGTTCACTACGTCGGTAATAGCAGTGATTAGCACATTAGGTGCCACCCCCAAGCGCGAGGCAACGGCATCTGTCTTATCGTCGTCTTGGATAAGCTGATCATATTTTGACGTATGTACGTTATCGGTGTGCGAGCCGGTTTCATCTAAGTCTAAGGGGAAGAGATTGCCGTTCGCTGTAGTCATTTTGAAGGATGCCTTTCTCGAAGAATAAATGGGGGGGCGATACGACCGTGAGTACCCCTTGGTATTGATACGCGCCATTGCCGGCGCATTGTGCGTGGGAGTAGTTAGGTAAGAGGATCAACAGGCCGAGATCAATCGGTTTACTTGTTGCTGCCACTATCTACTGCTGCTTGCGCGTCAGAATGCGCTCTGCAATGTTTAATTGAGGAAACCCGCTGCACGATATTAAACATTCGGGCATATTTATGGCGACAGATTGTTTGTATGGATTTGTTGATTGTTCACTCAATTTCTTTCTCTTTCAGACCTGGTGTTGATTTGCGAATGTACAGGGTGTCACTAAATCAGCGGCGATTTTATGTTTGTTTTTCCAGAGCCGGGATGAGGTTGTGCGCTGTGTCCTGACCCCCCGGGCCTGCGGGCCGGGAGCTGTGCGGCATCGCCTGGGATCAGCAAGAGTTGGTTAATCCCATTTGTTTCGACAGCTTTATCGTCCGCAAGGGCCTCGATCTCTCTCGCAAACGTGGTGATGTCTTGAAAATCCCGGTAAACCGAAGCGAACCTTATGTAAGCTACGCGATCGATTTGCCGCAGTTGTTCAATTACCATCTCACCAACCATCCGGCTGTCAATTTCGGCTTTCCCACTACGGTGAAGAGCACTTTCCACGTCCACTACTATTTTGCTTAACGCTGCTATTTCCAGAGGCCGCTTGGCGCACGCAGTCCGCAGGCTGCGCTCTAGTTTTTGAGCCGAGAATGACTCCCTTCGCCCATCTCTTTTCACTATGGTTAATGGAAGATTATGCACACGCTCATATGTGGTATACCGTAGATTGCACTCGAGGCACTCTCGCCGTCTCCTAACCCCATCAGGTGACTCGCGCGAATCAATGACTTTGGACTCACTTTGATCACAAAATGGACAAAGCATGAACTTTGACCGAACTTTCTCTGGTCCGCGGGTCCACAGCCTTTAATAGAGCGCTTTAACGGACCTAACTACACCATGCAGCCCGGACAGGCCACCACCACATCTAGTGGAGTAATGTGCATATTGCCACTACCTGTTGAGCATTTCAAGCTCTTCTTGTCACGAATTATGGTGTTATCACGGACACGTCGGAATCCGACGCGCCAATGGGGCAAAAGAGCCGCCGCGGCAGCGACAAAGCGCGCTAAAGTCGATACCCCCGGCGGAAAACGCCGTTCCCTGCCCAAGAGTGATGGTGTCTAATGGATTAGCGACCGACTGACGACCTTGGTTAACCCAGTGTGATCCTGTTTGTGACGATTCACGGTGCATTCTAAGACTCACCGATGCACAATAGCGTAGCCGCCCCAGGTCTCTACTAAAAAAAGTACATTTAATTTGTAGCGCCGACTGTTACACCTGTTCTCTGGTGTCTTCTAGCAGCTCGATGATTGCGTAAGAATGGCGGAATATCGAGTGTTTCGGAATCCCCTAGAAGTTCCTTGAGCGCGCCTGCTGTAGCCGCCTCTTTGGCAGGGTTGGCTTCGGAGTTTGGGAATCCTGTTGCAATAACCGTCAACTTGACCTCATTTTCCATCATAGGGTCACTAACCATACCGAATATGATATTGGCGTCCGGGTCGACTACACGGGAGATTACGTCTGAGGCCTTGTGCACCTCAGCCAAAGTGAGGGCACTGCCCCCAGTGATGTTGAATATGACTCCTCGAGCACCGTCTATGGAGACTTCGAGCAGAGGGCTATCGATAGCGGCTTCAGCAGCCATAACGGCACGATCTTCTCCACTGCCTCGGCCTATAGCCATCCATGCCGGGCCTGCATTGCTCATGACAGCTTTGACGTCCGCAAAGTCCAAGTTAATCTCTCCAGGCACTAGGATTAACTCCGCAATTGACTGAACGCCTTGGCGCAGCACGTCATCGGCCATCCTGAAGCCTGATTCCATCGTCATTTTTTGGTCGCACATGATCATCAACCGATCGTTGGGGATGACGATCAGGGTGTCAACCTTTTCCGAGAGTCTTGACGTGCCTTCGTCTCCTTGGCGTAATCTGCGATTTCCTTCAAATCCGAATGGTTTGGTGATGACTCCAACCGTCAACGCACCTAGTTCCCGTGCAACCTCAGCAACGATTGGTGCTGCTCCAGTGCCGGTTCCACCGCCCATTCCACACGCTATGAACACGAGATCTGCTCCATCAAGGGCCTGCTTGATCTCATCCCGACTTTCCTCGGCACATTGTGCCCCCTTCTCAGGATCACCCCCTACCCCAAGTCCGCGGGCAGTGGAGTCTCCGATTCGGAGACGGATCGGCACATCACTCCTGCTTAGAGCTTGAGCATCCGTGTTGACGGTGATGTAACTGACCTCTGGGATGCGGTCGCGGTACATACGTGAAACAGCATTAGAGCCACCGCCGCCAACTCCAACCACCTTGATTTTGGCCGTTCCTATTTCCTGATCCATTGTGTGCTCTGCTATTTCCACCATGTGAATCCTCCTGTTTTTAGCCGTTGAGATACAGATGTGCCTCGAGCCGGCTCGTTTCTGCTCTGTGCTTTGTGCTCCGGCTGGGTGTTATTTGTGTGCTCTGATAGTTAGATGCTTTCTTGGTTTTGTCTCGGTGGCGTTACTTGTTTCGTTGTATATCGATAATGCATTTGGTTAACTCGCAATATTGGCGGATGAACTGTTCGAAATACGCCTGCGCCCGAAACCAGATATCCAAGATCGGTATCTCGACAGCAATTGACGCAGGTTTGTGCCGCTTCTGTTCACAGTGGTTGACACATGGCTGCCGACAGGGTGGTTTCGAGCTCCCCAAATGAGAGTTCCAATCGCTGTCGAGTATGCTGGATTTGAGTGCTCACTCAACATGCTGCTTATACCTCGTGGTTTTGCCAGCCGCACCTGTCTCTGGAAGACGTAACGAGCGAGTGCGTCAACACCATCTAAGCGGGCGCCGCCTCCTGTTATGACGATTCGGTTTATTTGGAATTCATCAGAGTTTGGGAAATTAATCTTCAACTTGACCATTTCTAGAAGTTCTTTGACCCGGTCGTTAAGTACTTGGCCGATTTCTCGCCGAGTCACCATCAACGGTTCGTCAGTGGAACGTCGTATTATTGGTATCTCCTCGGTCATCCCTACAAGTTCAGGCGTCGCAGTCCCGAAGGATCGCTTTAACCGCTCAGCCTCTGCGTAATTTGTGTCGAAGGCTATAGCGATGTCATTCGAAAATTGATATCCGCCAATGGGAATTCCCGATGTATGCAGCGCTGCTCCGTTACAAAACACGGCGATATCTGTAGCACCTCCGCCGATATCAATAGATAAAACCCCGTCTTCTCGTTCGTCTACTGTCAACACAGCTTCCGCTGAGGCTATGGCATTTGCCACGATACCGACAGGTGTTACGTCGGCTGCTAACATGACCTTATTGAGTTTCTCGATGTGATCGATAGTGTCAGTGACTACGTGACTTTGTATGTGAATCTGGCTGGCGTGCATGCCCAGCGGATTGCGTACGCCGTGTAATCCGTCCAGCGCGTAGCTGCGCGGAATAACATGGACCAATCGCCTGTTTTCATCTAAATCAAATTCTGCAGCTGACTTATGCGCGGCAGAGATATCGTCCTCTGTAATCGTCCGAACGTTCCCATTTTGAGCTACTTGTTTCCATCTATTTTCTGATTCAACCTGGTTTCCAGTTAAACCAACATATGCCTGTTTTATATGATGGCCAGCTTGTGCGGAAACTTCCGTCAATGATGCACGTACGGCTTCGGTGATTGCCTCGGCATCTTCCACTTGGCCGCGACGCAGACCAGCACACGGCATTGAGCTAAACCCGGTCAGTTCCAGTCTTCCATCGCTACGTCGGCGGGCAATTAATGTGCAGACTTTAGTCGTGCCAATATCCACCGCGGCCCGGAAATCATCTTGAATCATGCCGCTTCTCCTAATCTTTTGTTCTTTCGTTCGGGTGTCTTGAGGGTCCGCCTCTCACCAGTTTCGATGTTTTTCAAATGCGCTCAGCCCAACGCAGGCGAGCGCTTCTACTTCTACGATTCTCCCGAACCTCTGAGTCCGGCGGCTTGATTACCCTTTTTGTGTCCAGGCGGATCGTGGCAAGATGAGCGCAGAAACACTGAGGTGTGTCTGGTGGACACACACAGTCAACTGACTCGCGACGCATGAAATTCTTGACTATACGGTCCTCAAGAGAGTGGTAGGACATAACAACCAACCGACCACCTAATCCCAATAGGGAAACGGCTTGACCTAGGGCGGACTCAAGTGCGCTAAGCTCATCGTTAACTGCTATTCGCAGTGCTTGGAATGTCCGGGTCGCAGGGTGCAAACGACCTCTATGTCCGCGCATGGCAGAAGCTACAGTGGTTGCTAGCTCTAAGCTATTTTTGAACGGCCTTCCTTTTATGATTGCTGCTGCGATAGGCCTACTTTGCCTTTCTTCTCCGAACCGGTAGATAAGATTTGCCAAATCTTCTTGTCGATAGCTATTTACGATGTCGCCGGCAGTTACCTGCTGTTCTAGGCTGAACCGCATATCTAAAGGGTCTGGCCGACGGAAACTAAAACCGCGACTCTCGGCATTTAACTGTAGGGAAGAAACCCCCAGATCCATCAGAACGCCATGAACAGGCACAGCTTTGCAGGAAAGGGCGATC
>CAZXXH010000015.1:17060-18005 GCA_964644645.1 uncultured Dehalococcoidales bacterium
AAACTGAATGATGAATCTAGTCATTTGAAAACCTGTCCATGACCCAAGACCAAGCCCCATTATGAATATCGCGAAAATTTCCAAGCTCTATACGAACAGCATCCCGATAAATGTCGAGTCGATTCCGTGCTACGGCCACCGCTTCGTGGTCTGCGTCAATACCGAGTACTTGCCCGCCCGGTTGAGAGGCACTAAGGATTGCTTGCGTGTGGCCGCCCTCACCCATGGTGGCGTCTATGTAGCGGCCTCCTGGCTGTACCTTAAGCGCGTCTAACGCTTCAGGCACCATCACCGGACTATGATGGAGCTCTAAGCCCATCAATATCACTCCTTACCCTCCTGTGCTTCGCTCTGTCTCTATCTAATGACTATTAAGCAATTTAAATATCTATTCGGCGACCGATGCGTCTTCAGCAATCTTCGACCCGTAGGCGTCGATAGAGGCTCTCTCTACGTCCCATGCGACCTTGCTCCAGATTTCCAGGAAACGTCCTGTCCCAGCGATTACTACCTCATCGATTAGATCCGCGTAGTTGCGGAGGGACGGCGGTAGCAATACTCGACCTTGACGGTCTAGTTCTGTGGGCAATGCTCCGGCGAAAGTCATCCTGTCTAGGCGACGTTCTGCTTCACGCGTAGTCGGTCTGGCCGCGATATCCGCAGCTATCCTTGCCCACTCTTCTGCGGTAGACACTAGAACACATCGGTCGTAAGCTCGGCTCAAAACGATGCCCTCACTGAAAGCCGGTCGGAACCGGGCGGGAACGGCAATGCGTCCCTGTGGATCGAGCCTATGTTCAAACTCCCCGGCAAAAATCATCCGTTATGCCTGACGTTTTACTGAAGCACGTTTACTGTGGACATCACAAAAGCGCTATACGCAGCCCTTCGCCCACTATGGTTGCCAAATTCCCCTGAAAACACCAGTTCATTCCAATTCTTACC
>CAZXXH010000015.1:18015-24576 GCA_964644645.1 uncultured Dehalococcoidales bacterium
GTACTTCAAGGGTCAAGGCTCATCGTGTTGACATTTCTACTACTTCACGTAAATCACTTGACCCGGTCGTGCTTGGTCTATAGAACTGACGTCAACCTAACCGTATGAATTGGTAGTACCGATGCTTTCGTTTAACTTGCCGGAGGGAGTAGGTTAGAAAATGCCCACATTCGCGGTACTGACGAGTAGTGATAGAGCGGCAGCTGGTGAGCGGAACGATATCAGCGGAGATATCATCATAGACATGATGGTTGAGAATAGATTCCGACTGGCACGGAGGCTCGTTGTCCCAGACGACGAAGCTTTGCTAGCTGAAACTATTACAAAATGGTCTGATGACAGCAATATTGATTTGATCTTAACTACTGGTGGCACAGGTCTTGGCCCGAGAGACGTTGTACCTGAGGTGATGGGACGAGTGCTGGACTACGAGATTCCCGGAATTGCTGAGGCGATGAGAATAGGCACTCTTTCAAAGACCCCAATGGCAATGCTAAGTAGAGCCAAAGTGGGTGCGCGACGGCAAACGTTGATCCTGAATCTACCGGGCAGCCCAAGTGGGGTCAGAGATTGTTTGGAAGTGGCGCTGCCGGTGATATCTCATGCGATAGAGATATTACAAGGGCACCACCGTGGGCATCATCCTATTCGTAAGAGCTCTGAAGACGCTGCCGAACCTAGCTAAATCATCAGAAGCGTCTATGGCCGGGCGTTGGGTGGCTGTGATTTGATGCGAGCGATAGGGAGATTAACCACGTAGATAGAGCAGACGGCTGTTTTCTAGATATTATTTATAGTTATGTTCACTATTCATATCGTCACCTTGTTCCCCGAGATGTTCGATGGACCTTTGGACTCAAGCATTATTGGTAGAGCCCAAGTCAACGGTTTAGTCACTGTTCGGTTGCACCAACTGCGTAACTTCGCTGCTGGTCGACACAGGAAAGTAGATGGTCAACCGTTTGGCGGAGGACCAGGTATGGTTCTTAAGGCTGACCCTATATTTGGAGCAGTGGAAACGATTGCAAAGGGGGAGATAGATTCCGGAAGACGTGCCCCTAGGGTATTAGTTACATCCCCGCAAGGCAGATTGTTCTCGCAGGCATTTGCTGAGGAGTTGGTCCGTGAGTCATCCTTGACTATTGTGTGTGGTCACTATGAAGGGATAGACGAGAGGGTGATGGAACATTTGGCTGACGATCGAATCAGCATTGGCGAATATGTATTAACCGGCGGTGAGCTGCCAGCGATGGTCATAGTCGACACACTGGTTCGCTTGCTTCCTGGAGCTCTTGGATCTCCCGACTCGGCACCTAACGACTCCTTTTCGACTGAGGCTGGCGGAGGTTTGAAGGGTCCCGTTTACACCAGGCCGCGAGACTTTAGAGGTTGGTTGGTGCCAGACGTTTTGCTTTCTGGAGATCATGCCCGAATCAAAAAATGGATGGCCCAACAATCCGGCCGTTGAGCGAGGCGGTTCCTTCCTGTGAATTGTGATCGTTGAACGCCTAACCTCAATGTTGTTATCGCGTCACAATGGTAGCAATGGCTCCAATTTTGCGCGTAGTGTTGCTGGGTAACTAGGTCAGATCACATCGGTGGGAAGATGGTGATTTCACACATGCAAAATCATGTGGTTGGGATGCGTGGGTGGGAGATGTATACGATTTACTGGGTAGGCAAGTTAAATGCTGAAAACATGTAGCAATTGCCGTGTTGTAGTTGAAACTAAGGTGATCTTGGGGCTAGAATCAGTACGCTGCAACGTTCTGACCCTCAGGTACGTTCGGTCATTATAATAGGCTGATTGCAGTGGAACTTGATGCGAAGTTGCAATACGGTTGATAAATCTGGGCTGGCGCTTTTGGCGTCGGCGTGCGCAGATTGCGCTGAGGAACGGTCATGGACGTCCACGCTTTACTTCCGACTGCCGAGCGCGGTACGTTCGACGATTTTGGCCCTGGCGACACGATCATAGTGAACGTCAAAATCCGTGAAGGGGATCGGGCACGGTTACAGGCCTTTCAGGGCAACGTGATCCGAGGTTCTTACAGGAAGGCAGCCCCAAATTCACCAAGCTCAACGTTTACCGTTCGTCGCGTCTCTTTTGGCATTGGAGTTGAACGTGTTTTCCCATACGGTTCACCAATGATCGAATCGGTTAAGTCAATCCGTAGAGGTAAAGTGAGGCGAGCTCGTCTTTACTATCTACGTGGTCTTACCGGCCGTAAGGCTCGTATCAAGGAGCGTAGGAGCTAGTGCTGCCGTAGGCTCGACCATCGTCATGAGGTTGTAGCTATGTGTTGCGAAGGTTCCTAACTAGCACACGCAGGCGCGGGTTATAGTGAACTTGGACGAGGGAGCAGCTTCAGCGAAAGCTCCTGAATGATTTCCGATCCTGTGGTAACCGACCATGCAATTCGCCGAGGTGGCGGTCAGCGTACCTAATGTAAGTAAAGGCACTTTTACCTATAGGGTGCCTAAGGCTGCGCGCGTGCAACCGGGTGACGTGGTTTGGGTCCCTTTCGGTCCCCGTCTGGTACAGGGAATTGTGTTCAAACTCTCCAACATGAGTTTGGTCGAAGGGATCCGATATATCGAGCGGTGGTCCGACACCGGCCCTTACCTGTGGCGACATCAATTGGATTTAGCCAAATGGATAGCGAAGTACTATCGAGTTGATCTTTTCACAGCAGCGGCGTTGATGCTTCCTCCAGGCACGCCCGTAATGGAACGAACTTGGATACGCCACGCCAGAGCGGAATCGCCCAGGATCCACAAATTGAGTCAACGTGACGAGCGCGCTATCTCATATGTGCCCGAACGAGATCATATTCGCCGTGATCGACTGATAAACAAACTGGGCCCCAGTGGTCGACTAGTAGTTGATCGTTTACTACGAATCGGAGTGCTTGAGTCAAGTTCAGTATGGCAGGAACCCAACGTACGCCCGTTGTATCGACAAGTGGTTTTGCCAGTTGGTGATGCTACAGCGATGCGTTCGGCTGCTGAACAAGAACGTGGGAAGAGAGCTCCTCGTAGGGCTGAAGCACTTGAGTGGCTTGCGGCGAACCCCACAGGAGGGGATATGCCGCATGTGGTATCACTTTTCGGACGAAGTCCAATAAAGCGATTGATCGAGATGGGTTTAGCGCGGCGTGAGCGACGCCGTGTTGAACGAGATCCTCTTAAAGGTCGAATTTTTCAGCAGCAATCACCTTACAGTCCAACGATCGTACAGTCAGATGCCATTGAAAAAATCGTTGAAACGTTGCCTGGAGCTATCGTTAGTAAGAGGTCTCTGAACGCTGGCCGTTTTCTGCTTTTCGGTGTTACAGGTAGTGGTAAGACTGAGGTGTATATGCAGGCTGCTGCAACCTGTTTGGCATCTGGCAAGGGTGTAATAGTGATGGTGCCGGAAATAGCGCTTACACCGCAGACCCTGAATAGATTTGAAGGTAGATTTCCTGGAAAGGTAGCTTTGCTGCATTCAGGTTTGACTCGGGGGCAACGCTATGATCAATGGTGGCGTATCAGGGACGGTAAATACTCGATAGTTCTTGGTTCTCGCAATGCTATTTTTGCTCCAGTTGCAGACCCCGGACTCGTGGTAATTGATGAAGAGCATGATTGGACCTATAAACAAACAGATCGGGCGCCGAGGTTTCACACCCTTACAGTCGCAGAGCGATTCTCCGAACTAACTGGAGCAGCGGTTGTGGCTGGGAGTGCTACCCCAGATGTCGTCTCCTTCAGACGAGCACAACGCGGTGACTTAACACTTTTGAGGCTGCCTGCTCGTATAACCGGAGGTGAACAGCGTCAGGAACCTGCTCATGCTACAGCGCACATAGTTGACATGCGCGATGAATTGCGGGCAGGGCGTACGGGGATTTTGAGCCAGTCACTGGAAAGGGCGATGCGTGAAACCTTGGAGGCTGGTGACAGGGTGATATTGTTTTTGAATCGTCGTGGTACAGCTTCATTTGTTCAGTGCCGGGACTGTGGAGGGGTACGTCACTGTCGTCGGTGCGACATGTCACTTACTTACCATCGTGGAGATACAACTGAAACACCTGCTCGGCTTGTATGTCACTATTGTAACTACCGAGTGAAAGCAAAAAGAGCATGTTTTCTCTGTGGTGGTCAACAGGTTAGGCGTGTTGGTGCTGGTACCCAGGCGGTGGTAGAAGCTGTTCGACAACGGTTGCCAGGTATAGGTGTTATCCGTTGGGATAGGGATGCAGCCCGATCGTTAATCCAACATGAAGCCATACTTGAAGAATTTCTAACCGGGGATGCTCGCGTGCTGGTAGGGACTCAAATGGTGGCCAAGGGATTGGACATCCCATCAGTCACACTAGTCGGGATAATTTCGGCTGACACTGGCCTCAATATTCCCGACTATACGGCTTGCGAGCGTACATACCAAGTAATCGCGCAGGTGGCAGGGCGAGCAGGTCGAGGGTCTCGGAAAGGGCAAGTAGTCATTCAGACTATGCAGCCTGATCAATATGCTATTGTGCTGGGTGCGAATCAAGACTACGAGGCGTTCTACAAAGCTGAGATAGGACGCAGGTACGATCTGGGCTACCCACCCTTCGCACGTTTAATAAGGCTTGTACATGCAGGGATAAGACCTGCCTCAGTGCGGGGGGAAGCAGATGAGTTTGCCGCAAGACTGCGTCAGGGTCGAGATCGCTTGGGGGAGACTGGCACGGAGATAATTGGTCCGACTCCAGCATTTCCCATGCGTTTGCGTGGCTTGACCCGGTGGCAAATTGTGCTGAAAGGGGCAAATCCTGCCCGCCTATTGGACAGCATAGTAACCCCGGAAAAATGGTCGATTGATGTAGATCCTGTTTCTTTTACGTAGTCTATTTAACATCACTGTTCCTTGGTAAGAGAATCGCCGAGGTAATCTGGCCAGGCACTACAACAAATAAGTAATTGCTGTTTGTCTTCTACGGCTGAATTTTCTATAGATCACTTGGCGTCGTTAACGACTTGTGATGTTTCTATGGATCACGTGGGATATGCTTCTCGTTGCAATGTGTGAATAGCCTCTGGTGTGATTCAAGAACGCGTTGGGCAATGCTTCGGGAAAATATGGTTTTTGTAGGCGGTGTTCCGCTGAACTGGATATGTTGAATCAGTTGTTAATACCTGATACGGGAATGAGTAGATGTCCATATTAGAGATTCTTAGATTTCCTGATCCTATCCTAAGACGCAGGGCTAGACCTGTGCGCGTGATTGATGAAGGAGTAAGACAGTTGGCTGGCGACATGATAGACACCCTTCGGAACGCGCGTGGTGTTGGATTGGCTGCCAATCAAGTTTCGGAGCTCAAAAGACTTGTTGTACTTCAAATGCCTGAAGAGGAAAATGCCCGTATCTTGGTCAATCCGGCTATAGTGAGACGAACAGGAGAGCGTCGGGTAGATGAAGGTTGTCTAAGTGTGCCGGGCTATTTTGGAGTCATAACCCGTTCAGTCAAGGTTAAGGCCCGAGCGCTTGACGAGTGGGGAGGCAAACTACGTATTAGTGCCGAGGATATACTCGCTCAGGCTATAGAGCACGAAATCGACCACCTGAACGGAATATTGTTTTTGGACCATTTGGAGAGTCACGAGGATCTAGTAGAGATCGGGCAGGGGAATGATGGCCATGTGCATGATCTGGAATACTCTGTCGAAGTAGACCACGAGGATGGCGCAACAGTTGAGCATCTACAGGCAAAAGCCCCAAGTTCTAAGATGGGGCATGACTCATCCCTTTCCGACTACGCCTTCGATCTGAAAGCTCGTCAACGGCATTCTGAGGTCCCGTAGCTGGTTGATAGACTTCCTCATAGCCCGGGTTCCAATATTATTGAGCTTGGCGAATCGGAACCTGCTGATTAAATGAGCAGACATCGGAACTGGTGTTCCCAAAACTTTCCCAAGCGATAATTCAGTGTCTATCGGGTCGAATGGTTCATCATCAAGTTTCGCATCGGACGTGGTGCATTGGCTGTTGGTAGCGGATCCTGACGCTTACGTTGTTGGGGGCGCGGTAAGAGACCGACTCCTATCCAAACCTAGTCAAGACCTAGACGTCGTTGTTGGCGTGCCGCCATTCAAGATGGCAGAACGCGTGGTGTCGGATTTGAAACTGTCGATGTTCGTTGTGGATTCGGCACGCGGCCAGGTGCGTGTGTATCCGAACGAGGTACGTCGAAACTCTCCACGATGGGTCGACATTTCCTGGCACGGTGGCGACCTGGTCTCTGAACTAAAAAGACGAGATTTCACCATCAACTGCATGGCTGTCCCACTGCCCGCGTGGGTCAACGCAACTCGATTGGTGGAATCATTGGTGGATCCCTTCGAGGGTGTGAAGGATCTCGAACGACGGGAGTTGAGAGCAGTTGGACGCTACGCCTTGACTGATGATCCATTACGCATGGCTCGTGCTGCTCGTCTGGCACTACAACTCAACTTTCGGATAGAGCACTTTACGAGGAATGCGATTATGAGATGCGCGGGTATGTTGGCAAAAGTACCCGGTGAACGAATTC
>CAZXXH010000016.1:0-21899 GCA_964644645.1 uncultured Dehalococcoidales bacterium
ACCTTCACAGCTAATTACACCGTCTAGCTAGATCTCCTACGACCATGCCAGGTAGTCCTACCAGTAATCCCCATCTGACATATTCACCGCACAACCAGACTCGGTTAATAAGCCCTCAGACACCATAACTTCAGCCTCAGGGCGAATTCAGGCTTATTAGGCTAAGATTCTTAGGTGAAATTGAGGATAGAACCACAACGGAGAAAAGATCGTTGTCTGAAAATACGCGACTCGACCCCATAAAATTCGAAGTCATCAGAAATGCCCTCGTTCAGATAACAGAGGAGATGGCAATAGCACTCCGCCGAAGCGCCTATTCGACTATTGTAAAGACACGCCAAGATTTCTCCTGTGCATTCTCTGATACCCATATGCGGGGCATAGCCTCTGCGGTCTTACAGCCCGTCCACCTAGGATCGTTCGTAAGACACGTGCCATCAGCAATAAAACGTTATGGGGTAGAGCGTCTTAGACCTGGTGACATGATCCTATCTAATGACCCGTACGGTGGAGGAGTACATCTGAACGATATAAGCCTGATCGGCCCTGTTTACGCGGGTGATCGACTGGTTGGTTACACAGCGTGCCTAGCTCACCATGTGGACGTTGGAGGTGGCGCCCCGGCCTCAGTCGGTGCATTTCAAG
Organism: uncultured Dehalococcoidales bacterium; assembly: GCA_964644645.1. Taxonomy (GTDB): domain Bacteria; phylum Chloroflexota; class Dehalococcoidia; order Lucifugimonadales; family Lucifugimonadaceae; genus CAZXXH01. The sequence continues at coordinate 646 of CAZXXH010000016.1, forward strand.
AAGTTTTTCAGGAGGGTGTGATCATACCAGCCGTCAGGTTCGTCAGTGAGGGCACACTCGATGATGATGTATTTCGATTAGTTCTGGCACAGATCCGCTCTAAGAGGGAGACGGCAGGAGACTTCAGGGCACAGGTAGCATCAAACAATACCGGAGTACGCCGTGTTCAAGAACTCGTGAACCGGTACGGTGTCGAGCAATTCGAACTCTATTTGGAAGCCATCGTAGATTACACGAGAAGGCGGACAATTTCAGAACTCACCAAACTGCCAAAGGGAGTGTATACAGCTGAGGGCTTTGTGGATAATGATGGATACACAGAAGATGTAGTTAATCTTAGAGTCAAGATAACCATCGACAATCAAGGAGTCCTTTTCGATACTTCTGGCTCAGATAAGCAGCGTCGTGCGCCTGTGAACTCCACATACGCGCAAACATTCTCTGCATGTGCTTACGCCCTACGGGCCTTGATGGACAAAGATCTTCCTGTAAATCACGGTTTTTACGAATCTGTGCGTATCGTTGCTCCAGAAGGAAGTGTGACAAACGCCACGCATCCAGCACCAGTTGTTGGCGGATGGGAAACTCACGTCAGGTTAAACGACCTCATATTTAAAGCCCTTTCAGATGCTCTACCAGGGGCTGTACCGGCCGGGACCAAGGCAATGCAGTGCCACGCCGGATTCGGTGGTATCAACCCTCGTACAGAAGAGTACTACTGCTACCTAGAGACAGTCGCAGGTGGGTTCGGTGGACGTGAAACTTTAGATGGCCCAGACGCCATACAGTGTCACGGCCAAAATACCGAAAACGCTCCAATCGAAGAATTTGAGTACAACTACCCGGTACAGATTACCCGCTATGAACTCATCGATGATTCAGAGGGCGCTGGAAGGCAACGTGGTGGCCTAGGCCTAAGACGTGATTACATGTTCCCTGACCACGAAGCGTCGTTTACGGTACTTGCTGACCGTGATCGTGCGGGGCCTCATGGTCTTTTCGGTGGGAGCGCTGGATCTAGATCGTCATACACTTTAACAAGAGCTGGTGAGACAAAAGAGCTGGGCTCCAAAAGTACGGTGAACTTAACCTACGGAGACGTAGTCAGCTACCAGACATCGGGCGGTGGAGGATACGGCCCTCCCGAAGAACGTGACCCTGAATTGGTTGTAGCGGATGTTCGCCAATCAAAAATATCTGTCGAACGAGCACGACACGTTTATCGTGTGGCAATAAATACAGATCAATGGACTGTTGACAGAGGTGAAACCTCCCGGTTGCGGTCAAATTCTGGCTAGTTAACGTGCACGGGCAATCACAAATCAAAGGTAAACCAATCAATCGATCAGAAAGTAATGACCCGAATGGGATTAGATGCGCCTCTTGATTCATAAACGATACTCTCTTGTGAATTTTGTGTTCGGGTTCACGGTTAGTTCCATGCTGATCGCCAATGTCGCCGCTGCAGCTTGTTCAACAAATCAACCCGAAGTACCCATAGATATTGATCCACTTGAAATCTCATGGAGGTTTGTATCAGCAAAATCAAGTGGCAATGACTTCGTAATTTCCATAGAACTTAGTAAACCGATAGAAATCACTGTCATTCTCGACGAAAGTGATCTTCCAGATGATGTGGAAATACCGAACCAATCAGGTGTAGCCCAATTCAAGTTCAATGACGTAAAAGCAGGACATTACGCCTTGAGGATTACAGATTCATTCGGTAACTCTCAGAGCAGAACAGTACGGGCCGGTCCACCGATCGTCCGACGGGTCAAAGCCGGGCAGCCTAACAGAACTACATTTGGTCAAACTATCCGGCTAGAGAACAGCACTTTGGAAGTAAAATTTACCGGGGTTCAGTCGGACTTCCGTTGCCCTTCTGACTCCATTTGCCCAGATGACGGTTACTCGATCATCAATATCGACGTTTCGACCTTGGGACAATCGGTCGAACGTAAGATAGTCAACGTACCTCTTCACGGCTCGGGCACATTCCAAATCGACTCCATGATAGGAAGCTTGAGCGATCTAGAACCATTAGCCTCAAGTACAAGGAGCATCAGCAAGGAGGCGTATTCAATAGTGATCTCTATTGAAGAATCTAACTAAAGTTCATAACCCAACCGAATTAGTGATCCAGTAGGGACAGAGAGAATATGCTCAACGTATGACTCCAATTTAAGCCTCGCCTCGTTGCTTGTACTCTTCGTAAAGTTTCGACGTGGCTTCATTGAAGGGGTAGTAGCGGCCAGGTGGACCAGGGTTGCGCTGCAACTCCTTCTTTACCACCTGCTCCATTGCTTCACGCTCACCAGCCACCCGCACAACAGCATCGGCCATCGACATCGGGACAACTACAACACCGTCATCGTCACCTACTATGACGTCGCCGGGTCGCACCAATACTCCCCCACATGAAATGACCTCGTTTACACCCCAAGGCTGCATGACAGCCGGACCCTGTTTTGCAGTGGTGCTGAAGGAAAAAACAGGGAAGCCATAGTCTTTTAGGGTATGACTATCTCGTACCGAACCATCTGTAACTAGCCCGCCGACATTTCTCTGTGCAAGTCTCAAAAATTTGATGTCACCACCAACTGATTCCCACTCCCCCACGGATGAAGCAACCAGAACTTGTCTAGGTCCACACAATTCAAAGGCTAGATACTCTGCAGATTCCTCTGCTTTTGGTTTGTCGGCAGCCAAATCAGGGCGATGAGGAACAAAACGCAAAGTTACAGCGCGGCCTGTACATCGCATACCCGACAAGAGAGGCCGAGCTCCATGAATGTACGGTTGTGGATAACCGCTTACCCACAAGGCGTCAACAATAGTTTGCGTCGCTATCTCGCTCAGGGCGTCTAGAACAGAATCGGGTACAGATCCATGATTGCTTAACATAATATTTTCTACTGTCACTGTTTGCCGCTTTTAAAGCCGTAAAGCGCTGTGTACAGTGCTGAGCTAGCTGGAGTAGGAACTCCCAAGGCGCAGCCATCTCTTACCACAACTCCGATGATGTCATCGATTTCCAGAGGTCGTCCATGATTGAGATCGAATTGCAGTGAAGATTTGTACTCATCTGCTTCTTCGAGCGCAACAGTCATCTTTTGTTCCACTATTCCATCCTCGAAAGTTATACCGGCCGCCGTTCCAACCGCTACAGTCTCTTGCATAACATCTCGTATCGTGTGTTCTCCCCAAGGTCCTGATAACACTTCTGCTAGCGAAGAACGGCTGACCGTCATCACTGTACCAATGGCTCCTACGGAAACCATCTTCGACCATAGTGAGGCCGTTATATCGCGACTGATCTCCACTTGGATACCGTCCTTCGCTAGGATTTCGGCTATCGAGTTCACCCGAGGGGTGATATCGCCTGACCGCTCTCCAAACTCGATGCGTGCTGTGGACCCAGATTGTTCGACTTTACCCGGTTCCACCAGGGCTGCTTCTATGTAAGTTGCCCCTTGCAGAGCACGTTGCCAGCCAAATCGCTCAGCGATCGTCCCTCCGCTATTCACGCCATTTTGGATACTAAGAATGGTGGTTTCTGGACCTACCATAGGATCAATTAGCGGCAACACCGATTTGTTTGAGTACGTTTTGACGGTGTAAAGAATAAGATCTACCGGCCCCACTTCACCGGGATCGGCCGTAACACGCGGATGAACGGTAAATTCACCCCAGTGGGTCGCAAGATGGAGACCGTTCCGCTCAATCGCGTTTTTGTGAGAACCGCGGCAGATGAGAGTAACGTCCTCGCTGAAATGTGCAAGCACTCCGCCGTAGTATCCACCGACAGCGCCGGCTCCCATAATCGCAATTTTTCTATGGTTCATATTGCCTATTAACCTTGAATTCAAAACTGTTTAGATGATGGTACGCCAATACACAATAACGCAGCATTCGCCACTAAGTAAGTAGAAACCTTGGTCCGTGTTAAACTCGCCGCACTTCGGCACTTGCTGATAGACAACCCGGTTCATAATACTGGCCATGCTTAAGGGATAACGCCATTGCCGTCTTCCAGACCATGGGATAATGCCCAACACAATCCTACCCAACAGGCTCAGTTTGCAGCGCACTGACGGTAGGCAACCAGATCAGGCTAGGCCAGTAACGATTGCCCTAGGGTATTCGCCTCAGGCTGAAGGATCCGCCCTAATCACTACAGGCGATACGGTCGTCTTGTGTACCGCCACCATTGAGCAAGGCGTGCCCAGATGGCTTAGTGGTAGTGGCCGTGGATGGGTAACAGCGGAGTACGGCATGTTACCTAGATCCACATCCACACGCACCGAAAGAGAGGCAAGAAAGGGAAAACAGGGTGGCCGCACATTGGAGATCCAACGCCTAATCGGTCGGTCTCTCCGAGCCGTAACAGATATGAGCGGATTCGGCGAGAGGACGATAATAGTGGACTGTGATGTCCTTCGTGCGGACGGCGGAACGAGAACTGCTGCAATCACTGGAGCTTACGTAGCACTGAAGCAAGCTTGTGCTGTATTAGTTGACAATAAAGAAGCGAAGTCCCTGCCGCTTCTAGATGCCGTAGCGGCCATAAGTGTGGGCATGATAAACAACGATCCAATACTTGATCTCAACTACATTGAGGATTCATCGGCGGACACCGATCTTAACGTAGTGATGACAGGAACCCTTCGATATGTTGAAGTACAGGGTACTGCCGAGGGCGAACCGTTTGCCCAGGAACAACTTGATGGGATGCTCCAATTGGCCAGAGCAGGAATAATCAATCTACTTGAAGTCCAGAGACAAGCGGTTGGGTCTATTTGATTACTCTAATTATGACGATCATATTTTAGCGTTCTATACATAGGTCACTATTGGATTCGAAATTGTAGGGCGGTCTTAGATGGGATTTAATGTCTAGAAACCGGCGCATATACATCTCCGTAATTGGGTCCGGACAAGCCTCCCCAACCGAAGAGAAGCTGGCAGAGGAAGTAGGACGGATTCTAGCCGAACGTGGTGCCATAATCGTCTGTGGGGGCCTTCAGGGTATTATGGCCGCCGTATGTCGAGGCGCCAAAAGCGCGGATGGGCTCACTATCGGAGTATTACCCGGTGAAACCCATGCTGACGCGAATCCTTGGGTTGACATTCAGGTACCCACTGGGCTTGGATATGCAAGAAACACGATAGTTGTAAAGGCAGGTCTTGCCGTGATTGCGATAGCGGGAGCGTTTGGGACATTATCAGAGATAGGGCATGCTCTTGCGGACGGAAAAAGTGTTGTAGGGCTACAGACATGGGAGTTGGCCCGTAGCGGAGTAACTGACAATCGGATAATTCGTGCCTCTACACCCTCCGAGGCAGTCGATTTAGCGCTATCAGCAGCACACGGGCACACAGCGAACCAAGTAACCTGATACAGCTGACTACTTATGGCCGATGACTTGAAACAGACCAAATTGTCAAGATGACATCGATCACCGGAGTGCACGCTCTAGAAGTTCTAGATTCGCGTGGTAACCCCACTGTACGAGCTGAGGTAACGCTGGCCAGTGGGGCCACCGGCTCTGCGACTGTGCCGTCTGGCGCTAGCACTGGGACGCGTGAGGCAACAGAGCTAAGGGATAATGATAGCTACCGGTACAGCGGTAGTGGTGTGACGAAGGCTGTCAGTAATGTCAACGGAGCAATTGCTAATGAAATAACCGGTATGAATGTCTATAAGCAGCACGCTATCGACGAAGCGATAATTCAACTGGACGGTACAACCCACAAATCACGTCTAGGAGCGAACGCCACCCTCTCGGTCTCGATTGCATCAATGAAAGCGGCCGCAAATGGTCGGGGCATACGACTTCATTCCTACCTATCGGAATTGGCGGGATTGGACGAGTCAGTTGAACTCCCTGTGCCAATGTTTAACATCCTAAACGGAGGAGTTCACGCGCATGGATCGACAGATCTGCAAGAGTTCATGATCGCACCGGTTGGAGTATCCAACTTCAGAGAAGCTCTCAGAGCAGGATCAGAGATTTACCACGGGTTATATGAACTACTTCAGAAAATGAACGTACCAACTACCGTTGGAGATGAAGGTGGCTTCGCACCCCCTGATCTAACTACACGACAAGCCCTAGATTACTTGATTGCAGCAATCGAACATGCGGGTTACAGACCGGGGGAAGACATCTTCATAGCCCTGGATGCCGCTGCATCTGAGTTTTGCAACCAGGGATCATACGTGCTGGAGCGTGAATCTCGCTCTCTCACAGCGTCACAGATGGTGGCTGAGTATAGATCGCTGGTACAAAATTACCCGATTTACAGTATTGAAGATGGTATGGCTGAAGATGATTGGACAGGTTGGATTGAACTTACTAGAGACTTAGGGCAGTCCGTACAGATAGTTGGGGATGATTTGTTTGTTACTCAATCAGCTTACCTGCGTCGTGGTATTAAGGCTGGTGCCGCGAACGCCATCCTTATCAAACTTAACCAAGTTGGAACGGTAACCGAGACGCTAAATGCCATAAACGAGGCAAGAACGGCGGAATTCGGGATCGTCATAAGCCATCGGTCAGGTGAAACCGAAGATTGGACGATAGCGGATCTAGCTGTAGGGCTGGCAGCCGGACAAATTAAGGCCGGTGCTCCCGCTCGCGGAGAGAGAACTGCTAAGTACAATCGGCTATTGTTAATCGAATCGAAATTAGGCAATAGAGCAACATACCGTGGTCGACAAATAATCAATTGAATCCACCGGCTTGGCTATAGGAATATCGCCCTATAGCCCGTTCGCGTGTTAGCGTGATGAAGACACACTCACACCATTTAATTGACCAGGTGACCCAACAATTACAGAAGGAACGGGACAGCGAATGGCAACGAGCACGATAAACATAGGGATCAACGGGTTCGGACGAATTGGCAGACAGGTGACGAGAGCAATTTTGGAGCACCACAAGGGTGTTCTCAGGGTAGCCGCTATAAATGACCTGACTAATGCGGCAACCAACGCCCACATGTTCAAATACGACACCACCTATGGTGTCTATCCAGGTAGTGTTGAGGCAGTTGACGGAGATCTATCGATCGATGGGGACCGCATAACGGTATTCGCTCAACGAGACCCAGCCGCCCTACCTTGGTCTGACGCAGGTGTCGATTTAGTAGTCGAATCCACCGGGTTCTTCACCGATGGTACAAAAGCGGCCGGCCATTTGAAAGGTGGCGCCAAGAAGGTAATCATATCTGCCCCAGCTAAAGGTGAAGATCTCACGATCGTCTTGGGAGTTAATGCTGACATTTATAATCCAGCGATCCACCATGTCGTATCCAACGCGTCGTGTACTACAAATTGTGCGGCTCCGATGGCGAAGGTGCTACACGACTCGTTCGGTATACAGCACGCGCTGATGTCTACATTCCAATCATACACGGGCGACCAAAGTATCCTAGATCAGGTACACGAGGACCTGCGAAGAGCACGGGCTGCGGCAGCTAACATTATCCCAACAACGACTGGAGCAGCGCGTGCGGTTACCCAAGTCATACCTGATCTAAAGGGCCGAATCGACGGCATGGCATACCGAGTACCGACCTTGACTGTCTCGGTTACGGATCTTACCGTCCTGCTCGAACGTAAGACCACCACAGACGAAATTAATGAAGCTTATAAATCCGCAGCGTCGGCTGACTTGAAAGGCATATTAACGTTCTCGAATGAACCGCTAGTGTCCTCCGATTTTCGTGGAAATCCGTCAAGTGCCACGATAGATGGTCTTTCCACTGCCGGAATTGGTAGCAACTTCTTCAAGATAGTCGGATGGTACGACAATGAATGGGGTTACGCTTCTCGCACGGCGGATCTGGCGGCCTTCATGGCTAAAAAGGGGCTATAACCACGTCGGTCGTACGGAAGAAGAATATATAGTCATGGAACTTGGAGCGCTCCGGATTGGAGCGCCGAGGTTCCCTAGTCCAAAGAACCTAACGAGTGTTACTGACCCAATAGAACAGATTGGGTCTGCAACTGGTTCAGTACGGCGATTGCTTAGGCATAGTGAGCAATGCGGGGCGTACGACATTAGGTACATAACCTGCAACAACTAAAGAGGAGACGTATGTCCACCGAGCAACTGAAAATTAGCCCTCAAACTCCCAGCAAATCTACGGTATTCGAACCTGTAGCAATGTGGGCACAGGTTCCTCATGGGATAACGTTCGCCGGCGACGCGACGTCCGTGGGTATTGACTCTCATGATCGTGTACATGTTTTTAACAGAGGCAATACGCCGGTAGTGGTCTTTGATCGAGACGGCAACTTCATTGACGGATGGGGTCAAGGCGAGTTCGTACGGCCACACGCTATCGCATTCGACCATGACGACAATATGTACTTTGTTGACGACTACGGACATTTCGTGCAGAAGCGGAAACCTAATCGGGAGATTGTCTTCACACTAGGTGATCGAGATAAGCCTGCACAGTGGCAAGGTGGAGGAATGTTCAACCGCCCGACTGGGATCGCGATCTCTAGTAGCACGGGCGACCTATTTGTATCAGATGGATACGGAAATTCCCGGGTGCACCGCTTCGACAGCTCTGGCAAACACATCAAGTCTTGGGGAGAACCGGGAAGCGGCCCAGGCCAGTTCAGTTTGCCCCACAACATATGCATGTGGGACGAGGAACGAATTGTGGTCTGTGATCGTGAGAATTTCCGGGTCCAAGTATTCACTATCGATGGAGAATTCATCGAGCAGTGGCACGTCCACCACCCGATGTCTGTATGCGCCGGAATTGGAGATGACTTGGGATTCTATGTGGGCGAGATGGGACCACCACCAGTGCAAGAGGGAGTTCCGCGGCTTGGCAATCGTGTATCAGTGCTTGACCGTTCCGGCAACATCGTTACCCATTTTGGCGATGATCTGCCCGGCCAAGCTCCGAACCAGTTTATCGCGCCCCATGGAATAGCTATCGATTCACATGGTGATGTCTACGTCGCTGAGGTCTCATGGACACATTGGTTCTCAAAACAAAAGGTTCTTCCGGTTGGTGAGGTGGTCAGCCTACGCAAATGGCAACGTATGAGCGGATAAATGGCCTCCGTCCAGAAGGAATCTGATCATGTGCCGCGTATTTACGAGATATCCAATCGCTGCAAGGGAGCGAGGTCACAAATAAGTTTGTGTTCCGCTAAATTGACTTGCTGCCAGTCACAACGAACATAATGCTAAACACCATAAATTTTTACGACAATGACTCCAACTGCATACAATATCCATTGTGGAAGCTATATCGCGTATTTGAGACAGGAACCGTCGTATAATCCAACAAGTTCCATAAGTAATGGAAAGTCTGGATGCGGGTTCGGTGCCGCCTCCACGACCCTTCTCCCTAACTGGGAGTAGGTTGAAAAGCCGACATGGAGTGTAATCATGACCGCTCGACCGACCGGGATCACTAAGCAGAATACTACCAACAATGCTAGTCAAAATGGGCAATCCGGGGCTGCTAAGCGCTGGAGAGAGGGAAGTAAACCTGAGGTAGGTAATTGGCGAGAAAAAGCGGGACTCGCTCAAATGCTAAAGGGCGGCGTGATCATGGACGTAGTAACCCCTGATCAGGCGAAAATTGCCGAAGATGCGGGAGCAGTTGCTGTAATGGCCCTTGAGCGCGTCCCGGCCGACATTCGAAAAGAAGGCGGCGTCGCGCGCATGTCGGATCCCGAACTTGTTTCCGGCATCATTGAAAGCGTAACCATACCCGTAATGGCAAAAGCGCGGATCGGCCACTTTGCAGAAGCACAAATCCTTGAAGCGCTAGGGGTAGATTATTGTGACGAGTCCGAAGTACTAACCCCGGCAGATAATGAATTCCACATCAACAAATGGGATTACAAAATGCCATTTGTGTGCGGTTGCACCAACCTAGGGGAGGCTCTCCGTCGCATCGGTGAAGGTGCTGCCATGATCCGAACGAAGGGAGAGGCCGGGACTGGAGACGTGGTTGAGGCTGTAACGCACGCACGGTCCGTACTAGGACATATCCGCAGAATAGAAGGAATGAATGAAGAAGAGTTGATGACGGAAGCCAAAAATTTGGGCGCCCCATACGAACTCGTATTAGAAGTGCACCGCAATGGTCAGTTGCCGGTAGTTAACTTCGCTGCAGGTGGCGTAGCTACTCCATCCGACGCTGCGCTACTTATGCAGATTGGCGTGGATGGCATATTCGTAGGATCCGGCATTTTCAAGTCTTCGAATCCGTCTGCGATGGCCTCTGCCATAGTCAAAGCAACAACTCACTACAAAGACGCTGAGATACTCGCTGAGGTTTCTCGTGGTCTCGGTGAAGCAATGCGCGGACAGAGTACGCGTGATTTCTCTGAGGAAGAGCGACTGGCTACGAGAGGCTGGTAAGACCACGGTTGACCCGTATCGGCGTTCTCGCTCTTCAGGGTGACTTTGCAGAGCATCTCGATGTCCTTCGCAGTCTTGGAGGTGAGCCGCGTGAAATTCGTAAAGCAGAACACTTCGACGGACTAGACGGGCTTATTATTCCTGGTGGAGAAAGCACCACGATAGTCAAGTTGATGGATACGTACGGTATTGGCGAGGCAATTCGGAAAGCTTACTCAAAAGGAATGGCTGTCTGGGGCACATGTGCTGGCATGATAGTGGCCGCGCGTGAGCTGAGCGATCCTTACCCATCTCCACTGGGACTCATAGACATTGCCGTTTCGAGAAACTGGTTCGGTCGACAAATCGATAGTTTTGAGATCGACATTAGGTTCGCCGGCATAGGTGATGATCCCTTTAGAGCCGTATTCATAAGAGCCCCAGTAATAGAATCTTGCGGTCCTAATGTAGAAGTGCTTGCTAGAGTCGAAGGCAGCCGCGCCGTAGCAGCACGGAGCGATACCGTCCTTGTGACCGCATTCCACCCGGAGTTGACAGAAGACTCCCGCGTGCACCAATACTTTCTGAGAATGGCAAGCATCCAAACAGCAGATCATTCTCAGGACAAAATCTGACTGCTATCTCTATAGGAAACCTCCAAGTACTTGGAAACGATTCGTCGCTTACTACCAATTGACTCAATACGCCTCATAACACTCCGGCAATCTGTTGGACGGGCGCAAGCTTTCACACTCAGGCTTACATTGAAGACCCATCGTAGTCCCTTTTCAGCCGTACGCTACGCCGGTCTAGCCATGTGGCCACGGGCGTGGGGTAACTGCTGGATTAGCGTAGACAGCGGACGCATAAATGGAATTGTGCGAGCTGGCAAACGAGCTGGCCAGACTTGCTGGGAAGTTAAGGATCTATATGTAACCGAGGGTAGTCGACAAGTATGTTCTGCCCTGCTCGAAAAAATAGCGGTTGAAGCCGGCCACGCAGGTGCACGCCGATTATTCCTCCGATTGCCCCATGACAGCATGGTGTTTCACGAAGCGCGTCGCTCTGGTTTTCAGCCCCGGTACTCGGAACGTTTATTCAGATGGAATATTGATAATAAATCGAAAACACCACACACGTGCCCTGCTGACTATAGATGTCGTGCGAGGCAACCGGAAGATGACAATCAAATGTTCTTACTGCAACAGTCCCGGACACCTGAGAACATTCGAGCCTATTTACCAATGAACACAGAAGAATGGCGTGATGGATTGGAAGACCCCCCAGGTTATGTAACGGATCAGGTTGTTATCAGTCGCGATGGCAGATTAGATGCATGGTCAAGAATCGGTGACGCACAGGATGTTCGCTACTTGTCGATAATGTCTCGACCCGGGAAAAACGAGTTGAGTAAACATCTATTTAACTCGGCAACACGTGACATAGAAGGGCGATCTCTTGTTGCCTTAGTGCCATCATTTGACAAGGTGTCCACCCAGTTGTTTGAAAATGTCCAGGAGAAATTTCAGGAGGACTACGAATTGCTCGTCAAGCCGATAGCTCTCCCCGTATCACGTAAGAGTCAGATAATGGTCGCAACCGGTTGATCACGAAGCATCACACACGTTATACATAGGATCGAGATTCTGAGAGTGACCTCTCCAGGGTATCAAGATAGAAGCGAACAAATTTATGAGGAAATATCGTTGAGTGGAAAACTTGCAACAGAGCACATAGTTGATGATCTAGACGCTCTAATTGATGTGTTACCGGCACGTGTCAAGCGATTTTTGCAAGGTCATAAGGATCGTAGTGAACTACTCGAGATTGTGTTGGACCTAGGAAGATTGCCCGAAGCCAGGTTCCCGGCAAGCCAGTTGCCAATTGGTGAGTTAGAAGTCACAAGAGACGACATAAATCAAGTGCTCCAACTCGTTGGGGAGTTCGGGGATGACAATCGAGCAGGCATAGAGCGCACCTTACATCGTATTTCCGTCATTCGTAATCGCGGCGGCACTCCTGTCGGGTTGACTTGTCGAGTAGGACGCGCAGTATTTGGAACAATACAGATCATTCAGGACTCTTTCATAACTGGTGATAGCGTACTGTTACTGGGGCGACCAGGTGTAGGAAAAACAACCATGTTGCGAGAAGTCGCACGAGTCTTAGATGAAGAGGTAGGGCGCCGAGTAGTTATTGTTGACACATCTAACGAGATCGCCGGCGACGGCGATGTGCCACACCCAGGTATTGGGCACGCCCGTCGAATGCAAGTAACACGTACAGAGTTACAGCACCGTGTGATGATCGAGGCTGTAGAGAACCACATGCCAGAAGTGATCATCATAGATGAGATGAGTACTGAACTAGAAGCTTTGGCAGCTAGAACTATTGCCGAACGCGGGGTTCAATTGGTTGCCACTGCACATGGCAACACGCTCGCCAATGTAGTCAGTAACCCGACTCTTTCCGACCTCGTCGGCGGGACACAGACGGTAACTCTCGGTGATGTAGAGGCAAAGCGCAGACGAACTCAGAAAACCGTTTTGGAGCGACGTCATGAACCGACTTTTGATAGTGTCGTAGAAATCAGAGATCGGAATTTGGTAGGGATCCATAAAGACGTGGGAAACGTGGTTGACTCGATGCTACGGGGATACCCTATGCGACCCGAAATCAGGTGGATAGATGAGGATGGGCAAATCCGCAGCAGGGTCGAACAAGCTAGCGAATCACCTAAATTGAATGATCTGTCCCCCACAGGCTGGAGTCTGCCGAATTTCAAAGGGATTGGTAAAACGGATTCTGGTAAAGCAATAACCACAAGATATCGCCAGGATCCACATCCTGTAAGCTCGACCCGAGTGCACCCGTTCGGCATTCCTCGCTCGGCGATAAACTCGGCGATCGACAAATTGGGCTCGCCAGTTGAAGTTGTACCTTCTGCCGATCAGGCTGATGTGTTTGTCACTACCAAATCCCACTACAGTAGGCGCCCTACCGCGGTTCGACAAGCAGAACATCATGGGACCCCGGTATATGTCTTGAGACGCAGTTCTTCAGAACAAATCCGCCAATTTTTAATGCGATTTACCAATGGAACTGATCGCCTACCTGAAGATAACGAACCCTCCGGAGACGGGTCTAGGCCATTGGCCACTGCCATGACGGACGCTGAGGAGGCTGTACTCCGCGTTCAGGCAGGTGAGCATCGTGTCGATCTGGCACCGCAGAAGGCGTATATCAGACGATTGCAGCATGGGTTAGCCGCACGCAACAATCTTGGATCCTCTAGTACGGGTCAGGAACCGATGCGTAGGGTGGTTATCCGCTCTCGAAGAAGTTAATCAGTGGCTCCTAGATTTGAGTGTATTTTGACATATTGCCATCTGAGAATGGGAAAACGATCCGCCATTTTTCGTGATCAGATTCCGCTGACGACTACGAGCCAGTAAGAAAATGTTTATCACCATTGAGGGTTGTGACGGCGCTGGAAAAAGTACCCAGGCTAAAGATCTCGCCAAAAGGATCGCCAATTTAGGCTTGGAGGTTGTGCGAACCAGAGAACCTGGCGGCACGCCCCTGGGCGAGCAACTACGCGGGTTGCAAGGCTGGCTGAAGGTAGGTGAATCTGTCAGTGTTCTTGCCGAGTTATTCTTGTTCGAAGCCGCGCGCGCTGAACTTGTAACTCGAGTTATCAAGCCCGCGATAGGACGTGGGGCCGTGGTAATTGCCGATAGATACAGCGACTCTTCATTGGCCTACCAAGGGTATGGCCGGGACATAGATCTTAGCGATATCAGAAAACTAAGTAGCATGGCAACTGGAAATCTGATGCCTACCCTCACTGTGCTCCTCGATATTGATCTCGACGTAGCATTAGATAGGCAAGCGTCCGCACGTGGAAATATTCAGAACCAAGATCGGTTCGAGGATGAAAACCGCGAATTCTACCAACGGGTCATCAATGGTTACCGCGAACTGGCGGCGGCGGAACCAGCGCGTTGGCTTACAATCGATGGAGAGGCAGGTCGCGAGCAAATCTCGGCAAGAATCTGGACGGCCGTTGGGGCCTTAATCCAAGAACACATAGGGACTGTTACTCGGTGAAATAAATTACCCTTACTACGCACGGGATATGCTTGTTGCCAGTTATCTGGGTCCTGTTGATTCAAAGTGATCGACCGCATATCTCGTTGACACTCGAGTATTCTGTACTAAAAATAGATTCACACGGAGGAAAAACTACTGCCTCCAAGTCTGTCGGCTGACCCTGAGTACTTTTTACGCAGTTTGGACCATGAGTGTTAGCCACTTGTAGAACCGTAAACAGTTGGGTTTGAAAGGACGATATGAAGAAAAACAAGATGAAAGCCCGTCTGCGCGAAGGTAAACCGAGCGCAGGATGCTTCGTAAACGTTCCATCGCCGCACATTGTTGAACTCATTGGCTGGATTGGTTTCGATTTTGTCGTACTTGACTGCGAGCACGGCATAATGGATTACGAAACGGCAGAGCACATGATCCGAGCTGCAGAACTATCGGATATAACGCCTGTAGTAAGAGTTGGTCTCAACATGCAACAACATATACAGCGTTTCATGGACGCAGGTGCAGCAGGAGTAATGATCCCGTTTATAGATTCCGGTGACACTGCGAAAGCAGTAATCGATTCCGTCAAGTACCCACCGGTAGGTAAAAGAGGGTTAGCAATCAACCGCGCGAGCGGATACGGCCAACACCACACACCTGGTGATTACGTCAAGCTCTCCAACAAGGAAACCTTTATCTGTCTACAGATAGAAAACCAAGAGGGTATCGACAACGCGCAGGACATAGTAGCTACGGAGCACGCAGACGTAATTTTCTTAGGACCGAACGACCTTTCATCAATGATGGGCATACATGGCCAAATGCAGGATCCTAAAGTCACCAATGCGATCGAATCTTTGGGATCGCAGGCACTGAAGGCCGGAAAGCAGGTCGGCACCGTGGCTGCTGATCCGGAAGCGTTCAAACGATGGACGAACCTGGGCTTTAACTGGCTAATAGCAAATGCCACATGGTTCCTGTCTGTCCAGGCGAAAAGTTACATAGAAGAGATTAAAGAACTACGACGCGGGTGATACGGCGCTGTACCGCTGGTAGAGATAGCACGTTCAGAGGAGCACTTTTATGTCAGAGAGAATCGGTTTCATCGGCCTCGGGATCATGGGTCTCCCAATGGCGGGGCACATAGTCTCTTCAGGGTATCCACTAACTGCATATGACCTAAACTCATCGAGGCTATCGTCGCTGTTAGAAGCAGGGGCAACTGCGGCGAAGTCGCCATCCGAAGTGGCATCTATGTCCGATATCACCATAACAATGGTGCCTGATTCTCCTGATGTAGAGGCTGCTATTTGCGGCCCAGAGGGTGTAATTAATGGCGCCGTAGAGGGATCAGCGGTGATCGACATGAGCACGATTTCGCCCAATATGAGTCGATCTTTGGCGGCGCGATTATCAAAACGAGGGATAGCTATGTTGGACGCGCCTGTCACTGGGGGACAGTGGGGGGCTGAGGAAGCATCATTGTCTATCATGGTTGGAGGTGATGAAGCCACCTTTGAGCGCTGTTTACCTATCCTACAAGTCATGGGGAGCCTAGTTACTCACATGGGGACTACAGGGGCTGGGCACACCGCTAAGCTGGCAAATCAAATTTTGAGCGCGGGATGCTTGAGCGGGGTTAACGAAGCGCTACTGTTCGCATCCAAGTCAGGACTAGATTTACGAGTTTTTCTGGACGCAGCACTCAAGGGAGCCGGTAGGTCATGGCACCTAGAAACTATGGGCCCGCGTATCATCGAAGGCAACTTCGCCCCTGGATTTCTAGTCCGCCATATGCAGAAGGATCTCCGTCTAGTCCAGGAAGCGGCAGCCGAGATGGCACTACCCCTGCCTATGTCTGATCAACAAGTGCAACTTTACAGAAGTGTTGAAGCAGCTGGCGGGAGCGAGGCGGGCCATCACGCGTTAATTAAAGCTCTTGAAACCCTCGCCGGTATTGAAGCCCGAGTCTAGGCCGTATAGAAGTAGGCAGTTGCAACTTTTAGCGAGGCATAAAGTATCTCAAGATCCTTTGAGAAGTCGGCCTCGTTGCCATTCGATTAAGATTTCGCGGTCACCTTCAAATGCCAATTCTGGTAACTGATCGTATGTAAATAAGTCGATTTCAAGGGTCTCTGAAAGAGGGGCCATCTGACCTCCAGTCGGCGTTGCCTCGTAAACGCCGAGCACAACAGCCCGGTCACGCCACGAATACATACCGACAAGCCAACCCACCTTTACGTCTAGTCCCGTCTCCTCTTTGACTTCACGGGCAAGCGCTTCCTCAATGCTCTCACCACGATTAACGTAGCCGGCAGGAAAACTCCATTTGCCAAAGCCTGGGTTTATACCCCTTCTGCCCAGTAATATACGTCCGTCGATCGGCACAATAGCGGCAACGGCGAGCTTAGGGTCCAGGTACACTATCCTGCCGCAAGCTTCACAGCTAAGTCTGTTTACATCACCTAACGGTAACTGGGAACCGCAGTAAGTACAGAAACGGAATTCCGGTGACAATTGGATGTTTATAGTATCTCCCCGATCACAGGTATCGACTACTGGAAACTAACAGAGCCCAAGTAAGACAGCAACGGCATAACGGTCAGCTTGAGCGGTAAACGCAGAATTCTCCTTCGGTTTAGACGGTGGGTGACTAATCAGCGATCGACACACACCGTACACGCGGAACGCGCAGCAACTGATCGTCCAATTTAGTAAACAAGATATAGCGAAACGGGCCCGCTTATGATTCACATCGGCTTTCAAATTCGTTGATATTGCAGCATTATTCACTCCTAATGCACATACTGAATACGATAGGAAAGATTTGAGTCACGTAGATCCTGCATCTCTAATAATCACGGTGCTGGCCAGTTACTTGATTGGGTCGATACCGTTCGCGTATCTGGCTGCCCGTATCATGGGGATTGACGTGTTTACCGTCGGCACCGGAAATCCGGGCGCTGCGAATATTTTCAGGACCGTAAGCCGTCCCCTGGGCATTGCAGTGTTTACCATGGACGCAGCAAAGGGCTCAGCGGGAGTTGTCATAGCTCGGTTATTGGGAATACCAGACGATCTCGCCATGTTGGGAGGATTTGCTGCCGTTGCCGGCCATTTTGCACCGGTATTAAATGGTTTCCGTGGTGGCGCCGGTCTGGCAACAGCTATCGGGGCCGGCGTCACTATTTCGACGATGCCTGGCTTGATTGCGCTCTTTGCGGGACTTGCAGGGTTTGTCGCACTGCGCAGCAGTGGACCTTCGGCTGCGGTCCTGTTAACCGCGCTCGTTTTAAGTAGTATTATTCTTGATGACGGATATGCTGTCGTTATCGGCGCAGCCGGACTGGCAGCCATGGTCGGCATTCGCAAACTATTAGTCGACCTAATTTCAGCCCGCAGGAAAAATGATTAATATCGAACATGGTTCAGAGCCACCTGCTTACTAATCTCGATAGCCTAGCCATAGAACCAGCTCTGTGAACTTGACTTTGTGCCGAGAATCCCTTGAGACCTCTGGCACTGTCATATCGCGTAACGCTTTAGCAAGTTTCGGGCAATGACCAGTTTTTGGATCTCGTTGGTACCCTCTCCAATGATCATCAACGGCGCATCCCTGAAATAACGCTCCAAGGGTAGGTCCTTTACGAAACCATAACCACCGTGGATGCGCATCGCATCCAGCGTAACTTCAGCGCACATCTCGCTGGCAAACAGTTTGGCCATGCTAGCTTCAACGTCAATACGCTCCCCTTTATCCTTCATCGCGGCAGCATCGTACGTTAGCAGCCGAGCTGCTTTTATTTTGGTCGCCATATCGGACAACATTCCCTGGATCGCCTGCCTGCTAGCTATCGGTCGCCCGAAAGTATTTCGCTGTTGTGCGTATCGGATAGCTGCCTCGAACGCTGCGTCGGCGACTCCGACTGCTCGTGCAGCAATGTTGATACGACCTGTTTCCAGTGCCTCCATAACCTGATAAAAACCGCGTCCTTCTTTCCCCCCTATGATGCGGTCAGTAGATATCCGATAGTCATCAAACACCAGTTCCGTGGTATCGACCCCACGGTAGCCCAACTTATCCAGCTCTCTACCAGCCGTGAAACCTGACCGTTTGTCTGCAATGAAAGCAGTTATGCCCCGATGCGGTGGTTGAGCAGAAGCGTCCGATTTGGCCACCAACATGAACACATCTGCATGTTTACCATTGGTGATAAATGTCTTACTACCATTAACCACATACTCATCGCCCGCCCTGCAAGCAGCGGTCTCTATCCCAGCCACGTCACTGCCTCCTCCCGGCTCTGTCAGTGCTAATCCTGCACGCTTTCGCCCGATCGCTAAATCAGGTAGCCAGGCCTGTTTCTGTTCCTCGGTACCGTGCTTTTGTATCGCGTATGTAAGTATCGAATGGGTGCCTATAGGACCCGTGATACTAAGCCAGCCCTTGGCCAGCTCCTCGAAGACCATTGCATATGTAGCATGGTTCAGGCCCAGACCACCGTACTGCTCCGGAATCGTTATGCCAAAGAGACCCATATCGGCCATTTGGTCAACCAGTTCATCCGGATATGAATCCTTGTGATCATGTTCGGCAGCAGCAGGAATAACTTCGCGCTGCACGAACTCACGAACTGTAGCCACTATCTGGCGTGTCGTTTCTTCAGTTTTGGCTGTCAAAGTTAACTCCCATAACTCTGGGGAAGGAACAGTAGCTGATCTCTCGACCCAAGAGACTTGATCGAGCCCACAGACTATAAGACAGTACTAATCTCCGAAAAGTAGTTGGCAATCGGTAACATATTAGTTGCTTTGATGACCAGTATCTTCAACGGCTATCATGGCACGGAGTAGTATTAAACTTCCGGTTCGTGACGCTGCGAGTTGGGCCACTAACTTTGGCATCCTGGGCGATAATGTTCGTGGGAGCCAACATCTCCGTGCCGGGGTGGCGAAAGGGTAGACGCGGTGGACTTAAAATCCGCTTCCCTCAGGGGAGTGCAGGTTCGAATCCTGCTCCCGGCACCAGACCTCTAGATTAGAGCCTTGCCTATCTTAAGGTCTTTACCCATGGGGCGCGTGGCGTCAAAGATTTCTTATACAAATATGTTTTGCTTGAGCAAGTAAAGTGCTTTTTCCAAAATGGTGCCCATAACTTGCTATGGGCATAGGGAACCTGGGTGACGAACAGCGTTGTATACAGTACGAATTATTCATGATCAGAGATCACTCTGGTTTAACAACATCGACGGTTATGTGAGGTTTTAATTAGTGCGTCTCATCACCGTTTGTACCTCCGATTCATCTGAATGAGTCCAGTAACCCGCGACGACGTTAATA
Organism: uncultured Dehalococcoidales bacterium; assembly: GCA_964644645.1. Taxonomy (GTDB): domain Bacteria; phylum Chloroflexota; class Dehalococcoidia; order Lucifugimonadales; family Lucifugimonadaceae; genus CAZXXH01. Next base: position 20,469 of record CAZXXH010000016.1, read on the forward strand.
CTGCTGTATCGGCAATGCTAGCCGCTGAGTTGCAATGCAACACAGTCGATTTCAACGATGGAGAAATTCACATCGTTGAACGCGTATCAACAACTACCACCCGCCCCCCTGGAAGGCAATTAACCAATCCAGATCCTTATTTCGGGATTGCTGTCACTGGTCCTGGAGGTGTCGTTTCTGTCAGTTCTGTATGGTCGAATTGGGCCCACCAGACTTTTACCAACATCCCGCAGCATCAGCTCATGGGACCAGAGCGAATGGCAGCTGCAACGGGATTGGTAGAAGAATCTAGGAATACCCTTGCTGGCCCATACCCGCGCTTCGTAGTTTCAAAGTCAGATCTCAGGCCAAAACAAATGCCGAAGGGATACAGGTTGGAACTCACCGGCCCTGATTCCACACGCCAACTTAGGTCCGACCAGTGGCCGAATGGACTTGAGCGCAACGCCCGTGAGAACAAAGGTCTCGTTACCGCTGCACTTGCCCACTACGGCGACTCACTGGCTGGCCTAGCAGCCCTGACAAAGGATGCGCAACGGATGTGGCAGATCGGTATAGATGTCCTACCTACACACCGAGGACAGGGACTGGGACAGGCTCTAACATCAGCCCTGGCTGAAGAAGCGCTTGCAGCAAACCAAGTTCCTTTTTACGCCACCTCAGCAGCCAATATCCCCTCTATGCGTACGGCTCTCGGTCTCGGCTTCTTTCCAGGATGGGTAGAAGTTGCAACCATACACAAGCCCCCTGCCAGAGCCCGGGTTGACGATCCGCAGAAGTAGATATCGACGCACAACCGTACCGATCGAAGAAGAAGAACTACACGACACCACCTATGGGTAGGCCATGCACAAACATTGTAGAATTGGCGGGGCTAGGTGTGTCGTTGGACGCAGTTACGGGCCATGAACAACGCATGTGTCACCAAAATGCACCATGCGGTAAAATTGTTACCCGTCGATACAAGTAAGCGAACGTAGAACGAACAAATTGACCCGCGTTCCGACAGAGTGTGGATCAAACTCTGTATAACGGGTCGTCAACGCGATTGTAAACATCCTGTAACCCAACGGTCAGTATAATGTAAAGAAGAAATGCGTCCTCGACAACAAATTTAGGCGATTCTAAGAACCGTAAATTCTTTACCCAGCTAGGTGGGTAAAAATAGCCAGAGGTGTGAAATCAATGCTCAAGCGGTGTGGTCGGTTACTAAAAATTACGGCGTTTTCCTCTGCATTCTTGATCATATCGGCCGGTTGTGCTGAGACAGCAGATGAACTGATAGAAGCCGTCAGGGAAGGAGTGGAGTCCCGAGCGACCGAGCAGGCCGTACCGCCTACTGCCGTACCGCCGACAGCCGTAACACCTCCGAACAGCCCACGTCAGACCGACACTCCCACTCCCCACACTCGAAAGCCCGAAACTGCAAGA
>CAZXXH010000016.1:21982-23407 GCA_964644645.1 uncultured Dehalococcoidales bacterium
GCCGGTTGTGCTTTGTCAGCAGATGATCTTTTCGTAGCCGTGAGTTAAGTTGTGGAGTCCCGAGCTTCCGAGCAGGCCGTACCGCCTACTGCCGTACCGCCGACAGCCGGGAGCTTCGAAGAGTTGGTTAGCTCCCTGACATTAGTGGTCAATCCTGAACCAAAATCTCGCAATGTAGCCTGGGATCCCGAAATAGGCGTGCGGCTCAACGCCGTGGCCGACTTCGATTTTGGTTCTATCCCGTCCTCGTCTGTCACGGCAGCTTTTAGCGGAATAGACCGGTTAGTTCAACCAGTGTTGTCAGGCACACCGGCCATTTCGTTGAAGCTTTGTGGCTATGAGGGTTGTGAAAAGACCACCCCGGTCGACGGACACACGCGCTGGATTTACACCGATCCGGGCGCGACTACCAACGACAACGTAGGATCAGGCCGAATGTACTCATTCATCCCGGACACTCCCCTTTTCGGGGGAAGGACCTACAAGGTAGAAATATCGAGCGTTGGGGCTGTGGGGTTAGGCGGGAACGTCGTACCCATCTCGGTTCTAGCCGGACGTTCCGAATGGACATTTAAAACAGCAGAAAAGACCCAATTCGTCTTGCCCTTGAACATCCTGTACGAAAATACCGTCTGCCATGGTGGGAAGAGAGATATCCTCTGGGAAGGCTTTCCGCGCTACTCGCGCTCTGACTACCCTCACGCCGACAAAATTGGCAAAAATGTAATGTGCAAGAGTGTTGACCAAGTATCTGATTTAGTTTTCGGGCAAGAGGAATTCAACGTTAACCACTGGCTTGGGGCTATGAGCAACGGCAAAATGGCCCTATCCCCGTTGCGTGATGTGAATGGACACGTTCGCCACGCGATCCAAATAGACCGTCAGAAAGGCACTCCAGAGGACGGCGGAGGAACTTGCTTCAGGACCTTTGAGTACGATGGAACCCAGCAAAATAACTGCCCCCAGGATAGGAACAAGACCTATGCAGGTCGCTCCATACTCGACGAAGTGGATACCCTGTTCGACTTCTCACGTTACAGGGAGATCTACGACGAAAACGGAAAGTTGAACGTGTTACCACCATACCGACCCAGTAGGGAGAATATCGAGAGTAATGGATGGCATCCCCGCTTTCATAAACACGGCAACACTGTAATCATCACCAATATCGGTACCGACAACCCGAACTGCGCTCTTGGGGCCGCTATAAGACCTACAAAATATAAAGTTGGTAAGTTCACAGTTTGCCACGAAGAAGACCCCCGTACCTGGGTACACTAACTTGGCCATGCGTTTTTCGGCATTCCAGATCTCTACTACCATGGGAATCACCAGCCTCACTACGCCGGTTCTTTCTCCGTCATGGCAGCCAATCATAATGAGTGGTCGCCACTGACTCCCTACGGTTTGATCATGGCAGAGCTA
>CAZXXH010000017.1:0-5031 GCA_964644645.1 uncultured Dehalococcoidales bacterium
GCGAATTTTCAATCACTAGCCTCCTCCAGTCGGTGATGAAACCTGTCCAAGCGTAAGCTTGTGATACCGCTCAAGCCGGTATTTCACGAAAAACTTGGTTGTCACCAGTGCATACGATACCTTGCAAACACTGACTATCAGACGTGGTTGCATGCGCATATCGATCCACATTATCAGTCAACCGAATGAATCAAAACCCAACTGAAATTCGTTTTCATTAACGTCTGATACATTTTGGCATGACTGAGGCTATAGACGGACGGCGCATTTCAGTCTGTCGACCTGTTCCTAGAGTGTCTGGATCACTACCATCATATTCGCCAACTAATCGAAGCAAATACCAAGCACAAGTAACAAAGAAACATGTAATTAATATTGACCCAATCACATCACTAAACCAGTGTGCTCCATTGCAGTGAGTTTCGCCATAATATGACCCGGATCAGAATAAATGCCATTATGAACCAAGCCAACATTATGAACTTTGACAGAGTGCAAACAGCTAATCGCAAGGAGATCGCTGTTCATGCCCAGAATCTCTCCAAGACCTTTGGTGATGTAACGGCGTTGAACGGTATCGACTTGGAGGTTGAGACCGGATCGGTAATGGGTCTACTTGGCCCGAACGGCGCTGGGAAAACCACGACAGTTCGTATACTGACAACCTTGCTCCGCCCTGATGGAGGTTCTGCAATCGTGGGTGGATACGATGTGCTGGAGGAACCTCAAGCGGTAAGAAACATTATTGGCTTATCTGGTCAAAATACAGCAGTGGACGACACATTGACCGGGCGAGAAAACTTGGTGATGGTGGGTCGGTTGTACCACATGGGCTACCGGCGTGCGCGCCAACGAGCAGATGAATTATTGGAGCTATTCTCGCTGACCGATAGCTCACATCGACAAACAAAAGAATATTCGGGAGGCATGATGCGCCGGCTAGATCTAGCTGCCAGCGTTATAGCAAAGCCGAAAATTCTGTTTCTTGACGAACCCTCCTCAGGGCTAGACCCACGAGGCCGGCTTGAACTCTGGAAGGTTATCAAAAATCTAGTGTACGAAGGCATGACCCTGCTTCTAACAACACAGTACATGGAGGAAGCAGATCAACTCGCAGATCGTATAGCCGTGATCGATCGCGGATCAGTGATCGCTCTAGGCACATCAACGGAGCTTAAAGAACGTACGGGCGGTAATTTTCTCACAGTGCAACTGGTAGACCCAATTGACCTGTCACAAACGGCCGTGATCCTAAACGATACAGGCATAGAACCACCTAATGTAGACAGTACCAATATACAAGTTAGCGTCTGTGTAGAAAAGACAGGTCCAGCTTTGACAGATGTGGTGCGTAAACTCGACGCTGCAGGGATTAAGATTGCCAATATTGCCCTACGAGAGCCAACACTGGATGATGTCTTTCTGGCTACTACGGGGCGTAAGACGGTTATTGACACCGCACATAAGTAATAGCTACCCCGAGTTGCATAGACCTATGGGTTTGAACGGTTCCAAAGGAGAGCAACAGTGGTTTCCATCGGTTTACTGAAACATGAGTTCAGATGGTCGCTTACAGACTCGTCTATCATGGCGTGGCGTAACTTGCTGCGCTACAAAAGATCCCCGGATTTGTTGGCTGCCTCTACAATTCAACCAGTAATGTTTGTTCTTCTATTTGTCTATGTGTTCGGTGGTGCAATCAATACGGGTAACATCAGTTATGTCGATTTTTTGATCCCCGGAATACTGGTTCAGACTGTTCTGTTTGGTTCAACACAAACGGGAATAGGGCTGGCTAATGATCTGGGTAAGGGAATGGTCGATCGCTATAGGTCTTTGCCCATTGCGCGATCCGCCGTGATTTCGGGCCGAATCGTCGCTGAGTTACTCCATAACCTGTTAGTGATTGCGATCATGTTGGCTGTAGGCTCATTGGTCGGATTTCGCTTCCACGGCGGCGTTGGCGGAGCCATATTAGTGCCGTTCGTCGCCCTAAGTCTAGGCTTTGCTTTTTCCTGGATTTCCGCGTTAATTGGAGTCTCGGTGAAATCTGTCGAAGCCGCCCAAACCTTCGGATTCTTGTACGTTTTCCCTATCACGTTTCTTAGTTCGCTATTCGTCCCAATCGAATCCATGCCAGACTGGCTACAAGCGATCGCACGTGTTAATCCAATGACCGTAACTGTGGATGCTGCAAGGGCGCTTGCCCAAGGTGGACCAGTATTCAAGCCACTGTGGCAATCTCTGGCATGGTCGGCAGGGATACTAATCGTCGTTGTACCGCTAGCAGTCCGACGCTATCGTCGTTCCGGAGGCTAGAAAGGCTAACGAAACACCTTGTCGATTCCACAAAATCAGCATTTCGCATTGTCAGTACCAAGTAACACGGTTTCCTCACAAACAAAACACCAGGCACCAGGTTACATATTCAGAATGAGGTCCCTCTTTTATACACGCCTGAAACCAGTTGTCTGGACCAGCATCTTGTATAGGTATCGATTGCCAATTTCTATCGTCACGGGTTTTGCGGTCGCCACGGTTTTGTCGTCCTGTGCCAACAACATCTCTCTGGTATCGTCAGCATCTCCGGTGCCCGGCTCGCCATCTCCATTAACTCCTACACCTACACATCCTTCACTTTCTTTGGAACAACAAACTGGGATTGCAGGCAGATCTTCAGTTCTTAAGATGTCCGTTCGGAACTCGCCTCGTCACTTTGACGTTCATCAGGATGCATCGCCTTCGCTGATTACGTGGGGCCCAGGTCTCGCATACAGCCAACTTTTCCGATTTCGTAGTGGGCCTAGTGTCGATATCCCAAGTGAGGAGATCGAGTGCGATCTATGTGAGACATGGGAGCAAATTGACCCCACGACCTACCGCGTAAAATTGAAAGAGAGCGCTCGATGGCAAAATGATCCACCGGTGTTGGGCCGTCAACTCACTGCACACGACATTGCATTCAGCTATCAACGCCAGGCGACAGCCGGATGGGCCAATGCCATGTTGCTAAGCAACGTAGACCGCGTAAAGGTAATCGACTCCACAACGCTCGAAATCCGAACTCTGCAGCCAGACCCAGAACTCCTCGCCAATCTGGCTGATGGCCATTCCAAGATCATTGCACGAGAAGTTGTTGTAGAGCGCGGAGATCTAAAAAATAGGCCCGTGATTGGGAGTGGGCCGTGGATACTAATGGACACCGGGATAGAGCTTTTGGAGTTTGTGCCCAATCCAATTTATTATGAACCAAACACTCCAATTGGTAATGGCCTAACCGTTCACGTCATTCCAGACGGCCGAACGAGACTATCTGCCCTACTAACCGGCCTAATAGATTTCGACCAGCCGTCGTTCTCCGACCTAACGATAGCGCTCGACCGTAAATCGGATCTCCAGTCAACTACGGTACCATCACCTGGTGTCGGGGTAGAAGTGGCATTAAACACATCGCGCCCACCGTTAGATAAATTAGCCGTACGCCGCGCTATATTAAATGCATGGGATCCATGGCGCTATATCACCGATATATGGCAGGGCCAAGCCTATGTGAGTTTAGGGCTCAACACACCCTATCTGTCTTGGCAAATGCACGAAGACGAACTAAAGTCCTTTTTTGGCAATACTCAGGAAGCCCGCAATCTTCTAAACACCGCCGCTCTGCCTGTAGGATCCCACATTGAGATCAAAGTAGGGCTCTTCAGTGATAATCATGTTGATCACGCACACGCGATGGCGTCTGATCTTAATGCTCTAGGATTTGCTACTTCTGTGATTCAGGTACCAACCCTGGAATTCGCTGAGAAAGTATGGTCGGGTGGCGATTATCAAATTTTTGTAGGAACCCAGCCACCTTCGGTCGGACTTAGCCAGTTTCTCCGACAAGTTCACCACTCGGACGGTGGATCAAACATGCATGGCTATTCATCCACAGTTTTAGATAGGCTAATAGAGAAGCAATCCGTTGAATTCAACTACGGCCGGCGTAAAGATCAAATTCAACACATTCAAAGAGAAATCATCGCGGGAGCTTATAGATTCAACTCGGCCACTAAGTTAATACACTGGGTGTGGACGCCCCATTTGAAGAATTTCTGGCCCAACATCGTACGTAGCAACAGCCATTTTCTATCAAGGGTTTGGCTATCTGCCAGCGAACCCGGCAGGGACTAGGGAAATTTACAAGGGATCGTTAGTATCCGTGGCCACATCGGAGTCTGCGGCAGATGTGGTCCTCACGCCTTCCAAAACACACAACGCTTCACTGAGTCCAGACCAAGACAGTAACGCGCACTTGATGCGCACTGGATAACGTTTAACTCCTTCAAGAGCCAACAAATCAGCCAACCGCTCTTCACCTTCTTCTGATAGCCCATCGCCAGTCATTAAGCGGCGGAATAGCCCTGAGAGTTCGTGGACATCAGCTATGGATTTACCTACCACTGACTCACTCATTAAAGAACCAGATGATTGGCTAATCGCACAGCCGCGTCCTGATACTCGGACCCCGGACAAAACATCACCATCTGTGGACAACTGTAAATGTATTTCATCCCCACAGAAGGGATTATTTACTCGAACGTCAGCCTCAGGATTTTCAAGCGCGTCAGTATTCCGGGGCTTACGGTAATGATCTAGAATCGTGTCTCGGTATATCTCGTCTAGCTCACCGAATCCCTGCATTGCTGAAGTAACCTTCCGTCTCTTTAAGACCGTCTATAAACATGTCCACTTCCGCTATGGTGTTGTACATGTAAAAACTCGCACGGGCTGCTGCTGGCAAACCGTAGCTCCGAACCAACGGCATAGCACAGTGATGTCCAGTGCGTATGGCAATGCCTAGTTTATCCAACGCAGTCCCTATGTCGTGTGGATGTATCGATTCGTGATGGAACGATATAACACCCCCTCGATCTTTTGTATCGAGAGATCCAAGCACTTTTATGGTTTCGATCTCCTGCAAACGCTCTAGCGCGTAAGCAGTTAGGACTTGATCATGTTCCCATATTGACGCTAGACCGAGATTCATTA